>SFFS01000143.1 GCA_004557805.1 Clostridiales bacterium | reverse complement strand
CCGCCCACGCCGATCCACTTGCCCGCGTTTTCGTCGTTTTCACGCCCTGCGCGGTGCAGCATCAGCCACTCGCCGCCGCGCCGGATATAGCAAAGCGTCGTCTCCGTCACGCCTTCGCCGCCTCCTCCGTCAGACGCGCCATGCGCGCCCATTTCTTTTCCATATCTTCGATCAGTTTGAACTGCGTGCGCGCGCGGTCGAGGTTCTGCCCCTCGCGCTCGATATGGAAATACACGTCGCCGCTGAGATAGTCGGTCAGGAACCGCACGCCGTTTTCGTAGGTCATCAGCATTGCGCCCAGCGGCAGCGTCTCGATTTCCGCGCGCGTCAGGCTTGCGCCGCATGCGCCCAGGAACGCGCGGGCATACGCCTCGTAACGTTCCAGCGAAAGCTCTACCTTCGCCAGATCGCGCTCATCCTCGAGCGCCGTCGACGCGCCGAAGCGAATCGAATCGCCGAAATCGTTCCCCGCCAGTCCGGGCATTACCGTATCCAGATCGATCACGCACAGCGGTTCGCCCGTCTGCGCGTCCAGCAGGATGTTGTTCAGCTTTGTGTCGTTATGCGTCACGCGCAGCGGCAGTTCTCCGCGCGCGAGCATACCGGTCATCGCGCCGGCCTCTTTTTCGTGCGAGAGAGCGAAGTCTATCTCGCGCTGCACGCCCGCCGCGCGTCCCAGCGCGTCGCGCGCCGCCGCTTCATGCAGCGCTAAGCAGCGCGCGGGCGTATCGTGAAAATGCGGGATCGTTTCCGCCAACTGCGCCGCGTCGAACCCGGCCAGTTTCCGCTGGAACTCGCCGAACGCGCGGCCGCTCTGCGCAAACTCCTGCAGCGTTCGCGGCTGATCCAGACAGACGCTGTTTTCCACGTATTCATAGGCGCGCCATGCGCGCCCCTGCTCGTCCTCAAACCAGTCCTCGCCCTCGTTCGTCGGCACAAGCGTAAGCACATGGCGCGGATCTTTGTCCTCGCGCGCCAGAAAGCGCGTCACCAGCGCGATGTTCCGCATCAGCGCCGGAACGTCGCGAAACACCTGGCGGTTGATCTCCTGCATAATATATTTCTTCGGCGCATCCGTGCGGACCAGATACGTCCCGTTGATATGCCCCGACCCGCAGCGTTCGCAGGAAACCACGCGCCCTGCGAACCGAAACCTCTCCTCATGCATGAAAACCTTCTCCTTCCATGCTCTCATGTTACGAAAAAGGCGCGCCGTAGATGTACAGCGCGCCCTGTTGCGTATGTTTACAGCGCTTCGCGGATTTCCGTGTTCTTGTAGCGCTTCATGCCGGTACCGGCAGGGATCAGCTTGCCGATGATGACGTTTTCCTTCAGGCCGACCAGCGGATCGCACTTGCCCTTGATGGCGGCTTCGGTCAGCACGCGGGTCGTCTCCTGGAAGGAGCAGGCCGACAGGAAGCTGTCGGTAGCCAGCGTAGCCTTGGTGATACCGAGCAGCACGCGCTTGGCGACGGCCGGACGGCCGCCCGCGAGGATGGTATCCTCGTTTTCCTGCTCGAAGCGGAAAATATCCACCAGAGAGCCGGGCAGCAGGCTGGTATCGCCCGCATCCTCGATGCGAACCTTGCGCAGCATCTGGCGCACGATCACTTCGATGTGCTTATCGGCGATGTCAACGCCCTGCTGACGGTACGTCTTGACGACTTCGCTGAGCAGGTAATTCTGCACAGCCTTCACGCCGAGAATGCGCAGCAGATCGTGCGGGTTGATCGCGCCTTCGGTCAGTTCCTGACCCGCGGTCACGCGGTCGCCTTCCTGAACCTTCAGGCGGCTGCCGTAGTTGATCGGGTAGGTCTTGACTTCGCCGCTGTCGCCGGTGATGATGATCTCGCGGCGCTTCTTGGTTTCGCCCATGCGAACCACGCCGTTGATTTCCGCCAGCGTCGCGTCGCGCTTGGGCTTGCGGGCTTCGAACAGTTCCTCAACGCGCGGAAGACCCTGCGTAATATCCTCGTCGGAAGCAACGCCGCCGGTGTGGAAGGTACGCATCGTCAGCTGCGTGCCGGGTTCGCCGATGGACTGCGCGGCGATAACGCCGACGGCCTCGCCGATATCGACGATTCCGCCGTGGCCAAGGTTCATGCCGTAGCACTTGGCGCACACGCCCGTCTCGTTATGGCAGGTCAGCACGCTGCGGATGGTGACGGACTGAATCTTCTCGTTCGCACCGATGCGCGCGGCCTGATCGTAATCGATCATTTCGTTGCAGGGAACGATCACTTCGCCGGTATCGGGATCGACGATGTCCTCCGCCGCAAAGCGGCCCATCAGACGATCCTCCATCTTCTCGACTTCCTCCTCGCCCGGCTTGGTGCGGGTGATGGTGGTGCCGCGGATGGGTTCGTGGCGGGTGGCGAAGCAGTCTTCCTCGCGGATAATCAGCTCCTGCGACACTTCGACCAGACGGCGGGTCAGGTAGCCCGAGTCAGCGGTACGAAGGGCCGTATCTGCCAGCGATTTACGGGAGCCGTGCGTCGAGAGGAAGAACTCCAGAACGGACAGACCCTCTTTGAAGTTGGAACGAATCGGCAGTTCGATGACTTTACCGGAAGGAGAAGCCATCAGGCCGCGCATGCCGGCCAGCTGGGAAACCTGGCTGATAGAACCGCGGGCCGCGGACTCGGTCATCATCAGGACCGGGTTGAAGCGATGCTCGTCCTCTTCCATCTTGTGCAAGCCGGGAAGGATCTTATCGCGGATCTTCGTCGTGGTGGCCGCCCAGATGTCGGTCACGCGCAGATAACGCTCGTCGTCGGAGAGCAGGCCCTGACGGTATGCGTTCATGATCTTGTTCACGCGCGCATCGGCCTCGGCCAGCATCTCTTTCTTGTCCGGCGGAATGAGGATGTCGTAAACCGACACGGTCACGCCGGCGATGGTGGAGTAATTGTAGCCCAGCTTCTTGACGGCGTCGAGCACTTCGGCCGTCTTCTGCGCGCCATGCTTGCGGAAGCACATATCGACGATCTTGCCGAGGTCTTTCTTCGCGGCCTTTTTGTCGATTTCCAGCACGAACATATCGTCAAGCGTGTTGCGGGGCTGGAAGCCGATATCCTGCGGCACAGCCGCGTTGAAGATCAGGCGGCCGAGCGTGCAGTCGATCAGGCGGGTATACGTCTGGCCTTCCCATTCGCGCTGCACGCGCACCTTGATGGGCGCCTGCAGGGACAGGGAACCGGTCTGGTACGCCATGAGCGCTTCGTCCATATCGGAGAACGCGCGGCCGGCGCCCTTGCCGTTTTTATCCTCGATGGTGAGGTAATAGCAGCCCATAACCATGTCCTGCGTGGGGCTGATGACGGGCTTGCCGTCCTGCGGCTTGAGGATGTTGTTCGCGGCCAGCATCAGGAAGCGGGCTTCGGCCTGCGCCTCCATGGAAAGCGGAACGTGAACGGCCATCTGGTCGCCGTCGAAGTCAGCGTTGAACGCGGTACATGCCAGCGGGTGCAGCTTGATGGCCTTGCCCTCGACCAGAACCGGCTCGAACGCCTGAATGCCCAGACGGTGCAGCGTAGGCGCGCGGTTCAGCAGCACCGGGTGCTCGCGAATGACCTCCTCGAGGATATCCCACACCTCGGGCTTCACGCGCTCGACCATGCGCTTGGCGGATTTGACGTTGTGGGCGTAGCCGCCCGCAACCAGCTTCTCCATCACGAACGGCTTGAACAGCTCGATCGCCATTTCCTTGGGCAGGCCGCACTGATACAGCTTCAGTTCCGGGCCGACAACGATAACCGAACGGCCGGAATAGTCCACGCGCTTGCCCAGCAGGTTCTGACGGAAACGTCCCTGTTTGCCGCGGAGCAGATCGCTCAGCGATTTGAGCGGGCGGTTGCCCGGGCCGGTCACAGCGCGGCCGCGGCGGCCGTTATCGATCAGCGCGTCGACCGCTTCCTGCAGCATGCGCTTTTCGTTGCGGACGATGATATCCGGCGCGCCCAGTTCGAGCAGCCGCTTAAGGCGGTTGTTGCGGTTGATGACGCGGCGGTAGAGGTCGTTGAGGTCGCTGGTGGCGAAGCGGCCGCCGTCGAGCTGCACCATGGGGCGCAGATCGGGCGGGATGACTGGGACGACGTCCATAATCATCCATTCCGGCTTCTGGCCGCTGAGGCGGAACGCCTCGACGACTTCCAGGCGCTTGACGGCGCGGGCGCGCTTCTGGCCCTCGCTCTCACGGCCCTTTTCTTTCTTAATCAGCTCTTCAATCTCCGCGCGGAGCTTGGCGGCCAGATCCTCCAGGTCGATCTCCTGAAGCATTTCCTTCACGGCTTCCGCACCCATGCCGGCCCGGAAGGAACCGATATTCTCGCGCGCCGTGATTTCGCGATATTTCGCATCGCTGATGATGTCGTGCTTCTTCACGTCGGTCACGTCGCCGGCGTCCAGCACGATGAAGGATGCGAAGTACAGCACCTTTTCCAGCGCGCGCGGGCTGATATCCAGCAGCATGCCCATTCGCGACGGGATGCCCTTGAAATACCAGATGTGGCTCACGGGCGCGGCCAGCTGAATGTGGCCCATCCGCTCGCGGCGCACCTTGGCGCGGGTCACTTCCACGCCGCACTTGTCGCACACGACGCCCTTATAGCGCACGCGCTTATATTTACCGCAGTTGCACTCCCAGTCCTTGGTCGGCCCGAAGATGCGCTCGCAGAACAGACCGTCCTTTTCAGGCTTGAGCGTGCGGTAGTTAATCGTTTCCGGCTTGGAAACCTCACCGTGAGACCAGGAAAGGATCTTTTCCGGAGACGCCATGCCGATCTGGATGGAATCAAGGTTTGTCAGTTCAAACACCGTAGCACATCCTTTCCCGCGTTATTCGTCGTCGTTCATGCCGTCGTCGTCGCCCAGGGAAATGTCTCCCAGGTCGAAATCGCCGGGCAGCAGGCTGTCCTTGTCCGCCTTGTCGTCGTCCAGGCTGATATCGTCCAGGCCGGGCACTTCGTCGAGATTGAAGTCCTCTTCATCGTCCAGCGCGCCTTCGTCTTCGTCTTCAAGCGACGGCGTGGAGACGGCCGGGCTGCTGAGCAGCTCCTCGGCCTCGGAGTTGATGCCCTCGTCCTCGTCGTCGTCCATTTCGCGGATGATGATCTCCTGCTTGTCCTCGCCGAGCACCTTGATATCGAGACCGAGCGACTGCAGTTCCTTGATCAGAACCTTGAAGCTCTCGGGCACGCCCGGCTCGGGGATGTTCTTGCCCTTGACGATGGCTTCGTAGGTCTTCACGCGGCCGACCACGTCGTCCGACTTGACGGTGAGGATTTCCTGCAGGGTGTTGGCCGCGCCGTACGCTTCCAGCGCCCAGACTTCCATTTCGCCGAAACGCTGGCCGCCGAACTGAGCCTTGCCGCCCAGAGGCTGCTGCGTGACGAGGGAGTAGGGGCCCGTGGAGCGGGCGTGGATTTTATCGTCGACCAGGTGGCTTAGTTTGAGGAAGTACATATAACCGACGGTGACTTCGTTCTCAAACGGATTGCCCGTGCGGCCGTCGCGCAGGATGGTCTTGCCGTTGGTCTTCATGCCAGCCTTCTTCAGGCATTCGACGATGTCCTGCTCGGTCGCGCCGTCAAAGACAGGCGTGGCGACATGCCAGCCCAGCGCCTTGGCGGCCATGCCCAGATGCACTTCCAGCACCTGACCGAGGTTCATTCGGCTCGGAACGCCCAGCGGGTTCAGAACAACCTGCAGCGGCGTGCCGTCCGGCAGGAACGGCATGTCTTCCTGACGCATGATGCGGGAGACGACGCCCTTGTTGCCGTGGCGGCCGGCCATCTTATCGCCGACGGAGATCTTTCTCTTCTGGGCGATGTAGACGCGAACCATTTCGTTCACGCCCGGGCTCAGCTCGTCGCGATGCTCGCGGGTGAAGATCTTGACATCGACCACGATGCCGTACTCGCCGTGCGGCACCTTCAGCGACGTATCGCGCACTTCGCGCGCCTTTTCGCCGAAGATCGCGCGCAGCAGGCGCTCTTCCGCCGTCAGCTCGGTTTCGCCCTTCGGGGTGACCTTGCCGACCAGAATATCGCCGGCGTGTACTTCCGCGCCGATGCGGATGATGCCGTTCTCGTCGAGGTCCTTCAGCGCTTCGTCGCCGACGTTAGGGATATCGCGGGTGATTTCCTCCGGCCCCAGCTTCGTGTCACGCGCTTCGGATTCGTATTCTTCAATGTGGATCGAGGTGTATACGTCGTCGCGCACAAGCTCCTCGCTCAGCAGCACGGCGTCCTCGTAGTTGTAGCCTTCCCATGTCATGAAGCCCATGAGGATATTGCGGCCAAGGGCGAGCTCGCCCTTTTCGGTGGACGGGCCGTCCGCGATGGTCTGGCCCTTCTCCACATGCTGGCCCTCCTCCACCAGCACGCGCTGGTTGATACAGGTGCCCTGGTTGGAGCGCTGGAACTTCTGAAGGCGATAGGTGCGCAGCTTGCCGCTTTCCTCGCGGATCTGGATCTGCGTCG
>SFFS01000005.1 GCA_004557805.1 Clostridiales bacterium | reverse complement strand
CCGGTGCGATTCTGTACGAAGGTGCTGGAGCTCCTGCACCTGTATTAGAATTTAAAAAGGAATCAACCGCGCCTGTACTGGAGATACTTGCGATTGCGTAAAAGTCGGTCACGAGCTTTCACTGTGACTGATACAATATGAAGAAACGCTTTGAATATCGGCGGGGAAGCAAATAGCGGAAAGTCAAGCCACAATATATCAAGCATAGTATTCTTCCTCTAACCGGCAAATAAAAAAGCCCGCCCGCACTCCACGGCTTCACGCCGTGGAATGCAGGCGGGCTGCCGGTTCTCACACCGTAATCTCATATACGCGTTGCCCAGATAGATCAATCGCAGAGGCGACGGTTTCATAGCGCTCTTTTTCTCCATCGCCAGATTGTTACCTCATCTGATAATCTGTGCTTTTTTAATGCCTGCGTTTTTCATAGAACTTTGCGGAAAGGGCGATTGAAGCGGCGTTTATCGCCGCAAAGAAAATCAGCGCGGCAATGCGAAGGGAAGCCGCAGATGTGTCCGCAGAGAACACCTGCGTCAGCCGGTCGCTGAGGAGAACAACGGCCAGTATGCATACAAGCATCAGCGCCGTCAGCATCAGCCGTCCCTTTTCTACGCCGAAGCGGAATGCCGCCGGAAGCGAAAGCGCCGTCATCAGCAGGCCCGTGCAGGCGGCGTACAGCACGGATTCGGACGACGCGGCATCAAACGCAACGCCGAGCAGCCGCGTTGCGCCCTGCGCCGCAAGCGTCAGCAAGATGGAACCTGCCAGTCCAAGATAACCCAGCGCGTATTTGCTGCCGACGATCTGCCAGGGCGAGTAGGGCATCGTGGCGGCAAGCGTATCCCACTTGCTGCGCTCGTCGTAGGCAAGCGCCGTCAGCGGCAGCATGGAGGCGTAAACCACCGCGAAGCTCGAAGCGGAAAAGTTCGGAATTATCGAAAACAGGATGATGATGACAAGAAACACCTTCATTGATTTGAGTACGGTAAAAATATCTTTTTTAATCAGCGCTTTCATTTTTGATCCTCTCCTTTGGCCAGAAACAGGATGATTTCTTCCAGCGTCGTGTGCTCCAACGGCAGCGCGCTGGAAACGAGCGGCGCGCGTACAAGCGCTTCATAACCGTAGGCCGTGCGCTTTTTCGCCGCTACTGCCTCCGGCGGAACGGCCTCAAAATCGAATATGGACAGCTTCGTGAGCGCGTATTCCTCAAGCAACCGGTCCTTTTCTTCGCAGAGCAGCAGCTTGCCCCAGTGCAGGAAGGCGATATAATCGCAAATCTTTTCCAGATCGCTGACGATATGCGACGAAAGCAGGATGGAATGATCCTCTTCGCGCGTGAAATCGTTGAACATATCGAGCAGTTCGTCGCGCGCCATCGGGTCGAGCCCGCTTGTCGCTTCGTCAAGAAGGAGCAGCTTCGGCTTGTGAGAAAGCGCGACGGCCAGCGCCAGTTTCATCTTCATTCCGCGTGAAAAATCCTTGAAGGCTTTTTTCTCGGGCAGCGCAAAGCGCTGCAAAAGGCTGCGGTACTGCGCGTCGTCCCAGTTGCGATAGGTATCGCGCATGATCGATCCGACGTGCGCAGGGGTGAGAATCTCCGGAAAATACGCTTCGTCCAGCACAACGCCGATATCGTTCTTGAGCGCCGTGAACCCTGCGTCGCGGTTATTCATGCCGAGTACCGACACGCTGCCTTCGTCCGGCGCGACAGCGCCCATAATCAGATTGATCGTGGTGCTCTTGCCCGCGCCGTTCTCACCGACAAGCCCCAGAATGCTGCCCGAGGGCAGTGAAAGCGACAGACGTTCGAGCGAAAAATCGGCGTAATGTTTCGTCAGGTTTTTGATTTCAATCGCGTTCATGGCGCGTTATTCCTCCTTCAGGGTTTTGTAAAGTTCCAGTATTTCGCCGTCCGTAATGCCGCAAAGCGCCGCAAGCCCGGCCGCCTCGCGCAGATGCGCTTCAAGCTGCCTGAGGTGTTCCTCGCGGATCAGCTCGGCGTTTTTTTCGGCCACATAGCAGCCCTTCGCGGCGACGGTGTAGATATAGCCGTCGCGCTCCAGTTCGTCATACGCGCGCTTCGTGGTGATAACGCTGATGCGCAGATCCTTCGCCAGCGCGCGGATGGACGGCAGCGCGTCGCCCTCGCGCAGCGCGCCGGAGAGGATCGCCGCCTTGATCTGCGCATAAATCTGCTCGTAAATGGGCGCGCCGCTCGCATTGGAAATGATGATATTCACTCGATACCTCCGAACCATCTGTTCATGAACAGTATATACAGTATACTCAAAGAAAATGCCCTGTCAAGAGGCAGGGCAAATTTTTTCAGCCTTTGCGCAAAATGCGCTCAGTTTTTCAGGCTTTGCAGCGGAGCCGGAATACGCCCTCCGCGGCGAATAAACGCATCGCTCTTGCCGGAATGCACGGCCATTACGGGCGCTTCGCCCAGCAGGCCGCCGAATTCGACCCTTTCGCCGACCGATTTCCCAATGGCGGGGATCAGGCGGCAGGCCGTGGTTTTGTTGTTGACCACGCCGATGGCGGCTTCGTCCGCGATGATGGCGGAAATGGTTTCCGCAGGCGTATCGCCGGGAATTGCGATCATATCGAGACCGACGGAGCAGACGCACGTCATCGCCTCGAGCTTATCGATCTGCAGCGCGCCCTGCGCAGCGGCCGCGATCATGCCTTCGTCCTCGGAAACCGGAATGAACGCGCCGGAAAGTCCGCCCACCTGCGAGGAAGCCATCACGCCGCCTTTTTTTACAGCGTCGTTCAGCAGCGCAAGCGCTGCCGTGGTGCCGTGCGTGCCGCAGACCTCAAGGCCCATTTCTTCCAGAATGCGCGCTACGCTGTCTCCAACGGCGGGGGTAGGCGCAAGCGACAGATCGACGATGCCGAACGGCACGTTCAGCCGTCTGGCGGCTTCCTGCGCAACCAGCTGGCCCATGCGCGTGATGCGGAAGGCCGTTTTTTTGATCGTCTCCGCCACAACGTCAAAAGGTTCGCCCCTGACCTGCTGCAGCGCGTGATGCACCACGCCGGGACCGGACACGCCGACGTTGATCGCGCAGTCCGGTTCGCCCACGCCGTGGAACGCGCCCGCCATGAACGGGTTATCCTCGACGGCGTTTGCAAACACCACGAACTTGGCGCAGCCGGAGCAGGGCTTATCCTGCGAACGCTCGGCAACGGCGCGCACGGTTTCGCCCATGAGCTTTACCGCGTCCATGTTAATGCCAGCGCGCGTGGACGCCACGTTCACGCTTGCGCAGACGATATCCGTCTCCGCAAGCGCTTCGGGAAGCGCGGCGATCAGCCGCCGGTCGCCCTCGGTGAAACCCTTCTGTACGAGCGCGCTGAACCCGCCGATAAAGTTTACGCCGCAGGCCTTGGCAGCCTCGTCCATCGCGCGGGCAAAGGGAACATAATCCTCCGTTTCGCTGGCTTCCGCCACAAGCGCCATAGGCGTGACGGAAATGCGCTTGTTGACGATCGGGATGCCGAATTCAGCCTCGATCTGCTCGACCGTTTTCACTAGCGATTCGGCGCGGCGGGTAATGGTATCGTAAATTTTGCGGCAGCTCTTTTTCGGATCTGAATCCGCGCAGCCGCGCAGGGAGATGCCCATCGTGACCGTGCGCACGTCCAGGTGCTGCTGATCGATCATGCGGATGGTTTCCAGAGCATTTTGTGTGTTGAACATGGCGCTGCTCCTGTCAGATTTGATGCATGGCGTCGAAGGTGTCCGTGCGCTGGATGCGAATGCTCACGCCGAGCGTTTCGCCGTATGCATCCAGACTGCCGCGGATTTCGTCAAAAGGCAGCGTAGCTGCTGAAAGATCGACGATCATCATCATCGTAAAATACCCCTGCAGAACGGTCTGCGTGATGTCGAGAATATTGATGTTGGATTCCGCAAGGCGCGCGCAGACGCCGGCAATGATGCCGACTTTATCGCGGCCGATAACCGTTACCAATGCTTTCATGGCAAATCCTTTCTTGTGCGTGGTATGGCATAGAGTATAACACATTTTTGCTTCAAAGGAAGAGGGAAGTTGCGCTTTTTTGGTTGACGAGCGGATAAAAATAGAATATAGTAGCAGAAATGGCAGGCGAAAAAACGGAGGTATACATGTATAAGGTCGGATTTTACGGCGGAAAGTTCATGCCGTTCCACAAGGGACACCTGCATTGCGCGCTGTACGCGCTGGGCGAATGCGAGAAGGTCTACGTCGTGCTGTTTTACAACACGCAGGAAGAGAAAACGATCCTGGCCGATTCTTCCCATTGCAGGTTCGATCCGAAATTCCTGAACTGGCGGCTGCGCATGCTGGTCATTCAGCGCGAGCTGGCGGCGTTCCCGAACGTGCAGGTTGTGGCGATCGATTGCGACAAAGCGCATGATTACGCGCTTGCGCACGGCGTGGACGATTGGGAGGCCGAAGCGCGCCTGGTTGAAGAGAATATCGGCCGGTTCGACGTATGCTATTCCAGCCGGCCGGAAATGGACGAGTCGTACCGCAGGGCGTACCCGTGGGCGGAGCACCGCATCATCGACCGCGACCGCACGATCATGTCGATCCGCGGTACGAAAATCCGCACCAGCCCGACGATGGAATCGTATTATCTGCTGCCGCGCACGTATCAGCATCTGCTGAACAAATCGGTTCTCATTACCGGCACGGAAAGCTGCGGCAAAACCACGCTCGCGCGCAAGCTGGCGAAGTTCTATTCCACATCGTATACCGATGAATACGGCCGCGTCGTCTGCGAGGAATACGGCACGGGACAGCCGGATATCAGCATCTATCCCGAGTTCCTCTACGGGCAGAAAATGCTCGAAGTGAAAGCGCGCAAAGAAGCGAACAAGGTATTCTTCTGCGATACGGACGCGATCGTAACGAACTTCTACGCGCGGCTTTACGAGCATACGAATATCGAGCTGGCGGAGTATATCGGCCGGTTCTCCAAGTTCGATCTGATCCTGTATCTGGAGCCGGTGGGCGAGTGGGTGGCCGACCGGCTGCGCATTCACGGCAATCCGGAAGCACGCAAAAAAAACGACGATATGCTCAAGGCGATGATGGCCGAGTGCGGCGTGACGAACTATCATATTCTGCGCGGTACGCATAACGAAAACTATTTAAAGGCCATTCAGCTGGTAGAAGAAATGCTTCGGGTATAAGAAAAAAAGGGGCGCTGAGCGCCCCTTAAATTTTTATCCGCAGCTTTTCATGCACAGCTGGCTATTGACCGGTACGCCGATTTTCTGCGCGATGATGGCGCATTTGGCCATCAGCAGGAAGTAAATTTCCTTGCCGCGCTCGTCGTTCAGGCTTTCGTAATTGCCCTGGCCTTTGGAAATCACAACATCGGCGACCTGATACGCCGCGCGGAACGCTTCGCTCGTCCTGGGGAGGATCGTTCCGCAGCAGATGCTGCCGTTGCTGATAATTTCTGCGTATTCGTCGATGCCTACGAACCGCGCGTCCTCCTCGATGGAATCGTTGATGATCGGCGCGCCGCGCACGCCGAAGGTCAGCTTTGCCTGCGGAGCGAGCAGCCGAATCTGCTTGAGAAGCAGCTTATCCAGACAGATTTCGCCGCAGTTGTCGCCCAGATAGAGCACACGCCCTGCGCCCTTCAGCGCCGTGCGGAGCGATTCAACCTCGTCGATTGCATATTCGCGTGCATCGGCTTCATGAAAAAAGCGAAGCACGTCGTCGGAATCAAACGCGTGAACCTGCCCGAAATCGATGATGTTGCCCATAATCGCATAGCGCACCGCCTGCGCAAACGGATCGGCGGCGGCGGAAATGGCCGCGTCAAACTTTGGGAGCAGCTGCAAAAAAATCCGGTTGAAATGGCTTCGCGTTTCGCGGTAGGGATCCTTGCAGCCGGTTTCTTCCGCTATAAGGGCGACGGTTTCGCCAAAAAGCTCCGGCGCCGTACGGAAAAGGCGGCCTTCGGCCAGGTGCTCGAACACCTTGCGGTAAAGCGTCTCGTTCTCTTTTTCGCCCGACAGCTCGGCCACTTTCACCACCTGATGCATCAGACAGGGCAAGCAGTATGCGTCAAATCTCATTCGTGATCCCTTTCAAATTGCTCGCTGTTTTGTAGGCGCCTGCGCGCCTTTCTTTTGCGCGCGCAAAGCGCGATCAACACCGTAACCGCCGCCACGGCGGCAAGATAGGGCAGCGCCAGCACCAGGAAAATCAGCATGTCCGAAAAGAACTCGCCGGCGCTGCGAATGGACACCTTCACTGCATCGCCCAGCCGCTGGAAAAGCCCTGCTTCCACCTTGTCTTCGCTGACGGCGATTTCACGCAGGCTGAGGTTGACCACCGACGTTTCAGCGTAAGAGTCCCAATGCTTGAGGGAGCCCTGAAGCGATTCGATCCTGTATTGCAAATCGGACAGGCTGTTTTCAATTTCGATGATGTCGGCCATGTCTTCCGCCTGCGAAAGCAGCTCCGTCATCCGTTCACGCTGGGCAATGTAGATTTCCATCCGGCTCTGCGTATCGTAATAATTGGAGGAAACGTCCTGTGTGCTCGTTTCCAGGTTCGTCACCACGCCGATCTGGCTGAGCGTATCCAGAAAATCGTCCAGCGACGCGGCGGGAATGCGCAGCGTCATGCTCGTGCGGCGGCGGGAAGCACCGTCATTCTCGGAGGACTGATATTCCGACCAGCCGCTGACCTGTTCGGCCGCGTCAAGCACGCGCTGAAGATCTGCGTCGTAGTTCGTCGACGAGATGCTCACGCTCGCCGTGCGCAGAATGACAAGACGCTGCTGTGCGGCCGCATCATTTGCGGCGGCGACTGAATCTGGCGAAGCGACTTCATCCAGCGTGACCACGCTGTTTTTTGCCGCGCTGCTGTAATTCGTCGCAAGCATCGGCGCGCGCGAATCCGCGTATTGATAGGTTGCGTAATCCGCGAAAGAGTCGTCGGCGTATGTCGACGGACTGCCGCCTGCGCCGGGATAAAACGCGCGGGTCAAAGCCGTACCGCCGATGAGAAATACAGCGGCGGCAGCGACGGCAAGCGCCTGACGGGCGCGGCGCATGGGGCGGCGGGGGAGATTCGTGGTTTTCATTCGGAACGCCTCCTTTTCCACAGCCGCGCGCCATCCGGTACGGAACGCCTCGGGCGGTTCCACGCCGTCGTTCAGGCAGCGCAGGTCTGCGGCGATTTGCTGATAATCGGAAGGCGCGTCGTCGGGCAGGAAATTGCGCTTTTCGTTCATGCCTGTCGCCTCCCTTCATCAGCTTTGACGTTTACCGAAGGAAAAAGTTCCACATTTTGGCAGTCTTTCGTCAGCAGTTCTTTCAGCTTCTCCCTTGCGCGGCTGATCCGCGAACGAACCGTGCCGCCCGGCAGCGCGAGAATTTCGGAAATTTCATCATAGGGAAGGCCTTCCACATCGCGCAGCACCAGCGCCGCGCGCAGGTTGGGAGGAAGCGCCGCGATGGCCTCGGTCAAAGCGCGCTTGCGCGCCGATAATTCAAAATTCGCTTCGGGATTGCTCTCGTGCTCCTCGTCCTCGGCAGGCGAGAAGCCCTCGTCTGTCATCTGATCTAAAGAAACCGACGGTCGGTATTTTTGTCTGCGCAGCAAATCGAGACATGTGTTCGTGGCAATGCGGTAGCACCATGTCGTAAGCGCCGACTGATAACGGTATTTCGGCAGAGATCGCCAGATGCGCAGCATCGCTTCCTGCGCGCAGTCGAGCGCATCCTCGCGGTTTCCGGCAATGCGCAGGCAAAGCGAATAAAGCTGCCGCTCGTACGGCGCCATTAACGCTTCAAAAGCGGAGGCGTCGCCGGCGGCAGCCTGTTGGATCAGCGTATCTTTTGCTTTCTGCAGGTTCATGCGCAATCCCTCCCTGAAAAAGACGGAACCGTATGCGTAAACCCTGCCGGGAAAATTATGTCTTCCCGGCCTTTTTGAAGCTCAGCTTATTTTCCTTGCCGTTGAGCAGCCGGCGAATGTTCGTCCGATGCGCAAAGATAACGAGCGCCGGAATCAGCGCGCCGATTATGGCGACAAGCGCGTTCCCGCTGCAAACGCCCCAGATGATCGCATAAATGCCGAAGCAGAATTCTGCGGCGATATTCGCCAGCGAAACGTATCTCGTCAACGCCATCAGCGCGATGCTGACGGCCGCCGCACAGGCGACCGGAACCGGAAACGCAATCACCATCGAGCCGACCGACGTCGTTACGCCCTTTCCGCCGCGGAAGCGGAAGAAAACAGGCCAGATATGGCCGATCACCGCGAAAAGCGAAGCGACCAGCTGTCCCGCCTGACCGGCGACGGCAAGACCCAGCAGGGAGGCGAGCGTTCCTTTGACAAAATCTCCAAGGAACGTCAGCAGCGCGCCGCCCTTGCCGAGCGTGCGCAGCGCGTTCGTCGCGCCCGTACCTCCGCTGCCGTGCATGCGCAGGTCAATCTTGCGTGAAGCCCAGCCAACGACCAGCCCCGTCTGAAAATTTCCGAGCAGATAGCCAATCGCGGCGGAAGCGAGCAGCAGCCACAAGACCATGTCAGTCCTCCTTCTTCTTCTCGCGAAGAATAAAGCGTATGGGCGTGCCCTCGAACCCGAACGCCTTGCGGAACTGGTTCTCCAAGTAGCGCTCATAGGCGAAATGCATCAGGTCGGTATCGTTGACGAACAGCACGAATGTCGGCGGCTGCGTGCTCTGCTGCGTGCCGTAATAGATCTTCAGGCGGCGTCCGCCGGACATCGGCGTCTGCTGCGCCAGCTGCGCGTCGGCCAACACGTCGTTGAGAACGCCCGTCGTAACGCGCTTGCAGGTCTGCGCATACGCTTCGCTCACAGCGCCCATCAGCTTCTGCACGCGGGAACCCGTCAGCGCCGAAAGGAACAGCACCGGCGCCCATGCCATAAATTTCAGATCGGAAAGCACCTGCTTGCGCATGGTTTCCATCGTGGAGGTTTCCTTCTCGATCGTATCCCACTTATTGACGACGACGAGCGCCGCCTTGCCTTCGCTTTCAACCACGCCCGCAATTTTGCTGTCCTGCTCGGTCACGCCCTCGTTTGCGTCGAGCACGATCAACGCCACGTCGCAGCGGCGAATGGCCGCCAGCGAACGCACGACGCTGTAGCGCTCCAGCGAGTCGTCCTCGATGGCGCGTTTGCGCCGGATGCCCGCGGTGTCGATCAGCGTGTATCGCTGACCGTCCACTTCGAAAGGCACGTCGATCGCGTCGCGCGTAGTGCCGGGGATATCCGAAACCATCACGCGATCCTGTCCAAGCAGCCGGTTGACGAGCGTGGACTTGCCCACGTTCGGCCGGCCGACAACGGCGATTTTGATCGGCGTGTCTTCTTCCTCGGGCGCTTCTTCGGGCTTCGGAAAATGCTGAACCACTTCGTCGAGCAGATCTCCCAGGCCCATCATGTTCACGCTGGAAACCGGCAGCGGATCGCCCATGCCGAGCGAATAGAAATCGTAACGGTTATCAAGCACGGCGGGGGTATCGAGCTTATTGACGACGAGCAGCACAGGCGCTTTCGCCTTGCGCAGCATGTTGGCTACGTCCTCGTCGTCGGCCGTCAGGCCCTGTTTCCCATCGACGAAAAACAGAATCACGTCCGCCATATCCATCGCGATTTCCGCCTGATGGCGCATCTGCACGCGCAGCGGATCGGTAGAGCGCGGATCAATTCCGCCGGTGTCGATGAGCGTGAAGCGGTAGTTCAGCCATTCGCAGTCCGCGCAGACGCGGTCGCGCGTCACACCCGGCACATCCTCGACAATGGCGATGCGCTGCCCGGCGATTTTGTTGAAGAAAGTGGATTTGCCCACATTCGGGCGGCCGACCACCGCGACCAGCGGTTTTACCGTCATCTGTTCTCCTCCTGCTGATACAGTTCGCCGAGAATGGCGCTGAAAAAGTCTCCTCCGTCGTTGCCGACGGGGTGAATCGGAATCCCGATTTTTGCCTGCAATTCCTCAAGCGTCATATCGTCGAGGAAAACGTGGCCTTCATGCCGCATCGTGGATTCTGAAATCAGGATTTCATCCGCCGTGCAGTCTTCCAGCCCGCGGACAAAATCGCTGCCCGTCAAAAGCCCCGTTACCGTAACATGCCCGCCGAAAAAGTAATTCTTGATCGGACGAATTTCAATCTGCACGCCTTCAAACTTCTGCGTGGCCAGCAGCTGTTCAAACCACGGCGCAACGGATTCGCCCGTCGCAAGGAGCACGCGGCGCGGAACGGCAGGCTCGTCGCCCAGAAAACGCTGCGCCGCACGAAACTCGCGTTCAAAGCAGCTCAGAAGCCCCACGCCGTTCTCAAGCTGTGGATAGGATTCGTACGCCTCGTCCGGCGGGATGGGGCGATGCGCCTCGCAATAGAACTCGTCGGAGGGGAACACAAAGCGCGTGCCATGTTCCGCGAGCATTTTCTGCTGCCAGCGCTGGGCCTGATCGATCACGACGGACGCCGTTTCGACGGTATACGCGTCCAGCTGCTCCAGCCCCTCGCGATAGCCGGTCAGCCCGACGGGCACGAGCGCAGCCGAACGCGCGGCAGGGTAGAGCGCCGTCAGGTCGGTCAGCGTCCGCTCCAGCACTTCGCCATCGTTCCAGCCGGGGCAGAGCACGATCTGGCAATGAAAGCTGATTCCGTTCGCCGCAAACCGGCGCAGATGATCCATGATGTATCTGGCGTTCGGGTTGCGCATGAGTCTGACGCGCACGTCCGGATCGGTCGCATGGACGGAAATATACAGTGGGCTTGCCCGCCTGGCGATAATCCGTCGGAACTCGGCCTCGGAAAGATTCGTCAGCGTGACGTAGTTGCCCATCATCAGCGAAAGCCGCCAGTCGTCATCCTTAACGTAGAGCGATTCACGCAGCCCGGGCGGCATCTGGTCGATAAAGCAGAACGCGCACTTGTTGCGGCACACGCGGGGCTTACTCATCAGCGTCGAGGAGAACACAAGACCGAGCGGTTCCTCCGCCAGCTTATGGATTTCTACCGCGCGCTTTTCGCCGTCTTCGCCGATAACGGAAACGGTCAGATGCCGTTTGGCCGTCAGGAACTGATAATCTACTTGATCGAGCACCGGCTCTCCGTTTATGGCGCAAAGCGCATCGCCCGGCCGCAAACCGCTCCGGGCGGCGATGCCGTCGGGCGTGACCGAGACGATGCGCTGCGCGTTTGTTTCTACATTGCCCAAATCAGGGGCGCAGGTATTCTTTTCCAACCCACTTCACCAGCGGCTCCGGAACCTTTACGCTGCCGTCCGCCTGCTGGAACTGCTCCAGAATGGCGGGGAAGACGCGGCTGGTTGCCAGACCCGACGCATTCAGAATGTGCACAAATTCGTTCTTACCGGTCGCCTTGCGCTTGACGCGGACGCTGCCGCGGCGCGCCTGATAATCGTTGGAGTTGGAGGCCGAGGAGACTTCCTTATAGATGCCCATGCTCGGAATCCATACTTCGATATCGTACGTGCGGGCCATGGAGGCAGAGCAGTCGCCGGCGGCGAGCTTGGAGAGCTGATAGTGCAGGCCCAGACCGCGCACGAGCGCTTCGGCCTTACCGACCATCTCTTCGAAAGCGGCGGCGGAGTTCTCCGGCAGCGTATACTGCACCATTTCAACCTTGTTGAACTGGTTGCCGCGGATCATGCCGCGCTCTTCCGCGCGATAGGAACCGGCTTCCTGACGGTAGCACGGGGTATAGGCGAAATACTTCTTGGGCAGCTCGTCCTCGGAGAGGATTTCGCCGCGGTGCAGGTTGACCAGCGCGGTTTCCGCCGTGGGCAGGATGAACTGATCGCGGCGGCCTTCGCGTTCGCCGACCCAGAAAACGCTGTCCTCAAACTTCGGGAACTGACCGGCGCAATAGCCTGCCTCGTAGTTGAGGATATGCGGAACGAGCATGAACTGCCAGCCGTCCTTGATATGCGTTTCGATGAAGTAGTTAATGAGCGCCCATTCCAGACGCGCGCCATCGCCGGTATAGACCCATTTGCCGCTGCCGCCGAGCTTGGCTCCGCGCGGATAATCGACCAGATGCAGGCTTTCGGCCAGCTGCACATGATCCTTCGGCTCGAAATCGAAAACAGGCTTTTCGCCCCACTGATGCAGCACCTTATTGTTTTCCTTGCCGCCGGGCAGCACGTCCGGATCGGGCAGGTTCGGAAGCCCCGCCACGAAATCGGTAATCTGCTTGCCGATGGCGTCGGCCTGCTCGTCCAGCGCCTTGATCTGATCGCCGATCTGGCGCACTTCTTCAAACAGCGCGGTCGTATCCTCGCCGTTTTTCTTCATGCGTGGCACCTGTGCGGAAAGCTGATTGCGGCGGGCCTTCAGGGCGTCGCCCTCGGTGGCCAGAGCGCGCTTTTTCGCGTCGAGCGCGAGCGTTTCATCAAAGTTAACGACGCATCCCTTGTTGGCAAGCAGCCGTTCGACTTCGCGCGGCTCTTTGCGGATGCGGTTCATATCCAGCATTCTAAAACCCCTCCCAATTCCTTTTGCATAGGCTGTGATATTATAATGCGCCAAAGCGCGCCGTGTCAAGCAGAGCGCGGCGTTACTTGTCGTTTGTCTCGGATTCGTGGTGCGTCCGCTCGTCGAGCAGGCGTGTGAGCTCCTCCATGAACGTCTGAATATCGCGGAACTGGCGATAAACGGAGGCAAACCGGATATAGCTGACTTCGTCGATTTTGCGCAGGCCCTCCATTACCATTTCGCCGATCTTGGCCGAGGAAATCTCCTGATCCAGCTCGTTATACGCCTGCATTTCGATTTCGCGGACAAGCCGGTCGATTTCCGGCATGGAAACGGACCGTTTCTCGCAGCTTTTGATGATGCTGCGGCGAATCTTTTCCGAATCGAACGATTCGCGGCTTCCGTCCTTTTTGATGACCAGCAGCGGAACGGCCTCCACCTTTTCATAGGTGGTGAACCTGCGGCCGCAGGTTTCGCACTCGCGGCGGCGGCGGATGGCGTTTCCATCGTCCGTCGGCCGGGAATCCACAACGCGGCTCTCCGTCCCGTTGCAGTAGATGCACTTCATTCGGTTGCCTCCCTTTGCTCATGCCATTTATGGCTTATACTTATTATAATGCAAACGCGGGGCAGCCGTAAAGGGGAAAGGTGAAAAAACGCCGCTAATTTTCCGCGTCGAAGCGCACCAGAATCACGTCGTCCCCGATGCGGCAGATTTGCGGCCAGGGAATGACGATTCCCTTTTTTTCTCCGCGCACAAGCGCGAGAAAATCAAACTTGCCCGGAACTACGAGCGCCTGCACGCAGCCGGTCGTTTCGTCGAACTCGATATCCATCACCTTGCCGACGCGCATGCCGTTTTCGATGTTCACCACATCTTTTTCCTTCAATTCCGAAAGGCTCATCGCGCACACCTCCGGACTATTGTATGCCGGGGGCGGGATGTGATATAATGTGTTTGTATTGCGATATTTCGGGAGGGCACCATGCGGAATCTTTCGCCCGCAGCCTGCGGGCTGCTGAAAATGCGGCTTCTGACGCTGCCGCGGCTGCACGGCGCGCTGCATGCGCGCATGGAAAAGACAGTCGCGCCGTTTACGCCGGCCGGCTGGTGCGCGGGCGTGCGGCGCGCGGACGGCGAAACGGCGTTCGCGTGGGGCGGCGAGGCGATCGCGGGACGGACGCACGCCGCGCAGGATACGATCTTTCGCGTCGCGTCCATATCCAAGGTGATCACGGCGGCGGCGGTGCTTTCGCTGGAGCGCGAGGGAAAAATCAATCTCGACGCGGACGCGGGCGACGTTTTCGGCTTCCCGTGCGGCTTTACGCCGCGCCAGCTGCTCACGCATACCGCGGCGCTGACAGACGTGGCTTATAATCGGGCCGCGAACGCCGGCGAATTTCCTCCGCTGGACGCGCTGCTTGCGGAGAGCCGCGCCCCCTGGAAGCCTGGCGCAAAATTCCGCTATTCGAATCTTGGCGCGGGCGCGGCCGGAATGCTGGTCGAGAATCTCTCCGGCGAGCCGTTTGACGAATTCGTTCGACGGACGTTCTTCCTGCCGCACGGAATCGACGCGTCGTTTCATCCGCAGCGCATCGCGGCGCGGGAAAAAATGGCGAACTGTTACCGCGTTCCGGGCGGCGCGCTGGCATACGACGCGCAGCAAATCGCGGCGCAGCCGCTTGATGAAACCGTCGATCCGCCGCGCCATTACAACGTGCCCGCGGGCAAGCTGATGATTTCCGCGCCTGCGCTGCTGGAAACCCTCGTGCGGCTGGCGGACGATTTCCCGTCGCTGTACGCGCCTCAGGGGAACGCGGGCCGCGGCCTGGGCATGGCGATCACGCGCGGCGTGTTTCGCCGGGGAAAAACGGCCGTGGGGCATCAGGGCGTTGCATACGGCGCAGTATGCGAAGCGTGGCTTTGCCCGGAAGACGGCGCTGCCGCCGTTTTCCTGACGAACGGCGCGAAAATGCGATCTACGGGCGCGCTGCAGCACATTGGTCAAAACGCTGTCGCCGCGCTGCTCGATTTTGCTTATGAATAAAGGAGAAAGCATGATTCACGGCAATCTGGAAGGAATCCGCGCGCAGCTGCTTAAAGAGATGGAAGCGCTGTACGCGATGGAATTTGACGGCGACCATTTCGCGCCACAGGAGCTGATTGCGGCAATGGCCAAATATACCGGCGCGATCCGCCGCGAAATCAGTGTATATATTAGCCGGGACGGCGACGTGCTCGACGTATCCATCGGCGACAGCGGCAGCGTGCCGCTGCCCGAAATGCGCCTGCGCCGCAGTCTGGATAGGCTTTGCGGCGTGCGCTGCCTGCACACGCACCCTGACGGGAACCCGGAGCTTTCGGACGTAGACCTGAACGCGCTGGTCAAGCTGCGGCTTGATGCAATCGCCGCAATCGGCGTGCTGGGAGACAGAGCGACGGGCATTCACGCCGCTTTCCTTGGCGAACGCGAAAACGGCGTTCCTACGCCGCAGGAAACGGCGCTCGTGCCCATCAACCGCATCCCGCAGGCCGAATGGATGGCCCGCATCGAGGAAAGCGATCGGCTGCTGGTGGAAACCGGCGACGAGGCGGAGACGGACCGGCCCGAACGCGCGCTGCTGGTGGGCATCGAAAGCGTAGAATCGCTGCGCGAGCTTGCCTCGCTGGCCGAAACTGCGGGTGCTGAAGTGGTGGACGTAACGCTGCAAAAACGTGAAAAGCCCGATAACGCTACGTATGTCGGGCTGGGGAAGGCGCAGGCCATCGCGCTGGACGTCCAGGGCGAAAGCTGCGATATGATCATTGTTGACGATGAGCTGACCGGCGTGCAGACGCGCAATCTGGAAGAAATCGTCGGCGTAAAGGTGATCGACCGCACGACGCTGATCCTCGATATTTTTACGCAGCGCGCAAAAACGCGCGAGGGGAAACTGCAGGTAGAAATGGCGCAGCTGAGCTATCAGCTGCCGCGGCTCATCGGCGAAGGCGTGTCGCTTTCCCGGCTGGGCGGCGGTATCGGTACGCGCGGCCCGGGCGAGACGAAGCTGGAAATCAGCCGTCGACGCATCCGCAAGCGGCTGAGCGATCTGCGCAGTGAAATTAACGATCTTGCCGCGCAGCGCACCGTGCAGCGCAAACGCCGGCAGAAAAACGCCGTGCCGGTCGTCGCGCTGGTAGGCTATACGAACACGGGCAAATCGACGCTCCTCAACGCGCTCTCTGACGCAGGCGTGCCCGCCGAGGATAAGCTGTTCATGACGCTCGATCCGGTCATGCGCCGCGTTTCGCTGCCCGACGGTGGAGAATTTCTGCTGGTCGATACGGTCGGGTTCATCCGCAAGCTGCCGCACGCGCTGGTCGACGCATTCCGCTCTACGCTGGAAGAAGCGGCGCTGGCCGATCTATTGCTGATTGTTTCCGACGCTTCAAACGACGATTTCATGCGTCAGCGCGAAGTCGTCATGGGCGTTCTGGGCGAACTGGGCGCGGGCGATAAGCCGATGATCGACGTGCTGAACAAAATCGACAAGATGGAAACGCCGCCGCAGGTGCCGGGCGCGGTTCGCATTTCGGCCGCGCAAGGCGCGGGACTGGATACGCTGCTGCGCAAAATCAGCGAGCAGATATTTGCGGCGCAGGAGACAGTGACGCTGCTGATTCCTTATTCAAAGGGAAACGTTCTGAGCGATCTGCACGCAAACGCAACCGTGCTCGAAGAACAATACGAAGCAGATGGGACGCGCGTAAAAGTTCGTCTGGAACGCGCAAAGCTCGACCGCGCGCTTTCGATTCTCGGTGCGGGCGCGCTGATGGAGGACGCAGGATGATGGATATGAAAAAAGTCTGTACGATGATGCTGGCGGCGGCTCTGGCACTGACCGGAGCGGCGCAGGCGGAAGAGCTTTTCGAGTTCTCTGCGGGCAGCGCGGTAACGGGTTCTTCCGCGCAGGGCGCGGAAAACACAGCGGCCGCCGACTGGAATTATCCAATTTCCCGGGAAATTCTCGCCGATCCGGACGGCGTGCTTGTATTGGCCAATAAGGATCATCTGCTGGAAAAGAGCTATCCGGATCCCTCGAAGCTCGTGACGGCAACGGTGCGCAAAGCGTCCAGCTCCAAAATGCAGGCGCGCGACGTGGCCTATGCGGCGCTCGAAAAAATGTTTACCGAGGCGGAAGCGCAGGGGATTCGGCTGTATCTGAAGTCGGCTTATCGTTCCTATCGCACGCAGGAAGTGATGCACTATAACCGCGTTCAGTCGATGGGTTACGACGACGGCATGGTGCAGGCTGCGGGCGCGTCCGACCACCAGACGGGCATGGGATTCGATATCGTCAGCAAATCGTGGACCGATCGGAAGATGAACCGCGATTTTGCGAAAACCGAAGAAGGGCAGTGGATGGCGGCGCACTGCGCCGAATACGGCTTCATCATCCGCTACCTCGACGGCAAGGAGGACGTGACGGGCATCTACTACGAGCCGTGGCATCTGCGCTATGTAGGCGTGGAAGTTGCAACCTACATGATGGCCAATAACCTCACGCTCGAGGAGTTTACCGAGGAATACCAACGCGCGCTGGCAGCCTATGAATCCGGCGAGAGCTGGGACGCGCCGCTCGAGCCCGAGCCCGTACCGACGTTCGGCGATGAAACCGACGCGTTTACATTCTGACAGACAGGAATGATGATATGAAGGAAGTTCTCATTTATACGGACGGCGCGTGCTCCGGAAACCCTGGGCCGGGCGGCTGGGCGGCGATTTTGCGCTATGGCGAGCACATGAAGGAAATGAGCGGTTCGCAGCCGCAGACGACCAACAACCGCATGGAAGTTTTCGCGGCAATTCAGGCGCTGGGCGCCTTGAAGCAGCCGTGCCGCGTGACGCTCTGTTCGGACTCGGCGTATCTGGTCAACGCGTTCGAGAGGGGATGGCTGGCCAACTGGCAGCGCAACGGATGGAAAAACGCCGCGAAGCAGCCGGTAGAAAATCAGGACCTGTGGCAGATTCTGCTGATGACGATCAAAAAACACGGGCATCAGGTAAAATTTCAAAAGGTTCCGGGCCACGCCGACAATGTAGACAACAACCGCTGCGATGAACTGGCTCGCGCGGCCAGCAAAGAAGCCGTTGAAAACGCCGCAAAGGCGCATGAAATGAAAAAAGCGATCGAAGAGGTTCTCAAGGGAGAGAGATAAATCTATTCGCAAAAGGCATCTTTTACGAATAGATTTACTCTTTCTGAATTTGAGGAAGGTTTTCTTTCTGAACCGACAAACCGTCGGTCGGTTTTCTGCCATCATCATCAAGGAGTTTTTCATGCCGAAAGCACCGCAAACCTATGCGAAAACAAATTCCGCGCGGCTGACGACGCTCATCCGCGAAATGACAAAAGAGCTTCCTCCGGTCGTCGGGGATTTTATCTATTCCATTGAGGACCAGTATTCCCCTATGACGCGGTTGAGCTATCTGTATGATTTGCGTTTGTTTTTTAACTATTTAATTAGTGAAGTACCTCGCTTTGCCGATTTGCAGGTTTCCGAAATGACGCTCGACGAGATTCGCGGCATCACGCAGGCCGATCTGGAACGTTACCCAAACTATCTTACCCTGTATTATAAAAACAATTCCGATGAACCCATCGAAAACGCGGAAGCCGGTAAAATGCGCAAGCTCTGCTCGCTGCGTTCATTTTACAAATATCTGTTCGCGCATAAATACGTGCCCGGAAACATCGCGGAGCTGATTCCGCTGCCAAAGCTGCGCCAGAAAGAAATCATCCGTCTGGAACCGGACGAAGTGGCGCGTCTGCTCGACGCTGCC
Source organism: Clostridiales bacterium (assembly GCA_004557805.1). Taxonomy (GTDB): domain Bacteria; phylum Bacillota; class Clostridia; order Christensenellales; family Aristaeellaceae; genus Aphodomonas. The sequence continues at coordinate 25,309 of SFFS01000005.1, read as the reverse complement.
GAAAGCGGCGAGGGCTTCGGCGCGCGGCAAAAAACCTACACCGCGCATACGCGCGTGCGGGATGTCGCTATTCTGACGCTGCTGCTGGGTACGGGCATCCGCGTGAGCGAGTGCGTCGGACTGAATACCGACGATCTGAACTTCGAGGAAAACTCCATGTTCGTCACGCGCAAGGGCGGCAAGGAAATGATCCTGTATTTTTCCGACGAAGTCGCATCCGCGCTCAAAGCGTATCTGGCTGAGCGAAAAGACGTGCAGCCGCTGCCCGGCCATGAGGGTGCGCTGTTTCTTTCGCTGCAACGGCGGCGCATTACGCAGCGCGCTATCGAAAACCTTGTCAAGAAATACGCCGCCATCGCTGCGCCGCTCAAACGGAAAATCAGTCCCCATAAGCTGCGCAGTACCTACGGCACGACGCTCTATAATGAAACCGGCGATATTTACCTCGTCGCCGACGTGCTGGGGCATGCCGATGTGAATACCACGCGCAGGCATTACGCCGCCATGAGCGAAAACCGCCGCCGCATGGCTGCAAAGGCTGTCAAGCTGCGCGACGACGAACACGGGAGCAGCGAATGAAGAAAATGAAGAAATACATTGGGCCCGCCTTTCTTCTGGCAGTCTTTGAAGCGATTGCAATCACCCTGTGGCTGACGAAAAACAACCTGTTTTATCTGCTCAACTTCAGTTATATCGGGTTTTCCGTTGCGCTGGGAGTTTTTCTGTTTCAGGGCGGCTATCGCCGCGCGCGCCGCGTCGCTCAGCTGCTGGTCGGTCTGTATATGCTGGTCTATCTGGGGCTGATCCGCCGGGAAAACATGCAGATCGAGGGGTTCTGGTACTACCTGTTTACCGGCACGTTCGAGGCTGCGACGATTCACTACGCCGTCGCGAAGATTTTCGGCCCGCTGCTGTTCGGGCGCGGCTGGTGCGGATATGCCTGCTGGACGGCGATGGTACTGGATTTCCTTCCCTATAAAACGCCGCGCGGCCCGCGCAGAAAGCTGGGCTGGATCCGGTATATTGCTTTTGCCATGTCGCTCGTTTTCGTGCTTGCGCTGTTTGCGGCGCATGCGGCAAACATGGAACGGATCATGTTCCTTGCGTTCATTGCCGGAAATCTTCTGTATTACGCCGTTGGAATTGCGCTGGCGTTTCTTTTTAAGGATAATCGCGCCTTCTGCAAATATATCTGTCCTGTTACGGTGTTTCTAAAACCGATGAGCTACTTCGCGCTCTTGCGAGTGAAATGCGATCCGGCCAAATGCGTCTCCTGCGGCAAATGCAAACGTGTCTGCCCCATGGAAGTTGATATAACTGACAATTCCCGCCGCAGAAAAAACGGCACCGAATGCATTCTCTGCTTTGAATGCGCGAAAAACTGTCCGAAAGGCGCGCTGTAAAACTTAACACGCGGCGTCGCATGCAGCGCCGCGTGTTTTCTATTCTCAACTCAAAACCGTATTCATGACACCCATCTCGTGCGCAATGGACTCCAGCGCGTGCATTTCGTCATCCGTCGGGCTGCGGAACCAGCGGAACTTTTCCTGTACGCCGTTGGTGCGGAAGCGAATCAGCTTATAACGTACATCCGCTCTGCCAACCTCTACAAGCGTGCGGCAGACGCTGTGCACCGTCTCCTCCGCGTTCATTCGATCCGGAACGACGACGGTCCGCACCTCCTCGAGCTTTTTCCGCTGCGCGAGAAACCGCAGATTGGCGCGCACCGATTCCCCGGAATAGCGCGTCAGCGCGCGATGTTCCTGCTCGTCCCATGCCTTCACATCCAGCATTACGCCGTCGATTGCACGCAGCAGCGCCTCGTCGGCGGAAAAATCCAGCCAGCCATTGCTGTCGAGCAGCAGCGTCAGACCGTCCTGATGGACGCCGGGCGAAATCGCCAGCAAAAAATCTCGCTGAAGCGTACATTCGCCGCCGGAAAACGTAACGCCGCGGATGAACGGCTCGTTTTTGCGGATTTCGCGCAGCACATCGTCCGGTTCCAGCCAGCGAATGCGCGGCGAGCTGAGGTTGGGGCATGCATGAATGCACGCGTCGCACAGCGCGCATTTGGAAATATCATAGGCAACGCCCTGCGGCGTCAGCGTCAGCGCGCCCGCCGGACAGACGGCGACGCATTTGCCGCATCCCACGCACATCTGCATGGTCTCCGGATTGTGGCAGTATTCGCAGCGAAACGTACAGCACTGAAAGAACACAGCCGTGCGGTTTCCCGGTCCGTCCACCGAGCTGAACGGAATGATTCTGTTGACCGGAGCGCGCATATCAGCGGATCCTTCTGTCGAACGCCTTGCAGTTCTTTTTCGCGCCAAGGCCGAGCCCCGTCGTGTTCTGCCGGACGTTCTGCCCGTGATCGAGCTTTTCAACCTCCGAACGCTTGACAAGATATCCCGTTACGCGGATAACGTCGCTGTCGGAAGCATAGAAGGAAAGGTAGCGGATGTTCATGCGCATCGCGCCGCGAATGATATCCAGAATGTACGCAGGATTGCGGTGCACCGTGATGTCCACCGGGAAAATATCGCCCGTACCGGACGGGAAATATTTATGGAACAGGCTGATGTTCTTCAGATGGTCGATCAGCTCCTCCGGCTCCTCGCCTACGGGAATGCGCGTGCCCGGGCTGCAATTATGATCGGTAGCGATGCCCACCTGCGCGTGCAGCAGGAAATGACCGCCGGTCGCTTCGCAATAGGGGTTGAAGTGGCTGTTGTTGAAGCTGTTGATCTGCTCCATAATGGCTACGCCCAGCCTGTCGGCCTCTTCACTGTGGCCGAAACGCCCCGGCCGGCCTTCCAGCTCCATCAGGCGGTTGACGCACTCGGCCATGCCGACCATGCCGTACATCGCCGTAAAGTTTTTACGGTCGATCAGCCCTTCACGCACAAGGAAGCTGCTCTCGAAAAAGCCGCTTTCTTCCACCAGGAATTTGATGCGCGCATCCATATAGCGGGCCATCACGTCCATCACATGTGGCAGCCAGTTGTCCGTAAAGTCGGCAAGGCTCGTCGCTTTCTTTGCGATATTATCCAGCCGCAGGCGGCTGAGAGTATACGATCCGCCGCCCTTGAGAAGGCCGTTGTAGCAGCTTGCGATGCAATAGTTGTCGCCCAGCTCCGCGCGGAACATCGCGTCGTTGGCAAAGCTCGGCTTAGCGCATTTGAGCGCACATTCAACGGCTGCCAGCAGGAAATCATCCGGCGTATCTTCCGCCACGCGCAGCGAAATATTCGGCACCGCGTCCTGTAATTCCGCCTCCACCTGCATCAGCAGACGCCCCACGCGCGTATCCTTCGGCCCGATATCGCCATGGCAGAACGAATCGAGGATCGTGCGGTCAATCTGCGTCATGAAAAGGCGCAGCGCCTTTTTCACCGTTTCGTCGTCCAGCCCTTCGGCATATGGTTCAAGCAGCGTATCCAGATCGCCGATATAGACGGGATAGTTGGTGATGCTCGGCACGTTGTGATAAAGGATCATCAGGCTGTTGAGCGCCTCGAAAAGATCCTTCGGCGGATCGAGCTGCAAAAACTCGCTGCCCTGCCTGAGAAACTTGGGATAATCGGGCGTAATATAGCGCGGACGGTACGGCGCTTCGCCCTCATAGAGATTGCAGAAGCACTGCGTCGCAATATCCGTGCGCAGCATTTCGTCAATATCCTCGGGTTCGTCCAGCACCTTCATGAAGTTTTCAGCATGCCGCGCAAGCGCGGTCACCTTCTGCTCATGCGTCAGCGTCCGGTCTTGTATCGTTTCCAGAATCGCAGCGCGGCGGGATTCCACTTCTTCCATCGACATTTTCCGCATAGGCCGTTCTCCTTTATACGCAAAAATCATACGTATTGATTATACCACATGTGGGCCGGGATGATAACAGCGAAGCGAAAATAATTTTCGTTATGAACTCAAAACAATATAATTTACGCTTGAAATTTTATAAAAATTATCGCCAAATCGGCGCGTATCGTATATAATGGAAAAAAGGAGCGTGTTTTCATGCGCGTACAGAACAAACTGCTTTTTGCGACGCTCGCGCTGGTGCTCGTGCTGATTCTCGCCACGGGCTTTGCGTTTTATCACTACAGCGAATCCGTCGGGCTTGAGCGCACGCGCGCCCAGATGCAGACGGTAGCCGGAACGCTGGCGCTGCAGCTGGAATCGCGCGTCCAGCAGATGGACAGCGCGCTGCTTTTTCTGATTTCCGAGCCGGATTTTCTTTCGGCCATTTCCTATTATACTATGCCCGGCAGCGAGGAAGCGGATAATCAATCGCTTATTTATCGCAACGCCGCCATTATCCGCCGCACCATCAAGGGCTACACCATCAGCAAAAATTTCTACCGCTCCGTGCTGTTCACCTCGCGCGGAGACTATTTTGACAGCCGCCCCTGGAACGAGGCGTTTACGCGCGAGGACGTGCTTTCCATCCTGTCGGACATGCCCTGGCTGGAACGGGCGAGCGCGCAATGGGGACGCATGCTGCTCCTACCTCCGCATGAAAATCTGTGGGAGGAAGACGGCGGAATGGTTTACAGCGTCGTCCGCGCGCTGCCGACGACCACCGGCGCAACATGTTATCTCGAAATCCAGAATACAATGGACGAGCTGACGGAGATTCTGCATGCGCCGACGCTTTCCGATATGCGCGTCGCGGTTCTGATGCAGGACGGCGAAACGTTCTATTCGTCCGATTCTCCCCGCGCCTCCGGCGACGAGCTGCTCGTCTTTTCGGATGCGAACCGCTTCGGGCTTACCGTGCGCATCAGTCAGAGCCGCGAAACCGCGCTCGTTATGCTGCAGCCTCTGCGCATGCAGGTCGTGGCGCTTTGTGCCGTAGCCTTCGTCGCGTCGGCCGCTTATCTGTATTTCGCTTCGCGCCGGCTCACAAAGCCCATTCGCGCCATCCGTCAGACGATGGAGCAGACGGCGCTGGAAACGCTCGATAACCCGCGCCTGCCCACCGGCGGCGACGAACTGAAGGCGCTGAGCGAAGCGTTCGGAAATCTCTGCGAACGGCTGAAGCTTTCGATGGACGCGCAGATGCTCGCGCAGGAGCGCGAAGCGCGCGCAAGGTTCGACGCGCTGCAGGCGCAGGCTGATCCGCATTTTCTTTACAACACGCTCAACGTTATTGCCGGCCGCGCGATGACGATCGGCGATGAAGAAATCGTCGATACCTGCGAAGAAATCGCCGCAATGCTGCGCTATAGCGCCGATACGCGCGAACGCACGGCGACCATCGGCCGCGAAGCGGCTCATCTGACCACCTACCTCGCGCTGATGAAAAAGCGCTACCGGCAGAAGCTCGAATACACGGTGGAAGTCGCGCCGGAAATCGCGCGCCAGCCAATGCCCAAGCTGGTTTTGCAGCAGTTTTCGGAAAACGCCATCCGGCATGGACTGGCGCAGACAGGCCGAAACCTTTGCTTTACGCTGCGCGGAACAGCCTGCGATGGGCGCTGGCGCATAGAAATCGCCGATAACGGCGCGGGTTTCGCCCCCGGCGTGCTGGCGAAGCTGCGGGAAACGCTGCGCGAGGGCCGCGTGCCGCTGGACGGGCTCTCCATCGGCGGGATGGGCATTGTCAACACGTACGCAAGGCTTCGCGCATTTTACGGCGCGGCGTTTGAAATGAATCTTTTCAATGCGGAAACAGGCGCGCGCATTACGCTCAGCGCGCCGCTGGAAACAGCCGAAAAGGAGGAAAACACATGCGAGTGATGATCGTTGAGGACGAGCCTGCTTCGGCGGAATATATCGCCGCAATTCTTGCGCGATACGTGCCCGAGGCCGAAATCTGCTGCACGGCCGAAAACGGCGAGGATGCGCTTGTGCAGATGCCCGCCGCGCGCCCGGACGTTGTGGTGACGGACGTCGCAATGCCGCGCATGGACGGTCTTGCGCTGACGGCGCAGCTGAAAAAGCGTTGGCCGCAGATCCGCGTGATTATCGTTAGCGGCTATCAGGAATTCGAATATGCGCGCGCGGCTCTGCGCCATGGCGTGGCGGATTATCTGCTCAAGCCCGTAAATCCGCAGGAGCTCGCCTGCTGCCTGCGCGCGGTTTCCTGCGAGGAAAAGCCCGCTCTTTCTTCCGCGCAAAGCGCGGAAAATTCCAAAGCGGAAACCTCCTTCACCCCGCTGGAATCCTATGTCGCCGCGCATCTCGCGCAGCCGCTCACACTGCCCCGGCTCTGCCGCGAATGCGGCGTAAGCCAGACGACGGCGAACCGCATTTTCCGCAAATATACCGGCATGAGCTTCCTCGAGTACGTCACCGCCAGGCGCATTGAAAAGGCGCAGGCGATTCTGCGCGAAAACCCGGAAACACTCATTAAGACCGTCGCGCTAACCTGCGGCTTTTCCGACCCGCTGTATTTCAGCAAGGTTTTCAAAAATATTGTCGGCTGCGCGCCTACCGAATATGCCAATCGGCCCGATTGAACAGATTTTCCATTACAGCGGTTAAATCCTCTATTTTCAATATGTAATTTTTCGATAAAATGGATAATATCAAAATTCATTTCAGGAAAGGGGTATCCAACATGAAGAAACTGTTCGCTCTGTTGCTGCTCGTCTGCATGTGCTTCTCCTTCAGCGCCGTCGCTGAGGAAAAGGTCGTCACACTGATGATCGACAACGCCACCAGCTACGCAGGCATCGAAGCCGCGGGCAAGTGGATCGAAGAGACCTACGGCATTCGCCTTGAAATCCAGTTCCGTCCGGGTGGAGCCGAAGGCGAGAACTATGTCCGCACGCTGCTGGCTGCCGGTGAAATGGCCGACCTGTGCTATTTCAACGCGGGCGCGCTGCTGGCCACGATTAACCCTGCGGAGTTCTTCGTCGATCTGACCGGCGACGAGCTGATCGCCAATGTTTCCGAAAGCTATTATCCCTGCGTTTCCGTCGATGGGAAGATTTACGGCATTCCGGCCGGCTCCTCCTTCTGCGGCTCCTGGCTGTACAACAAGGCCGTCTATGCCGAGTTGGGACTGGAAGTTCCCCACACCTGGGCCGACCTGATGGAGAACTGCCAGAAAGCCAAGGATGCGGGCAAGACCGCCGTCATCGCCTCCTTCGGCGACGACTGGACCAGCCAGCTGATCCTTCTGGCCGACTATTATAACCTCGAGGCCGGCAACCCCAATTTCGCCGCCGACTTCGATGCAAACAAGGCCAAATACGCTACCGATCCCTATGGCCTGAAATCCTTCCAGAAGATGGAAGAAGTCTATCAGAAGGGCTTCATGAACGCCGACTATAACACGAACACCTACGATTACGCGCTCGAAATGCTGGTCAACGGCGACGGCGTGCATTATCCAATGCTTACCAATGCCCTTACCAACATCTACACCGCCTACGGCCAGGAAGCCGTCGACAACATCGGCGTGTTCGGCCAGCCCGGCGACGATCCGGACAACCACGGCATCACCGTCTGGATGCCCAACGCCATCTATATCTTCAAAAACGGCGCGAACGTCGATCTCGCCAAGGAATGGTGCGGCTACTTCCTCAGTCCCGAGGGAATCGAAGCGTATGCCGCCGCCTCCAAGCCGGAAGGCCCGTTCGTCGTCAAGGGCGTCGAGCTGACCGACGTTTACGCCGGCGTTCAGGAAATGATGCCTTACTTCGACGAAGGCAAGACCACCGCGGCGCTCGAGTTCGTTTCCTCCGTGAAGGGCCCGAACTCCCCGCAGATCTGCATCGAGTGCCTCAGCGGCCTGCGCAGCGCTGAAGAAGCGGCCGCCGAATACGACGCGGACGCCGAGAAGCAGGCCAAGCAGCTCGGCCTTGCGGGCTGGTAATCTTCCCGAAATCAAAACGCACGACGGGGCCGGTTCATCCGGCCCCCTTTCAAAATCAAGATGTTTCCATACGCAAAGGAGGGAGTTTCCCATTGACCAGGGCCATGAAAAAACTCTACTCCCCGTGGTTTCTCGTTCCCGTCGGCGCCATTTTTTTCGTGCTGTTTCTTCTGCCGACGCTGATGAGCTTCTTTTTCAGCATGACAACCTGGACGCTGACCTATTGGAAGTTTACGGGGTTTGACAATCTGCGCATGTTCTTCCGTGAGATTTCGCTGCGAATCAGCTTTAAAAATACGCTGATCTATTCCGTGCTCACCTGCGGCTTCAAAGTTGTGCTCGGGCTTATTTTCGGCGCGATTCTCTCCTCGCATATGCTCAAAACGCGCCATTTTCTCCGTTCTGTGCTGTTCTTCCCCAATCTGATCTCCACGCTGGCCGTCGGCCTCACGTTCAAATCGCTGATGCACCCCACGCGCGGACTGATTAACGCCATGCTCAGGGGCATCGGCATTGCAGGCCCGGACTGGCTCGGCAACCATAACATCGCGCTTTATTCCATCATCGGTATCGACGTCTGGAAAGGCGTCGGCATCGCGACGGTCATCTATATATCGGGCATCCTCTCCATCCCGGAGCAATACTACGAAGCGCTCTCCATCGACGGCGGCAGCACATGGGATAAATTCATACACATCACCGTTCCGCTGTGCCGTCCGGCGCGCAATTCGGTAATTATCCTCGCGTTTATCGGCGGAATGCGCACGTTTGATCTCGTCTGGGTTACGACGAAGGGAGGGCCGGGGTTCTATACCGACCTGCTCGCCTCCGTCATTTATAAGCAGTACTGCGCCGGATATTACGGCCTGGCGACGCTCGGCAATGTGCTGATGCTGCTGCTCATCTGCGCGCTTGCGTATCCGCTCTATTTCTATATCACCCGCAAGGAGGTGGATTTGTGAGCAGGCATCATAAGGCGCATGGCGCCAACGGACAGCACCGTCCCGTATACTACAACCTCTTCGAACTGCTGGGGCTGCTGCTGGCGTTTTTTCTGTATCTCATCCCCTTCTATTTCGTCATTATCAACTCGTTCAAAACCAAGCGCGAAGCGGGCCTGATGAACATTTCCTGGCCCTCGACCTTCCAGATCGCCGAAAATTACCGCACAGTCATCACCAACAACCGTTCCGCGCTGCTGGTCGCCTTCAAAAATTCGATCATTATCACTGCACTTTCCCTTCTTGTAATGATTCTTGTCTGTTCTATGGCGGGGTTTGTGCTCCAGCGCAGACGCGATAAGCTTTCCACCGCCGCTAACTTCGCCCTGCTGACCGGTCTGATGATTCCGCCCGCCATCGTCCCTACCATCTGGGTAATGAAAGCGATCGGCATTTATAAGTCGATCCCCGGCATGGTACTGATCGAAGTGGCGCTGAACTGCTCTTTCTCCAGCATTCTTTATCGCGGATTCATGGGATCGATCCCGCGTGAAATCGACGAGGCGGCCGTTATCGACGGCTGCGGGCCGTTGGGTCTGTATTCGTGCATCATCATGCCGCTTTTGAAGCCCGTCACGGCGACGATCATCGTTCTTTCCACGATCAACATCTTCAACGATTTCGTCAACCCCATGTATTTCCTGCCTGGAACGCGCAATATTACCGTCCAGCAGACGCTGTACAACTACAGCGGCCAATACGCGAACGACTATAATCTGCTGTTCGCCGACGTAATGCTCATCACCATTCCCCCGCTGCTTCTGTTTATTTTCTTCAATAAACAGATCGTCTCCGGCATGGTAGCCGGCGCGATCAAGGGCTAAGCCGCCGCTTTCGGCGGTCTGCCTGTAATTTGGCTGCAAATAAAGGAAAGGAATTGAAAAGGATGAGAGTTTTTCGTCTTCGCTGCGATTACATGGAAAATCCGATTGGTTTTGATTTTATAAGGCCCCAGCTGGGCTGGACTGTCGAAGCGGATGGGCGCTGCAAGCACCAGAGCGCCTATCGGCTGCAGGTAGCAGCGTCTCACAGTTTTGAAAAACCGCTGTTTGACAGCGGCAAAGTGTATTCCGATCAGAGCGTCGCCGTTCGGCTGGAGATGCCGCTCGCAGCCTGCACGCGCTATTTCTGGCGCGTAAAAATATGGGATGAAACGGACGAAGCGTCCGAATGGAGCGACGCCGCCTGCTTTGAAACCGCCCGCTTCGGCGCCGAATGGACGGCCGAGTGGATCGGCTGGGATAAGGAATTTCCTCAGCTGCGCCGCGATTTTACGGTAAAAAAGGCGCTTCGCGCCGCGCGGGCCTATGCCTGCGGCGTAGGGCTGTATACGTTGTTTGTCAACGGCGAAAAAGCCGGAAACGAATACCTCGCTCCCGGCTTCAACGCTTATGACAGCTGGCTGCAATATCAGACATACGATATTACCGCGCTGCTGCGCAGGGGCGAAAACTCTGTCGGCGCATGGCTGGGAAACGGCTATTACAAAGGCCGCGTGAACTGGCCGGAAATCGGTCGCCGCGATAAAATTTACGGCGACAGGCTGGCGCTGATCGCCGAAATCGTGCTCGAATATGAAGACGGCACGCGCGAGACGATTGTAACCGACGCCAGCTGGAAAGTCTCGAAGAGCCCGTTTCTGCGCACCGAAATCTATGACGGAGAGGTGTTTGACGCACGCGCATACGATCGCGCCTGGTGCGCCCCGGAAACCGACTGCTCCGACTGGGAAAACGCGTTCCTCGTGCCGCTCGGAAAGGAACGGCTGCATGCGCGCCTGAGCGTGCCCGTCGTTGCGCATGAGGCGCGGCCTGCGGTGGAAAAAATCGTTACGCCGCTGGGCGAACAGGTGCTCGATTTTGGTCAGAACGCCGCGGGGTTCATTCGCCTGCGCGCACACGCGCCCGCTGGAACGGAGATTTTGCTGCAATTCGGCGAAGCGCTCGACAACAAGGGAAATTTCTACCGCGACAACATGCGCACGGCGCTGGCCGAAATGCGCTATATCTGCGACGGCGGCGATGCGGTATACGAGCCGTATTTCACGTTTTTCGGCTTCCGCTATTGCCGCGTCAGCGGCCTTGATAACGTCGATCCCGCCGATTTTGAGCAGGTTGTCCTGCATTCAGAGATGGAGCGTACCGGCTCGTTCGAATGCTCCGATCCGCGCGTAAACCGGCTCTTCCTCAACGCGCTGTGGGGGCAGCGATCCAACTTTGTCGATACGCCGACCGACTGCCCGCAGCGCGATGAACGCATGGGCTGGACGGGCGACGCGCAGGTGTTCTGCCCCACGGCCGTCATGAACGCCGACTGCGATGCGTTTTATCGCAAATACCTCTACGATCTCGCCGTCGAGCAAAAGCACGAAGGATTCGTTCCCGTCGTCATTCCGTTTATTCTGCGCGGCACCGGCCACTGGGAACTGCCCACCACCGGCTGGGGCGACGCCGCCACGCTGATGCCCTGGTACCTGTACCTGTATTACGGCGACAGGGCGATTCTCGAAAACCAGTACGAGAGCATGAAAGCCTGGGTGGAGTACATGCGTTCACAGGATACGGAGGGCAAAAACCTATATGGCGGCTTTCATATCGGCGACTGGGTGGCGCAGGATACGCGCGATCCGGACAATTTCTTCGGCCTCACGCCCACTGGGCTTCTGGCCACAGCGTATTATGCGCTTTCAACCGAGGTACTGTCAAAAGCCGCTGTTGTGACGGATCATCCTGCCGACGCGGTAGAATATGCGCTGCTGGCGGAAAAAATCCGTGAAGCGTTCCGCAGGGAATATGTCAGTCCTTCCGGGCGAGTGGTCGGCGAAACGCAGACGGCGCACGTGGTCGCGCCGAGCGTATCCGCGAGGATAAAATGCATCTTTCCTGCGGCTTCCTCGGCACGCCGTATCTGTGCCCCGCGCTTTCCGAATGCGGCCTGAACGAATACGCCTATGCGCTGCTTCTGCAGACCGGCTGCCCGAGCTGGCTTTATGAAGTTGAAATGGGCGCGACGACCATTTGGGAACGCTGGAACTCCGTCCATGAAGACGGAACGTTCGGTCCGGTTCAAATGAACAGCCTGAACCACTATGCGTTCGGTTCGATCTGCGAATGGCTCTACCGCTATGTTGCGGGCATCAATCCAGTCGAAAGCGCGCCCGGGTTTAAGCGCGCCCGCATTCAGCCGCGCGTCAACGATATGCTCACCCATGCGCATGGGGAAATTCGCACGCAATACGGGCTGCTGCGCAGCGGGTGGAAGCTCGAAGGCAAGCGGCTCACCATAGAAGTGGAAATTCCGTTCAACACGCAGGCGGAAATTATCCTGCCCGACTGCCGCGGCGGAGCGACAGAAAACGGCGAAGCCGTGGAAGGAAACGTCTTCTCGCGCGGAAGCGGCACGTGGATTTACGAATACGAGCCGACGTTCGAAACGATCTCCAAACGCGTCGTCATTCCGGAACTTCCGAAAATCTGACAGGTTTCAAAGGATTTACTGCCGGCATGGAGAATATCTATGCCGGTCATTTTTTTAAAAGGAGAATTTCCAAGATGAAGCGTCGTATTTCTGCCGTACTGCTGGCGCTTGCGCTGTGCATGCTGGCGCCGTATGCTCTGGCGGCTAACCGAGTGACGAACATCGATATCGGCGTTCTGCTGGAGGACGACGGTTCCGCCTGGATTAAGCAGATATGGAGCGGCCGTTTTTCCGAGGGCACGGAATGCTATATCCCCATCAGCGATTCGGGCTACCTCGCCGTCGAGGATCTTACCGTGTCTATGGGCGGAAATGAAGAGATCGAATTCGAATCGCTCGACGACTGGGACGTGGACGCCAGTTTCGACGACAAAGCGTACCGCTGCGGAATCCACCGCACCGGCGACGGCTACGAGCTTTGCTGGGGAATTTCTGAATACGGCGAGCAGACGTTCGCCATCAGCTATCATGTGCGCGATCTCGTGCGCAGCTTTGACGAAGCGGACGGTTTCAATTTCATGTTCGTCAATCCCGGCATGAACACCACGCCCACCGATGTAACCGTATGGATTGAAGCGGAAAATTATGACCTTTCCGTCGATAACAGCGCGGCCTGGGCGTTCGGGTTCACGGGTGAAATTCAGTTTGAAGAGGGCGGCGTATACGCCTGGACGGAGGATCCCATCTCCGGAAACGACCGCGTAATCATCATGCTGGAAATGAACCCCGACATGCTCTCGCCGCGCCTGCGCGCCGACGGCAGTTTTGAAACCATGGTAAAGCAGCCCGCCATGGACGGCAGCGACTATGATGATGGAGAGGACGGCAGTCTGATCGGCGTTCTGTGCGCCATCGGCGCCGCTGTTGTCGGGCTGGTCGTTTGGGCAATCGTACACAGCGTAAAGCGTAAAAAGCGCATCGACGAGATTTTGCACCGTTACGGCACGCTGGACGCCTGCCCCACGGAGGGAAATCTCATTGCGGCCTGGCAGCTCGGACGGCTGTTCGGGTTTGTAAAGGAAGAAGGCTCAGTCATCGGCGCAATGCTGCTGCGCCTTCTGCGCGACGGCTGCCTCGTGCCGGAGCGGCAGGTCTACAATGAAAAGGAAATCGCGCAGACCGCGCTGTATTTCGATCATGCGCCGGAGGACTACTACTCCAATCCGGAAGCCTGGCTGTACGATTGCCTGCTGCGCGCCGGCGACGGCAGCGGCCGTCTGACCGCCAAGAGCGCGAAGCGCTATTTCAGCCTGCACGACGATGAAATGCGCGCGCTGGTCGATCATTGCGAGTCGGAAGGCTCCGCCTGGCTGTGTGAGCACGGCTGCTTCACCGACAATGCGGCCAGCGGCAGCTTCAAAAAGCTGACGGAAGCCGGCGAACGCGAAATCGCGCGCCTGCTGCTGATGGAGCGACTGCTGACCGACGGCAGCAACGATTCGCTCGCCTTCTACCTTTCTCCGGAGGACTGCTACGCCTACGCGCTGCTGTTTGACCTCAAGGATGAAACTATCCGGCGGATTCGCCGTTTCTACCCCGACACGATCGCCGATTGGGACATGATCGACTCGTACTACTGGTATTCGTGGTATTACTGCGATTACAGCTACGGCGAAATGCATCGCGCCGAAGAAGAGCGTTCCGCAGGAAGCGGCGGAAGCAGTTCGTCCGGCGGAGGCGGCGGATTCTCCGGCGGCGGTTCCGGCGGAGGAACAAGGTAACAGCAAAGGAGACTGCATATAAATGAGCATCATGATTGCATCCGACATCCATGGCAGCGCGGCGTTCTGCAAGCAGCTTCTGGGCCGCTTTGCGGCCGAAAAGCACGACCGCCTGCTGCTTCTGGGAGATATTCTCTATCACGGCCCGCGCAACGATCTTCCCACGGGATACGCGCCCAAAGAAGTAATCGCCATGCTGAACCCGTTGTCCGGCATTATCACCTGCGTGCGCGGAAACTGCGACGCGGAGGTCGACCAGATGGTGCTGCAATTCCCCATTCAGGAGGGCTGCGTGCCGCTGGAAGCGTTCGGCCTGCGTCTGCTCCTGACGCACGGACATCACGTCAATCTCGAAAATCCGCCTGCACAGCCGTGCGACGCGCTGCTTTTCGGCCACACGCACGTGCCGTACAAGGAGCGCAGGGAGGGCGTATGGTATCTCAATCCCGGTTCGGTTTCCATTCCGAAGGAAAACAGCGCGCACAGCTATATGACGCTTGATGAGCGCGGCTTCCAATGGAAATCGCTCGACGGCACGGTATACGACGCGCTTTCGCTGGAGGAGGCGGCTTCGCCGCGCCGGAACGCATGACGCTTGAACTGCTCGAACAGGCGTTTTCCGTCTGCAAACTATCAGAAGATTCCCCTGTCGATCTTTCAATGCCGTTCTGCTTTTATGCGCGCACAGACGCGGAGATTTCGCTCGTATGCGAAACGGAGGCAGCGCCAGCAAACTGTCTTGCCCGTGAGGACGGATGGTGCGCGCTGCGGGTTGCAGGACAGCTGGACTTCTCGCTGCTGGGCATTCTGGCGGGGCTGACCGGCGCGCTTGCGGCGGCGGGCGTTTCCGTCTTCGCCGTATCGACCTATGACACCGATTATCTCATGGTAAAACAAACGGCGCTGGAACGCGCAGAGCGCGCGCTGAGCGCCGCGGGATATACGATTGCATGAACCTCAGGCGGACGTTACGTCCGCCTCTTTTCTTTTCAGTTCCCGATACATTCTGACAGCAAGCGGAACGGCCAGCAGGAATGCGAACAGATCAGCCGCAGGCTGCGCCAGATATACGCCCCAGATCGGCTCTGAAAACAGATGCGGCAAAAGCAGCACCGTCGGGATAAACATCAGCCCCTGGCGCGCGACGGCAAGCAGCGTCGCCCCGACCACGCGGCCGATATTCTGATAAAGCATGTTCGTACAGGTCACAACGGCCATCAGCGAGAATGTGCAGCACTGGCAGCGCATGGCAAGCCTGCCGAAAGCTATCACGTCCGGGTCGTTACGGAAAAGCGCAACCAGCTGATCCGCCAACGCGAACCCCGCGCAGGAAGCCGCCAGCAGGAACGCAAAGCCGACCTTCAGGCAGAACGTATACGCTTTCAGCACACGGCCGTATTTCTTTGCGCCATAGTTGAAGCCGCAGATCGGCTGGAATCCCTGACCGAACCCCAACAGCGCTGAGAAACCGAACATCATAATCTTTCCGACGATGGAAAACGCCGCGATGGCCGCATCGGCCATTTCTGCTGCAACCGCGCCGCCCGCGGCCGTATTCAGACAGAGCGTCGCCACGCTGGCAAGCCCCTGCCGGAAAAGCGACGGCGCGCCGCCGATGGCGATGTTTTTAAGATAATACAGGTTCGGCTTGAAGTTGCGCAGCTTGATTTTCAGGCTGTCGCTTCGTAGCGTTCCGATATACAGCAGCGCGCAGCTGATGAACTGGCTGATGATCGTCGCCAGCGCCGCGCCCGTCACTTCCATATTGAACACGAAAATGAACAGCGGGTCGAGCACGCAGTTCAGCGCCGCGCCGGCCACCAGACCGATCATCGAAAAGAACGCGTTGCCCTGAAAGCGCAGCTGGTTATTGAGCACGCAGCTCATGCACATAAACGGCGCGCCGATGAGAATGACGCACATGTAATCGCGCGCATAGCGGATAGTATCGTCGGACACCCTGCCGGGCGCCGCGCCCAGCAGGTGCAGCACATCCTCATGGAACAGAAGACCCGCAGCCAGGATCAGAAAGCCGAAAAACAGCGCGCACAGGTTTCCGGTAGCGGCCATAGTTTCGGCCTCGCCGTCATCCTGCGCGCCCAGCGCGCGCGAAATAAAATTCCCAGACCCCTGCCCAAAAAAGAAGCCGAACGCCTGGATAATGGCCATGATCGGCAAAATCAGCCCCACGCCAGCCGTTGCAGCCGTGCCGATTTTTCCGACAAAAAACGTATCGGCGATATTATACAGCGCCGTAACCAGCATGGAGATAATCGTCGGCACAGCGAGACGGCATACCAGCCGTTCCACCGGCTCCGTCGTCATGCGTTCATATTTTGCCTGCTTGCCATCCTGCATCGGAAATTGCCCCGCTTTCAAAAATGTATTCCGATTATACCATAAAAACAGTCGTTTGGATATTTGCTTTTTTTATTTTTCTATGGTATCATGCACGCCGTGTATGATGAAAAATGAATGAGGGGTTCTTATGTCTGTCAAACTGATTGCGCTGGATATGGACGGCACGCTGCTCAATTCCGAGCACCACGTATCCCCCGCATCCGTTTCCGCGCTGAAGAAAGCGGCCGAAAGCGGCATTCTGTTGTCCTTTGCGACGGGCCGTTCGCTGTGCGAGCTGGACGAAATCCGCCATGCCGTGGCTGGAATGGATTATGCAATTCTGGAAGGCGGCGCAAGCGTGCGCGACCTGAAAAGCGACCGTTCCGTCATGGCCGGAACGATGCCGACCGCCGACGCGCTGGAGATTTACCGCATGGTGCTGCCCTTCGATCCGATGTTCGAGGTGCTGGCGGACGACCGCGTTTACACGCAGAAAAGCTGCCTTGAAAATATCAGTCATTTCGACACCTGCACATTTGAAGAATTCGTGCTGCAAACGCGCACCCCGGTCGACGATATCGTCCGTTTCCTTTCCGCGCGCGTGCAGCCGATTTCCAAGCTGCATATGTTCTTTCCTGATATTCTGGCGCGCGGTCGCGCGCTGGAGGCGACCGCGCATCTCCCCTTCGATATCACACATCAGCTGCGCTCCAATCTGGAGTTCACCAGCCGCGGTGTCACGAAAGGTCTTGGCGTGACACGCCTGGCGGAGTACCTGAACATTCCGCTTTCCAAAGTGATGGCTATCGGCGACAACATGAACGACGTACCGATGCTGGAGAAGGTCGGTTATTCCGTAGCGATGAAGAACGCCGTCGGGCCGGAGGTTTTCGCGGCGGCAAAATACGTCACCGATACAAACGACGAGGACGGCGTGGCAAAGGCGATTTTGAAATGGGCGGTATGAACCGCCCTTTTTCTTTTGCTTGCCGCGCGCCGTTTGAACGATTATAATAACGGGTAGAAAAATATATCAATCCTATTATTTTTTACTGCGAGGAACGTACAATGCTCAGAATCGGAAGCCATATTTCTTCTGCGGGCGGCTATCTCGCCATGGCGCAGCGCGCGGCGGCGCTGAACGCTACGACGTTCGCGTTCTTTACGCGCAATCCGCGCGGCGGCTCGGCTAAGGCCATCGACGAGGCGGATATCGCCGCGTTTCACGCCTTCTGCGCTGAACATGACATCGATAAAATCGTCGCTCATGCGCCGTACACGCTGAATCCCTGCGCCGAAAAGCCGAATGTGCGCGAATTTGCGCACACCGTGTTTGCGGACGATTTGCAGCGCATGGAACATACGCCGGGTCAGTATTACAACTTCCACCCCGGCAGCCATGTCGGTCAGGGCACGGAAACCGGCATCGCAAAAACGGCGGAAGTGCTCAACGAAGTGCTGTTCGATGGCATGCGCACGACGGTACTGCTGGAAACCATGGCCGGTAAAGGCAGTGAAATCGGCGCAACGTTCGAAGAGCTGCGCGAGATTCTTGATCGCGTAACGCTCGAAAAGCATATGGGCGTGTGCCTTGACACATGCCATGTCTACGACGGCGGCTACGATATCGTAAACGATCTGGACGGCGTACTTACAAAGTTCGACAGCGTCATCGGCCTTTCCCGGCTGAAAGCGGTACATCTGAACAACTCGATGTACGGCCTCTCCTCTCACAAGGACCGGCACGCGAAGATCGTCGAGGGTACAATGCCGCTGGACGCGATCGTCCGGATCATCCGCCATCCCGCGCTGCGCGGGCTGCCTTTCATTCTGGAAACGCCGAACGACGACGCGGGCTATGCCGCCGAAATCGCGCTTCTGCGCGATCTGTTCGAAAAGGAGTGACGCCTATGCGCAAGGCGAACCGTGAAATTCAGAATTTCGATGAAATCGTCGCACTGCTTGCACGCTGCGACACGCTGCACATCGGAATGTCGCGCGCGACAGCCGCGTCTGCGTGGAAGCCAGCGTGCTGCACGGCTATCGCGGCGTCGGCAGCAGCGTAACGGCCGATTATGAAAGCGTGATCGGCTTTGGAAACGCCGAAATCTGCAGCGACGAAGCCGCCGCGCACGGCGTAGAGCTGCTGATGGATCATTGCGGCTATCCGTGATTCGACGGCAAGCAGTGCATCGCACTGGGCATTACGCGCGTCTACCGGATAACGCTTTCTTCCGTGACCGGAAAACGGCGCTTTGCGCCTTGACGAATTTCCGTGCGGACGGTACAATAAATCCAAAGATCAATTCGTATAGAAAGAAGGAATATCATGTCGGTTGATATGACCAAATGGTGCGAACTTGCCAGGCAGAATATTCATAACCGCCCTGCGGGAACGGGCCGTCTTGCGGGCAAGATCGCCATTGTGACGGGCGCGGCGCAGGGGTTTGGCAAGGGTATTGCCGAGGAAATGTATAAAGAGGGCGCGACGATCGTCATCGCCGATCTGAACGCCCCGCTTGCGGAAACCGTCGCCAAGGAGCTCGGCGAGCGCGCGGTCAGCATTGCAGTAAACGTCGCTGATGAAGAAAGCGTCGCCTCGCTCATAGCGCAGGCGGTTGAAAAGCTCGGCGGCCTCGATATCCTCGTTTCCAATGCTGGCGTGGTTCGCTCCGGTCCCGTGACCCAGCTGGAACGCAAGGATTTCGATTTCGTCACCAATATTAACTATACCGGCTATTTCCTCTGCACCAAATATGCGGCCATGATTATGGAAGCGCAGCACGAGGCCGATCCTGCATGGATGGGCGATATCATCGCCGTCAATTCCAAATCCGGCCTGGAAGGCAGCAACAAGAACGCCGCCTATGCCGGCAGCAAATTCGGCGGCATCGGTCTGACGCAGAGCTTCGCGCTGGAGCTGTGCGCCTATAATATCAAGGTCAACGCCGTCTGCCCCGGCAACTACCTCGAAGGCCCGCTGTGGATGGATCCGGAGCGCGGGTTGTTCGTGCAGTATCTCAAAGCCGGCAAGGTTCCCGGCGCAAAGACGACCGAAGATGTGAAGCGGTTCTATGAAGCGAAGGTGCCGATGAACCGCGGCTGCCTGCCCATCGACGTGGCCCGCGCCATCTTCTACTGCGTCGAGCAGAAATACGAAACCGGTCAGGCGATTCCCGTAACAGGCGGTCAGGTCATGCTGAATTAGTTTTTTTGCCGCGCAGACGCGGCATAGAGAAATGCCGGGGCGAGAATGCTCCGGCATTTCATTATGTCCCCTTCCCTTTTATTATGCTTCAATCATCAAATTTCAACATAATATAAAGCGAACGCCTCCTCTCTGGAGACGTTCGCCCTGTAAATTCTTTTTTATAGCGCAGCCGCGATTTTCGAAGCCAGCCGCACGTTATTGAGCACCAGCTGAATATTGGAAGCCAGGCTATCGCCGCCGGTCAGATCCTTGATCCGCGCCAGCAGGAACGGCGTGATCTTCTTGCCCTTAACGCCCTGCTCGTCGGCCTCGCGCAGCGCCTGCTCAATGGCCGCGTCGATACGGCTCTTGTCCATGCTGTATTCTTCCGGGATCGGGTTGGTGATCAACATGCCGCCGTGGTAGCCCATTTCGCGCTGCGCGCGGATCGCCGCTGCGACCTCTTCCGGCTTGTCCATGCGGTAATCGACAGAGAAGCCGCTCTCACGCGTGTAGAATGCAGGCAGCTCGTCCGTGCCAAAGCCGACGACCGGAACGCCCTTGGTCTCGAGATACTCAAGCGTCAGCCCCAGATCGAGGATGCTCTTCGCGCCCGCGCAGACGACCGCAACCGGCGTGTTGGCCAGTTCGTCCATATCGGCGGAGATGTCCATCGTCGTTTCCGCGCCGCGGTGCACGCCGCCCACGCCGCCGGTAGCGAACACGCGAATGCCCGCCATGGCTGCGATGATCATCGTTGCGGCGACGGTCGTCGCACCGTCCGCTCCGCGCGCGACGAGCACGGGCAGGTCGCGGCGGCTGGCTTTGGCGACGCTCGTACCGGCCTTGCCGAGATATTCAATCTGTTCTTCTGTAAGACCCGCGCAGAGCTTACCGCCGATAACGGCGATGGTCGCGGGTTCCGCGCCGTTTTCGCGGGCGGTACGCTCGCACAGAAGCGCCGTTTCAACGTTCTGCGGATACGGCATGCCGTGGCTGATAATCGTGCTTTCCAGCGCGATCACAGGACGTCCCTCATCCAGCGCCTTCTGTACCTTGGGCGATATCTGCAAATGCATATTCATCTTCAATATCCTCCGCTTTGCCTGAAATTGCCATTGGCGTTGGCTTATTTCTCCGTCCGATGGCGTTTTCCCTTCCATTTTCGCCGAATAAATGCTATAATATTATGTTATCTCGCAGATTCGCCGTCAGGAGGCCCTATGAAGGACGAAGTTTTTTTGAAAGTTCCCGCCCGGCAGCCGATGATGCTCGTGGTCCGCATGGCCATGGCCGGCTTCTTCGCGCAGTGCGGCGCGGACGTCGATACGCTTGAGGATGTGCGCACCGCATGCGACGAGGCGTGCTATTGTCTGATGCATCAGCGCAGAAGCGCTGAAACAATCTCGCTGCTCGCCGGGTTTGACGGCGAATACGCAAGCGTCATCTTTGAGGCTGAGCGCGGCGAAGCCGCCCAGGAATACGCCGCCCATGACCCGGAGATTGCGCGCGGCATCCTTTCCATGCTTGCAAACGACGTGCGCATCGACCACGACAGCGACGGCCCGCGGCGCATCGAGCTGCGGCTTTGCCCCACGATTCCGGCGGGAGGCGGCAATGAACGATAAACAAGCGCTGTGGCGGGCCTATGCGGCCGAGCCGGCGCCGGAGCTGCGTAACGCGATTGCGGAGCAGTATCTTCATCTGGCGCAGTCTGTGGCGAAGCGGTTCGCCGGACGCGGCGTAGAGACGGAGGATCTGATCCAGGTCGCGTATCTGGCGCTGCTGCACGCGATCGAGCGGTTCGACGCCGAAAAGGGCCTGCAATTCACTACCTTCGCCGTACCGACCATTGCAGGCGAAGTGCGCAACTATCTGCGCGATAAAGGTCGGCTCGTCCGCCTTCCGCGGCGCGAAAGCGAACTGCTTGCGCGCATTGCAAGGCAGCGCGAAGCGTTCTTCCGCGAAAGCGGACGCGAGCCTTCCGTCTATGAGCTTGCGCAGCGGCTGGAGGAAACGCCGGATGCGATCCTTTCCGCGCTGGAAGCGCATTCCGGCCTTGGACATCTTTCGCTTGACGCGGAACCGGAGGACGGCACGCTCGCCCTTTCCGAGCGCCTTGGCGCGGAAGAACAGGAATTTGCCAGACTCGAACGCGAGGACGAGGTGCAGAGCATGCTGCGCAGCCTCGCCGAGCCGATGGGAACCGTGCTGCGCGCACGGTATATGCAAAGCAAAAGTCAGCGCGAAGTCGCCGCCATGCTCGGCGTTTCGCAGATGCAGGTTTCAAGGCTGGAACGCAAAGCGCTCACGCTGCTGCGCCAGCTGCAGGAGGAGGTCAGATGAAAAAGCGCAGAAAAAAGCGCCGCGTTGCGTTCCGGTTTTATGTGTTTCTTTTTGTCGTGCTCTGCGGGTTTCTGTATGCGTGCTATCTCGTAGTGGGCGGCATGTTCGAAAAAACAGCCGTCATTACGGCCGGAAACATGGGCAACCAGTATCATGCCAACGCCGTAATCGTGCGAAACGAGACGCTCACATCCGCCGAAGGGCTGACGAGCATCACCTATTACGCCGACGAGGGCGAGGTGGTTTATAAAGGCAACAAAATTGCCGAAATCTATTCCACCGGATACAGCCAGACGGACATGAACAAGCTGCTCAACATCCGCACGCAGATCAAGAACTATCACAAAACGCTGGCAGCATCGACATACACCGACCTGCAGCTGGATCGCATGGACGCGAACGTTCTGCAAATCGCTTCGGACATCCGCTCCATCGCGCGCGGCAAGTCTACGGGCAACCTTCTGAACCTTACGCGCCAGATGGATACGGCCATGTCCAGCCGTCAAAGCTATCTGCGTTCGAAATACTCCACCGATCAGACGCTGACGGGACTGTATCAGAACGAATCGACGCTTCTGAAAAAAATCGCCAGCTGGACGGTAACGTATATTGCGGATACCGACTGCATCGTCAGCTTTTATACCGACGGCTATGAAAACGCTTTCTCCGTCGAAACGGCGGACGATATCACCGCCGCGCAGGTACGCTCCGTTCTCAACGGCGAGGACCCTGAATCGACCGCCGCCGAGCGCGGTCGCACGCCCGTTTTCCGCACCGTACAGAACGGCCAGTGGTACCTGATGCTTCTGACGAACGACAAAAACTGGAACCCCGTCGAAGGCCAATCTTACAAGGTACAGCTGGAGGGCTTTGACGATACCGTGTTCGACGCGACCGTTACCAGCTTTTCCCGTTCTGGCTCGGAGCTGCTGGTGCGTATGTCAGTCCCCTCGAAGGTACGCACGGTGCTCAATACGCGCACGGCACAGGCGACCGTAGGCGAGCTGTACGTTTCAGGCCTGCAGGTGCCGCTCAACGCGCTGCGCACGCAGAATAATCAGCTCGGCGTCGTTCTCTCCGATAACGGAGGCATCTTCGTCCCCGTTCAGGTCGTCATGCAGGATAATAAAAATGCGGTTATCCTTCCCCTGTCCGTCGGCTCTCTCGCCGAAGGGCAGAAGGTGCTGCTGTTCTGACGCAGAAAAAGAGGGCATTGTTATGGAAGGCGAAAAGGAATTTCTTTCCAACATTGAAAAGCTGAAAGCGGACGTACTCGCCTGCTGCCGCAATCCGGAGCATCCGCCGCGCATTCTGCCCGTGTCGAAAACGCAGCCCATCGAGCGGATTCTTCCGCTGAAGCAGGCCGGTTTCACCGCCATTGGAGAAAACCACGCGCAGGAAATTCTCGAAAAATTTCCGGCGCTCGGGGCCGATTTTGAAATTCATATGATTGGAAGGTTGCAAACTAACAAAATAAAATATATAATAAACCGAGTATGCCTTGTTCAGTCGTTGGACAGTATACATCTTGCGCAGGCGCTGGACGCCAGAGCGCAGGCGTGCGGTATTGTGATGCCGGTGCTTGTGCAGCTGAACACAGGGCGCGAAGCGCAGAAGGGTGGCCTGCCGCCTGAAGAGATCGTTGCCTTTGCACGCGAATGCGCACGTCTTCCCGGACTTTCCGTGCGCGGCCTGATGGCCGTGATGCCGAAAGCAGAGGATCCGGAAAGCATCCGTCCCCTGTTCCGGCAGGCACGGCAGCTGTTCGAGCAGCTGCGGGCGGAAGCGATCGACGGCGTGGACTGCCAGGAGCTTTCCATGGGCATGACGCACGATTATCGCGTAGCCGCGCAGGAAGGCGCGACAATGCTGCGGCTCGGCGCCGCAATCTTTGGCGAAAGAAAGTATCACTGAAGGAGGAAACTATGGCGTTTTCCGATGTGCTGCAAACTCTTGGCCGTGTGATCGGCCTGTTCCCGGGGGACAATCAGGAGGACGACCCCCGCGGCGGCGCGGTCTACAATGATTATATGCCTGAGGATTCCTATCAGGAGCAGCCGGAAGAGCCCTCCTATGAAGAACCCGTCTATGAAAGCGGCTATGGCGACAGCGGCGCGTACGGCCGTGCCGGCGCGCGCCTGAAACCGCAGCCGCGTCGCGCCGCGCGCGCTGAACGCGAACGCGCGCAGCAGCAGGCGTATCAGCCACGTCCCTCGATGGACGAGCGGCCGCAGCGCCCTGCGAATGTGATCGATATGCCGGAGCGCGAGACCGTTTATGAGTCTCCCCTGCCAAAATCGCAGCCTGCACAGTCCGCAAGCGCTGTTATTTTCTGCGTGCGCCGGGTGGAGGATACGACCGCGGTTATCGATTATCTGATGAACGGGCAGAACGTCATCCTCAACTTTGAAGATGTGGACGATCTGCTGTTCCGCCGCGTGCTGGATATGGTCAGCGGCGCGTCTTTCGTGCTCAACGGCGAAGTCGGCCGTATTTCGCGCAGAATCTATCTCGTCGCGCCCAACGGCGTGAAGATCGTTCGCCCGGAATCCAACGCCCGCGCTTCGCGCGGCAATAACAATCCCCCGCCGCGCGGCGAGGAAGCCGCCGGTTACGGCGCCTGGTAAGGTAAAGGAGCGATATGATACTCTACCAAATCTATCAGGGATGCTACTACTTTCTGGAAATTCTGCGCTATGCGCTGCTGATTTACTGCATCCTCAGCTGGTTCGTTTCCCCTTGGAACAAGGTGATGCAGTTTTTCGGCAAGATCGCTAATCCCATGCTGGACTGGATTCGGCCGGTTATCCGCCGCATCTTTCCCAATCTGCCGATCGATCTGAGCGCAATCGTCGTGTTTTTTCTGCTGAACCTGGCGCAGCGCCTGCTGTACCGGCTCTACGTCCTGCTCGCTTTCTGATATGGCGGCGGACAGAGCCTGCGAGAAGCGCATGACCGAGCTGGCCGCGCGTGCATCAAAAACAGGCAGGACGCAATTTTCCAGCTTTCTGAGCCCGGCAGAGCTCGAAGAGGCGCAGATCTGCGCAAAGCAGGCGGGCGCCGTATTCCATTCCTTCGGCGGTTTCGAGGATGCGGAGCGCCGCGTAGTGGCCTTCACTGAAACGTTCGACGCACCGGAAGAATGGCCCGTCGCGTGCGTAAAGCTGACGTGGGACCGGCGCTTTGATTCGCTCGGACACCGGGACATCCTCGGCGCGCTGATGTCACTGGGCATGGATCGTTCTATGACGGGCGATATTCTGGTCGGAACCGGCGAGGCGCATGTATTTGCGCTCCCCGCGGGCGCGAAAAGGATTTGCGCAGAGCTGTTTCAGGCAGGAAGAGCGACACTGAACGTCGAACTATTGGATGACGTTCCCGCGCTGAACGCGCAGGAAGGGACGCC
>SFFS01000142.1 GCA_004557805.1 Clostridiales bacterium | reverse complement strand
GGCCGTTCAGCGTGATAACGGCATCATTCATGTCCTGCCTCGTTACCGAATTGCACCGTCACCGGCATTCCCTGGCGTAACGCATCATCGGCGTCGGTCACCACAATACGCAGGCGATAGACGAGGTCGGTACGCAGATCCGGTGTTTCGACGGTTTTCGGGGTAAATTCAGCAGTCGGCGAAACGAAACCAATCTGCCCGTGATACGGCTTGTCCGGGCGACCATCGGTATAAAGCAGCACTTTGCGCCCCGGCTGGGCCTGGTCAAGATTACGTTCATCAACATAAGCGCGCACCCACACCGGACGCGTTAGTGAAACGGTAAACACCGTGCCACCTTCATTGAGAACCGTGCCTGGCTCCACCGCGCGCGTTAACAGCGTGCCATCAGACGGGGCTATCAACGTTGAGTCCTGCAAATTCAACTCCGCCTGCGCCAGTTGCGCCTGCGCCTGTTCGAGGCTGGCTTTCGCCTGGGCGATGTCCTGTTCACGGTTACCGGAACGGTACTGACGCAATTTATCCTGTGCTGATTTCAGCGTTGCCTGCGCCTGGTCGCGCGAGGAGCGGGCATTTTCCAGGTCATTTGCCGAAATGGTGCGGCTTTTCCACAACCCTTGCTGGCGGTTGTAGAAGTTCTGGTAGGAATAGAGCAGCGGTTTTTTACCATAGTGTCGCTCTACCTGCAGGACAAAGGCTTTCAGGTCGGCGATAAATTTCTCCTCCGACACCTTGCCGCGGCTTTCGATGTCGATGATGGGCACCAGGTCTTGCGTCTCGGCTTTCACGTTTTCGGTGAGGTTGCGCAGCTGTTCCTGCCAGCTGACGTTGGGGCGATAGAAGTGGTAGCTGCCCACGCTGAGTCCCACGCGGCGTGCCTCGCTCAGGTTGCGGGCGTAGGTATCGTCCAGGAAGTTGGCCCCTTCGGTCGCTTTCAGGTAAACGTAGGAGATGCGCGAACTGCCTGCCACCTGGTCCCAATCGATCCAGCCTTGGTAGTGCGACACGTCAATGCCCTCGCGATAGCGCGAGTTGATGTTGGACTGCTTGGTAGTCATGGCTGTTGCCTTTTTCATCCTCGGTTCCTGTGCGGCTTTGGCTGCCAGTGCATCCGGTTCGATGATTTCCGACGACATAATGCCGCGGGCGCTCCGTTCCTTGCGGCGGGCGTTGGCCTCGGTGGGGCAGAGAAACAGCGCTGTCAGCGCGAGAAGTGCAAGAAAGTGGAAGTATTTTGCGAAGTAGCTCATGGGCGTAAACAATTGTGCCTTGCAAAGTTAGATATTTTGCCGTAGTCGGAAAAATCTCTACGGACTTTTTTGTGGATTTTAACGGCGGGATGTGCTGTTTTCACGACTTTGTCGTAACGAAAGTTCGCAGACCGTAAACCGGTCCGCGAACCATATTCATAGGCATTGCCCTTGGGCAAGCCGGAGTGGGGGAGGGGTAGCTGCTTACTGCCTTCCGAATTTATCTTCCGGGTAGAGCTCTTTCCACCATTCCGGTTCATCCTTCAGCCAGTGGGCGAACCATGCAAATATGGCGTTCTGCCATACCATTCGCTTGTTGTAATCTGTAATTACATGGTTTTCGCCTTCCACCTGGATGTAGCTGACGGGCCGCCCCAAGATGCGTAGGGCGGTAAAGAGCTGCTGGCTCTCGTTTGTAGGTACGTTGGTGTCGGCCGTGCCGTGCAGCAGGAGGATGGGCGTGTGTATTTTGTCTGCGTTGAAGAGCGGCGAGTGCTTCACGTAGAGGTCGGGGTTGTTCCAAGGGTAGGAGCCGTACTGGGCCGTTTCGCCGTAGGTGTAGCCCCAGTAGCCGCCGCCCCAATAGCTGGCGATGTTCGAGATACCTGCGTGCGAGATGGCTGCGGCAAAGAGGTCTGTGCGTGTCTGCAGGTACTGTGTCATGAAGCCGCCGTAGCTGGCACCCATACAGCCCACCTTTTTCGGGTCTACGTATGTATGCTCTTTCAGGAACTGTTTCGTACCCTCGATAATATCGTCGCCCGAGCCTTCGCCCCAGGCCGCCGACGGATTCGTGCTGAGCTACTGCGACTCCCCGCTGAACAAGGACGCCACGACCAATCAGCTGTACGCCGACCTGCTTTCGCAGGCCACGGAGTACGTCTGGTTCTTCACGCCCTACCTGATGCTCGGCGACAAGCTGCTCGACGCGATCGTCTCCGCCGCCCGGCGCGGCGTCGACGTGCGCATCCTCATGCCGGGAATTCCCGATAAAAAGCAGATCTTCCGCATGTCGCGCAGCTATTATCAGGTGCTGCTGATGGAGGGCGTGAAAATTTACGAATACACGCCCGGCTTCCTGCACGCCAAGGGCGTCGTGATCGACGGGCGCGTATGCGCCTGCGGCACGGTCAACCTCGACTATCGCAGCCTGTTCCTGCACTTTGAAAACAATTCGCTCTTCTTCGATTCGTCCATCGTGGACGCGATGAAGGACGATTTCCTCGCCACGCAGGAGAAGAGCCGCCAGATCCAGCCCTACGACATGAACAGCCATTTCCTGCGCCGCTGGATCGTCGACGGCGTGCTGCGCATTTTCGCGCCGCTGTGCTGAAAATAACAATCGCGCCGCGCCCTTGCAAACGCACGCAGGGCGCGGTATACTTTTTGCGCACAGAAAGGAGCCGTATTTTTTTTATGACCGATATTCTCATCATCGGCGGCGGCCCGGCGGGCCTGACCGCCGCGCTCTACGCCCTGCGCTCCGGAAAAACCGCCCGCATCGTCGAAAAATCAGGCTTCGGCGGGCAGATCGCATCCTCTCCGAAGGTGGAAAACTATCCCGGCGTGCCCGCCGCCCCCGGCGCGGAAATCGCCGATAAAATGCTCTCGCAGGTGCTCGACCTCGGCGGCGAAATCGAAGTCGGCGAGGTAACGCGCGTGGAACCGTTCGAGGGCGGCTTCGCCGCGCTCACGGCCGAGGGCGACCGCTTTGAAGGCGCGGCGCTGATCCTCGCGCCGGGCGTAAAGCACCGCCATCTGGGCCTTGTCAACGAGGAGGCGCTCGCCGGGAACGGCGTATGCTACTGCGCCGTGTGCGACGGCGATTTCTATCGCGGCCGCGAGGTCGTCATGGTCGGCGGCGGCAACTCCGCCCTACAGGAATCGCTGCTGCTGGCGGACGTGGCCTCTCATCTGACGGTCGTGCAGAACCTCGATTTCTTCACGGGCGAAGCGCCCCTGGCGGCGGCGCTCCTGCGCCGCGAAAACGTCCGCGTCATTTTCGGCGCGGTGGTGACGGCGCTCAACGAGGAAAACGGCGCGCTCTGCGGCTGCGAAATTCTCCACAGCGCCGGCGGCAGAACCGAGACGCTCGCCGCCGACGGCCTGTTCGTGTCCATCGGCCTGGAGCCGCAAAACGGCGCGTTCGCCAACCTGTGCGCGCTCGACGAGGCCGGCTATTTCGCCGCGGACGAAACGTGCCTGACGAAAACCCCCGGCGTGTTCGTCGCGGGCGATTGTCGCCGCAAGGGCGTGCGCCAGGTGACCACCGCCGTGGCCGACGGCGCGACCGCCGCGCTGGCCGCGCTGAAATATCTGCGCGCGCGGGAAGGCTGATTCAGAAGCGACGGAGAATCCGTTCAGGCCGTCGCTTCTTCGCTTTTGCGATACGCCAGCAAAACAAACGCGCCCGGAACCGCTCCGGGCGCGTTTTCTTAATCGCATGAAGGATACGATATTGCCTTCATTATCTCTCGTTTCCCAGGAAGAAGAACGCGATCGTCCCCGGGCCGGAGTGCGCGCCGATGACCGGGCCCACCGGGCCGATCACGAACGTCTTCACGTCGAAGGTCTGCTGCACCATGTCGCGCAGGCGGAACGCTTCCTGCTCGTCGTCGCCGTGGCTGATGAACATCATCTGCTCTTCGGGATGATCCGCCGTCTGGCGCACGCGGTCGATGAACCGCTGATACACCGCGCGCGACCCGCGCGCCTTGGAGACGTATTCCAGCTCGCCCCGGTTGTTCATGTGCATCACCGGACGAATGTTGAGCATCGTGCCCAGCACGGCCGAGGTGGCCGAGACGCGCCCGCCGCGCCGCAGATGATCCAGGTCGGGCATGGTGAACCAGTGGCACAGGCGCAGCCTGTTGTTTTCCGCGTATTCAGCCGCCTGCTCGATCGTAGCGCCCGCTTCCTTGCGCTGCTGCGTGAGCATCACCAGCAGCCCCTGGCCGAGCGACGCGCTCAGCGTGTCCACGTCGAGGAGCTTGCGCTCCGGATACTTCTCGCGCGCCATTTCCATCGCCTGGTGCCCCGCCTGATACGCTCCGCTCAGCGCCGAGGAGAAGCCCAGATACAGCACGTCCTTCCCCTGCTCGCACGCTTCCGTAATCCGCTCGTAAAACTCCTGCACCGTCGGCGCGGAGGTCTGCACCTTTGCGCCCGCGCGCAGCCGCTCATAAAACTCGTGCGGCTCGATTTCGCGCCAGTCCAGCTCGTTGCGGTATTCCTTGCCGTCCATCCGCACCGTCAGCGGCACGTACTCGATCCCCTTTTCCGCCGCCAGCCCGGCGGGCAGATCGCAGGAAGAATCCGTCAAAATCACATAATCGCTCATGCGTTTGTCACCTCAAACATAATATCCGGTATCAGATTATCACGTGCGCAGCACCGTGTCAAGTGTTCATTTCTACGTTTTCGTTTTCCGCGTTTTTCCCGGCAACGCCGCGCAAAGGCATTCGCCGCCTTCCCGTGCATTATGCGGCGCCGCCCTTGATTTTTTCACCGTTTCGCGGTATACTTCCGCCATGAATACGACGCAGAAAACGAACGTGATGCGGCTGCTCGACGCGGCCGGAATCGCCTATGAATCCAAATCCTATCCCGTCGACGAGCAGGATCTCTCCGCCGTACACGCGGCCGCCATGCTCGGGCTGAACGTGGAAATTCTGTTCAAGACGCTCGTCCTTCAGGGCGATAAGGTCAAATATTTCGTCTGCTGCATCCCCGGCGCGGAGGAGGTCGATCTGAAAAAGGCCGCCAAAGCGGCCGGAGATAAAAAAGTCGAGATGCTGCCCATGAAGGAGCTTCCGGCCGTCGCGGGCTATGTGCGCGGCGCGTGCAGCCCCATCGGCATGAAGAAAAAGTTCCCGCTCTTCATCGATGAAACCTGCATGCTGCACGAGCGCATCGCCGTCAGCGCGGGCGTGCGCGGCACGATGCTGCTCGTCTCTCCCGAGGCGCTGATCCGCTATACCGGCGCCGAGCCGCGCGACCTGATCCAGTATTAGAGATGAATCTGCGCCGTCAGCCTCTGCGCGGCGCCGCCCTAAAACACAACCGGTTCTTCTTCCGCCTGCCACTGCGCCGTGAGCAGGCTTTTTTCGTCCGTTTCCAGCGTCCAGCCGTCAAACTCGAAGCCCTCGCGCGCCACGTCCGGCACGGCGAAATTCTGCTCCGGATGCGCGTAGAACATGCGGCCGTCGGTGTAGTCCCATTCAATCTGCGGCGTTTCGACGAACGCGCCGCCCGCCAGATCCACCGCAAGTTCCGTTTCCGGCGCAAGCTGCGCCGTCACGGTTTCGCCGTCCGTTCCGCGGAAGGTCAGCGCCGTCTGCGCGGGCGCCGGCTCCGGCGCGGGCGTTTCCTGCTGCGGCGCTTCCTGGCCCTGAGCAATCGCCTCGGCCGCCGCCATGCTGGCGTAGCCCGCGATTCTGTCGCTGTCCGCCGCATAGTTTCTGCGCGCCACGGCGCGGTTCGCGTTGCCCTCGATCGTGCCGATTTCGCCGCCCTCCGCCGTTTCCACAATGCCGATATGCGCCGCCGCTTTCTCGCCTTCGCGCCGCAGGAACACCACGTCGCCCGCCTGCGGCTCGTAGCCCTCCGGTTCGCGGAAAATACCCTTCTCCTTCGCCGCGCTCAGCCACATCTGCACGCTCGCATCCCACGGGAACGCCGTCTCCGGCACGCCCGCATAGTGCAGGCAGAAGCCGATGAAAATCGCGCACCATTCGGCATACGCCGGGCCCGCCCACGCGCCGTAGCGCGTGTAGCCCTGCGTCTTGCCCTCCGAATCGACGCGGATATCCTTCTCGCTTTCCTGATAGCCAATCTGCGTCCGCGCAATCTCCACCAGGTCTGCCGCCCAGTCTCCGCAAAGCTGTGCGTCCTTCATGCTCTCTTCCCAGTTGTCCTTCGATTCTGTCTCGCGCTGACGCGCGGCCAGGGACGCGTTCTTCGCCGCCGTCTGGTCGGCCCAGTCCGTCACCGAGACGCGGATTTTATACGTTCCCACACGCCCCGCGTTCACGGTAAAGTCGTACGCTTCGTCGTCCCACATCTCCATGCTTTCCTCGGAGATCGTCGCGCCGTTGCTGGCCGTTCCGCTGCTGCCGGTTTTCCTGGCCATCCGGTTCATTCCCAAACGCCGCGGCTGATTTATAAGACAAACACGCGCAGAGGGCCACCTGCCGCATCGTCGCAGCGGGAGTTTTTTATCAAAATTTAAAGATCCAGATATTGACTTAACCCTTAGTTAGGGTGCTATCATAGTTTCAAGAGCGTCTGGAACGGTTCAAAAGAAAACAAAAGGAAGCGATTATTTGAGACGCAGGGAAAACAA
>SFFS01000141.1 GCA_004557805.1 Clostridiales bacterium | reverse complement strand
GGGTCGGCCCCGGACGTTAAGTTCAGCTGTTCTATTGATAATTAGTATCAGAAAAGAATAGTATCCAGCGTTTCTGCCGTGAACTGGCATCTGGACAGTTTTTAGTCCAGAGAGGAAAGGGCTGGCGTCAGGTACATTCGAATTTTATCCACGCATTTTTTTAACTCGGCGATGATATTTTCTTTCGTCTCTTCGGTAATGCGATAATCCGGCGTCAGCACGCCCAGGCTGCCGTAGGTCTTTTCCGCGGGAAACCACAGCGGCATGGCGATACCCGTGATCCCGGAATCTTTTTGCCCGCTGGCGATCGTATAACCCTGGCTGCGTTCTTTGCGGTAGCGGAGCATCAGGGCGTCGATATCGGTAATCGTGTGATCGGTATAGCGTTCCAGAGGTTTCTTTTCCAGGAAAGAACGTGCCTCGAACTCGTCCATGCCCAGTAAAACGCCGAATCCGGTCGCGCCGGCATGACAGGGGTATACTTTCCCAATTTCAGAGCTGCAGTTTAAACTCTGATGCGAGTTCGCCTTATCGACGCAGATAATTTCATTTTCTACGATCATTGTCAGGACGACGGTTTCCTGGAGCCGGTCCCGCAGCTCCCGCAGAAAATCGTGGGTGATCGTCAAAGACGCCACCTGCTGAGCGGCTTTGCGCCCAAGCACGATCGGTTTTATCGCGATCTGGAATTTATCCCCTTCGGTGCGGTGAAGCCATTGAATTTCTTCCAGCGTGGCGATATAATCGGCCATGGCCTTATAGTTGTCGTGCCCGAAAATCGCGCCGATGGTGCCGTATACGTCGATATGCAGCACGGGCATGTAGCTTTCGCTCGTGCGCAGCTTGAGGATACGGTCGCGCAGCCAGGCGACATATTCCTGCAGCAGTTCGCCATGCTCGCCCAGCTTGGTTTTCACATTGTTAATCAGCGCGTGCGGCAGCACCTCCGCGCCCTTCATAATCATTTTATCGGCGTTGTCGTAGCGGCTGTCGCCCGACTGGGTGAAGATCGGGATCATATGATCGCTGACGGTCAGGCCGTATTCGTCGGCCACCACTTCGCACATCAGTTTATGCTTCGCCTTGGCCACCGCGTCGAGAATCGCCTGGCTGACGCCATACCGGATGGCCGTGTGCAGTCGCTTTCCTTCAACGCAGACGGCTTCCATTTCACGTGTCAGCTGGCGGAAGGAATCCGCTTCGCGCCCGACGAGCAGCGGCTTGATATGCTTTTCAATGACGGGAATGAATTCGTCGGCCAGGAACAGCGGATCGCGTCCGCCCGCCCCGGAATACTGTACGGCGGCGCAGTCGCCGTGCGCGATTTGTCCGTCCTCAAGGATCAGCATGACGGAAATAGCCTCGCCCGCCTGGCGGACGGACGTAAAGCCCGGCGTGACCGGCGTGCCGGTATAGGTCGAGCCGTCGGCCTTCGCGCCCTGCTTGATCGCGCGCTGATCGTCGAAATAGAAGCCCGTGCGCCCTCTGGCGCAGACCAGATCAACAATCTTCATTCGTTTTTACGCTCCTTTTCGCTGTCTCTTCATTTATCGCGGGCGGCCCACGAGCCGGCCCTTGGAAATTGCGTAAATATCGTCTACCACCATCTGGAAGGAAACGCTGCGGCCCTCTGCGCGGGCGCGCTCCGCAATTTTTTCCTTATGGAACGCCTTTACGCTGTCGGAGAAGGGCAGCGCGGCCGTTTCCATCAGGCGCACAGCGCCGTTATTATCGCGCGCAGGGAGAATCTTGCCCGCGTTAAAGCGGCTCGGCGCGAACGGCACGTCGATCACGCCCGCCTGGAACGCGCGCACGCAGCCCACGGCGATATCGCCCTCGCCCAGTTCGAAGCATTTATCGAGAATCTGGCGCGTTTCTGCCGTGATAATTTCGCGCTCCTGCCGCAGCGTATCGCTCTCGGGCAGCGACTGGTCGCACAGCATGGAAATCACCTGCTTGGTACAGCGCAGACCTGCGGCGTTCGCCTGCATCGTCGGCACGCCGACCGCCTCGTGCGGGGTTTTTACGATTACCTTCGTCGCGTGACCGATGGCCGCCGCAGCGCTTCCCCAGCTGATTACGCCGAACGCCTTCGCCTCGTCCGCCGGGAAACCGCCCATCCACTGATGGAACACGGTCGTCACTTCCACGTCGCCGTAGCCATAGCGGGTCAGGTATTCCTCCGTCAGCGTGCGCAGCGTCTGAATTGCCGCTACGTCCTGCTGCAAATTGCCCAGCTGGCCATAGCCGACGGTAATGTTCTTCACGCCCTGTTCGGCGGCGACAAGCGCCTCGATGATGGCCACGGCATGCGAAATGCACGGCGGCACGAGCGTGCCCGTCAGCGGGCCGAACGGCTCGCGATTGATGGAGATGCCGTTTTCTTCGTACAGCCCCGTCAGACGGTCTACGTACTGCCAGTCGCGCAGCGTGGTTTCGATGGAAATAGCCTTGGCGTAGGGAATGTTGTAGGATACGCCGCCGCCCTCGTAGCTGGTAAACCCGCCGGCCAGCGTAATTTCAGCCAGCAGCCGCGCATCGGGCGTGCCGTGACGCACCTGTACGGGGCTCTTGACGGCCTCAGTCACCTGACGGCAGCCCGCCACGCCGTGGTTGACGGCCGGGAAACCGTTGAGCATGGCCTTATACTGGCGGATGCTCTCTTCCAGGCCGACGGCGGCTTCTTTATAGCGGTTCAGGCGGGTATAGCTGTCGATTGTGGTGGGCAGCAGATCGGCCTCGCCTTCGGTTTCCAAATGCTGCAAAAGCTCGATGTGCTTTTCGATCACCGGCACGCCGGCGCGCGGCTGCACAAGCGTGCGGCGCGCCCGGTCGGCCTCGCGCAGCTTATGATCGAAGCGCTTTTCGGCCGGGATAGCCTTCTGATACGCGAACGCCTCGTCAAGATTTTCCACGTCCCTGCCGGTCGGCCATTGGTTCAGCACCTCCTGGCGCATGGCGAAAAACTCGTCGTGCGTCATCTTCCTG
The DNA here is from genome assembly GCA_004557805.1 of Clostridiales bacterium. Lineage (GTDB taxonomy): Bacteria > Bacillota > Clostridia > Christensenellales > Aristaeellaceae > Aphodomonas. Next base: position 3,608 of record SFFS01000141.1, on the reverse strand, counting down.
TTTTTCAGTTCCATCTTACAGAAACTCCCTCCCCATAATTTCCCTGGCGGTTTCCTGATATTTCTGGCTCAAAAGCCCCATTGCCGAAAGAATGTAATGTCGATCCAGTATAATTCGCGCTTCGCGCGGCGCGAGGGACTGCGGCGGAACCGCCGCCATAGCGCGCGCGGCCATCTCCTCCGCGCGGCCGGTATGGATCAGCGCGCCGCCCGTCAGCAGCAGATGCTTCACCTGCGTCAGATCCTTGCCCGTCTGCTGGAAGGCGAGGCCCATGGGCGTAAACACTTCCTCGATCGAGCCGGAATGGCGCGTCAGGCCGGTTTCAATGGCCAGGCTCGCCAGCGCGAAATCCATCGCCTTTTCCTCTTCCGTTTCGGCGAGAACGCCCGGCGTTTCCCGCACGCGCGCAAGCCACGCTTCCACGGCGGCCTCGCTCGTTTCCGCAGCGGCAGCGATGCGCGGAACCCCCGCCGCGTCGGCCACGCCGTGCGCGCTGTAGCGCATGCCGATATCGCCCTCGACGGTGCGCTTGGCATAGGGTTCCGGAAGCCCACGCAGCACAGTGCCCGCACGGCTTGGCAGCCCTTTGGCGATAGAATAGACGTCCGTCGTCGCGCCGCCGAGATCGACGGCCGCAAGCTCCCCGAAATTCTCCGCGAACAGCGTCAGCGCCGTCAGCACGGCGGCGGGCGTAGGCATGAGAATGCCGCTGATGAGCTCGCTCGCCTTCGTCAGCCCCTTGGCGGAGACGATCCTGCGCAGGAACACCTCGCGGATCGCCTTCTGGCAGGGCGCAACGTTGAGCGTATTAAACGCGGGCATCACGTTTTCGCATTGGATCACCTCCGCGCCTGCGGCTTCCAGCGCGCGCCGACAGCTCCCTGCTGCGGCGCGGTTGCCCGCCAGCACGATGGGAAACGACGGCTTCAGCGACGCGACGGCCTTCGCGTTGCGCTCGATGCAGTCGCGGTTGCCGCCGTCCGTTCCGCCGCACAGCAGCAGAATATCCGGGCTGAGCGCGCGGATTTCTTCGAGATCGTCCTCCGTCATTTCATAGCAGTATGTGCGGATCACCTTCGCGCCCGCGCCGAGAGCGGCGCGCTTTGCGGCCTCTGTCGTCAGCGTTGGAACGAGACCGGAAGCGATCATTCTCAGGCCGCCTGCGGCCGAAGAACACGCATACCGCTCCGCAAATTCAGAAATCCCGGTCTGTGCGCGCAATTCGCGCAGCGCGTTTTCAAGCCCCTCGCCCACGTCCGTTTCGACGGTGGTATAGCTCTGCGCCGTGCCGAGGATACGCGCGCTCGCCACGTCCACGCAGGTGGTTTTCGTATACGTGCTGCCAAAGTCGATCAGCAATACGGGCTTCATGCCTGCGCGCTCTCCCTCGCTTCGATCTGTTCAAAATCCTTTTTCAGCGCTTCGATCGTCACCTCCGGCGGCGTGCCGGGACCAAACACCTTATCGAACCCCATGGCCTTGAAGCGCTTTTCCACCTCTTCAAACGGCTGCTTGCCCACAACGATGTTGCCGCCCACATAGAGCAGAATGCCCTTCAGGCCTGCCTCGTCGCATTTTTCGCGCAGGCCGCGGCAGTCAAGCTCGCCGTGCCCATACAGCGACGAAACGACGATCGCCTTCGCGTCCGTTTCAACCGCAGCCTCGATAAACTCCTCCTGCGACACCATCACGCCGAGGTTAATCACGTCAAACCCCGCCTGTGTGAACGCATAATTGAGAATCTGGTTGCCCACGGCGTGCACATCCGCGCCGATCACGCCCAGAACCATTGTCCGCTTTGCCATATGCTTTCCTCCATGGTTGCGTTGCTTTTTATTTTTTCCGCGCAGAGCGCGGAGAAAAGTCACTGCTCCCGGTATTTTTCCGGGCCGAGTTCGTAGAGGTTGTTTCCGAGGCTGTCGATCAGCACCAGCGCGGGGAAATCGCGCACCCAGAAACGGTGAATCGCCTCCGCCCCCAGATCGTCGTACGCGACGACCTCCGCGCGCTCAATGCGCCGCGAGATCAGCGCCGCCGCGCCGCCCACCGCGCCGAAATAGACCGCGCCGCGCTTCTTCATCGCCTCGACCACCTCCGGGCCGCGCTTCCCCTTGCCCATCATGCCCAGCAGGCCGCGCTCCAGAAGCGGCGGAGTGTATTTGTCCATGCGGTAGCTGGTCGTGGGGCCAGCCGAACCGACCGCGTGACCGGGGGAAGCCGGCGCGGGGCCGACATAATAAATCAGCTGATTTTCCAGCGGCAGCGGCAGTTCTTCGCCGCGCTCAAGGCACTCGACAAGCCGCTTGTGCGCCGCGTCGCGGCCTGTATACAGCACACCCGTCAGCAGCACCGTATCGCCTGCGCGGAGTGATTTCACCTGCGCCGGGTCAAGGGGCAGGGTGAGCGGAATATTCTGCATGAGACAACCTCCATGTATTTTGTGGGCAGAGGGAACGTCAGGGAAGGAAACGTCAGGGGCTCCGCCCCTGAAACCCCAGCAGGAACCTGAGGTTCCTTCCTCTTACAGCACCGCGTGCGCATGACGCGCAGCGTGGCAGCACAGGTTCACAGCCACAGGCAGTCCTGCAATATGCGTCGGATAAACGGCGATATTCACCTTCAGCGCCGTCGTCCGGCCGCCGATACCGGCAGGGCCGATGCCCAGCTTATTAATCTCCGCAAGAATGCGCTCCTCCAGCGCCGCGTATTCCGGATCGGGATTGGTCTCGTCCAGCGACCGCGCGGTCATCCTCTTGGCGAGAATCGCCGCCGTTTCCATCGTGCCGCCGATCCCTACGCCGACGATCACCGGCGGGCAGGGGTTGGGGCCCGCATTTTTCACGGTATCCACCACAAACCGGATCACACCCTCAACGCCTTCGGCCACCACAAGCATCTTCAGCGCCGACATGTTCTCGCTGCCAAACCCCTTTGGCGTGACGAGAATATCCACCCGGTCGCCCGGCACAATGCGGGTATGGATCACGGCGGGTGTGTTATCCTTCGTGTTCACGCGGTGCAGCAGCGGATCGGCGACGACGCTCTTGCGCAGATAGCCCTCCGTATAGGCGCTGCGCACCGCGTCGTTGACGGCTTCAGTCAGTTCGCCGCCCGCGATATGTACGTCCTGGCCAATATCCAGGAACACCACGCACATGCCGGTATCCTGGCAGATGGCCACGCGCTCCTCGCGCGCGATGCGGTAATTCTCCGTCAGCTGGTCGAGCACGGCGCAGCCGGACGGCGAAGGTTCCGTTTCGCGGCATGCCGCGATTTTCGCGCGAACGTCGTCCCCGATGACGTAACTGGCCTCGAGAATCAGGGAACGCACCGCGTCGCGGATTTCTCCCGCCTGAATTTCACGCATGTTTTTTCTCCTTATTCGTCCACGCTGTAAATGCGGTCGATCACGCTGCCGTCGCGATATTCCACCTCGCCCACGACGCGCTTTCCCCTTGCAAGCGGCTTAGGCTTACCTGTCACGCGCTCGGCGGCGGCCTTCAGCTCTTCAATCGGCACAACGGGAAGGCCCGCGGCTTTCAGATCATTCTCCAGCGCTTTGCGCTGGGGATTGACCGCGATGCCCCGCTGCGTCACCAGCACGTCGA
>SFFS01000140.1 GCA_004557805.1 Clostridiales bacterium | reverse complement strand
GGCGCATCACCGGCTCCGCATGCTGCGGACTGGTGCCCGCATACAGCGCCACCATGCCGCAGCCGGGGAACGACGAGGGCATGCTGTACACCGTATAGGCCAGGCCGCTTTCTTCGCGCACGCGCTGGAAAAGCCGCGAGCTCATGCCGCCGCCGAACAGGTTGTTCAGCACGCTCAGCGGATACACGTCGTCCGAGCCCAGCGGCACGCCGGGGAACGCCGCGCACAGATGAATCTGCTCGATATCCTTCTCGCGGCGCACGAGCGCCGGCACGAACGTTTCGCCCCAGAGCCTGCGCTCCGGCGCTTTCTGCGCCTGCCACGAGCCCAGATGCTTCTCTGCCAGTTCGCGCAGCGCCTGCAGATCGTAATTGCCCGCCACAGCCAGCACGACGTTCTCCGGCGTATAATGCTTTGCGCGATAGCGCGCCAGATCCTCGCGCGTGTAGCCGGAAATCAGCTCTTCCGTGCCGAGAATGGGCCTCGCCACTGCCCGAGCAGCTCGTGCACCAGATCCTCCGGCGAATACTCCGTCATGGCGATTTCTTCAAGCACCACGCCGCGCTCCTTATCCAGCTCGGCCGGATCGAACGCCGCGTTGCGCAGCATATCGCACAGCACGTCCATCGCAACCGGCAGCTGGTCGTCCGTTACCTTCGCATAAAAGCAGGTGCACTCCTTGCTCGTAAACGCGTTGATCTGTCCGCCGATAGCGTCCATCTCTTCGGCGATCTGCCGCGCGCTGCGGCGTTCGGTGCCCTTAAAGAGCATATGCTCGATGAAATGCGAAAGCCCGCCCTCTTCCGGCGTTTCGTCCATCGAGCCCGCTTTGACCCACAGGCCGACCGAAACCGAGCGAAAATGCGGCAGCTTTTCGGCCACGACGCGCAGGCCGTTTTGCAGCGTAAATTGATCGAGCATGACAGTTTTCTCCTTTATTTTGCGGCGCAGGCGCCGCTTTTGCTTCACAGGTTCGCCGCTTTTCAGGGGCAATCTGCCCCGCAGGATTCCTTCCCGGCGTCTTTTCCGCCGTTTTTGCGCGGCGCGGCCTCCGCGCGTCCCTTTCGTCGATAAAAGGGCGGGAAAATGCTCCCGCCCTTTTGTATCAGGTTTAAATCAGGCGCGCGGCCGGCGCATCGGCGGACGGCCCCCGCGGTTGCCCATCGGCGGGCGGCGCACGGGTTCATTGTTATCGTAAACGATATCGTTGCGCACGAGGTTGATGCGGCCCTGGCTGTCGATTTCCGCAACGCGGACTTCCAGCTCGTCGCCGATCTTCACAACGTCTTCGCACTTTTCAACGCGCTCGTTGGCCAGCTTGGAGATGTGGATCATGCCGTCCTTGCCGGGCGCGAACTCGACGAACACGCCGAAGCTCATTATGCGCACGACCTTGCCGGTGAACACATCGCCCACTTCAACGTCCTTCGCAATGCCTTCGATGATGCGCTTGGCCTTCTGAGCCATGGCGTCGTCGGGGGTAGCGATGTAGACGCGGCCGTCGTCCTCGATATCGATCTTCACGCCGCCGCAGTCGGCGATGATCTTGTTGATCATCTTGCCGCCGGGCCCGATGACTTCGCGAATTTTCTCGGGGTTGATGGTGAAGCGGATGATCTTGGGCGCGTAGGCGCTCAGATGATCACGCGGGGCGGGGATAGTCTCAAGCATCTTGCCCAGGATATGCAGACGGCCTTCCAGCGCCTGCGCAAGCGCCTGGCGGAGGATCTTCTCGTCGATACCCTTGATCTTGATGTCCATCTGAATGGCGGTGATGCCGTTCATCGTGCCCGCGACCTTGAAGTCCATATCGCCGAGGAAGTCCTCGAGGCCCTGGATATCGGTCAGCACGCAGACCTTGTCGCTGTGCGCATCCTTAATCAGGCCCATCGCAACGCCGGCGACCGGCGCCTTGATCGGCACGCCCGCGTCCATCAGTGCCATGGTGCTGCCGCACACGGAAGCCTGAGACGTGGAACCGTTGGAAGAAAGCACTTCGCTCACAAGGCGGATGGCATACGGGAATTCCTCTTCCGACGGGATCATCGGCAGCAGCGCGCGCTCGGCGAGCGCTCCGTGACCGATCTCGCGGCGGCCGGGGCTCTTCATGCGGCCAGCTTCACCGGTGGAATACGGCGGCATGTTGTAGTGATGCATGTAGCGCTTGGTTTCCTCGTTGGTGATGCCGTCGAGGATCTGCACTTCGCCCATCGCGCCCAGGGTGGCGATGGTCATCACCTGCGTTTCGCCGCGGGTGAACACGGCGGAGCCGTGCGGACGCGGCAGGACGCCGACTTCGCTCCAGATGGGGCGCACTTCGGTCAGCGCGCGGCCGTCGGGGCGGACGCCCTCGGAGAGAATGCGCGTGCGCATGATCTCTTTGTTGATGTAGTAAAGCGAATCGCAGATTTCCTGCTCGCGGCCTTCGAACTGCCCGGCGAAATGCTCGAGCGTTTCCTTCTTGACCTGCTCCTCGCGCGCCTGGCGCTCGTGACGGTCGAAGGTTTCGAAGATCCACTTGCTGCGCTCGAACGCGTATTCGCGCACGGCCGCATCGACGTCCTCGCCGGTGACCTGCATGAACACTTCGCTCTTTTCCTTGCCGATTTCGGCAGCGATCTGCTCCTGCAGCGCGACGATGGGCTTGATCTGCTCATGAGCGAACAGAATCGCCTTGAGCATGGTTTCTTCGGAAATCTCGTTCGCGCCCGCTTCGACCATCATCACGGCGTCCTTCGTGCCGGCGACGGTCAGATGCAGGTCGCTCTTTTCGCGCTGTTCGTCGTTGGGGTTGAGGACGAGTTCGCCGTCCACAAGGCCCACCTGAGCCGCGCCGATCGGGCCGCCGAACGGAATGTTGGAAACCATCAGAGCGGCGCTCGCGCCGATCATGGCCGGAACTTCCGGGGGCAGGTTCGTATCCACGGAAAGCACGGTGGCGACCACCTGCACGTCGTTGCGCATGCCCTTGGGGAAGAGCGGGCGCAGAGGACGGTCGATCAGGCGGGAGGTCAGCGTAGCCTTCTCGGTCGGGCGGCCTTCGCGCTTGATGAAGCCGCCGGGGATTTTGCCCACGGAGTACAGCTTCTCTTCGAAGTCGCAGCTGAGCGGGAAGAAGTCGATGCCTTCACGCGGTTTGTCGCTCATCGTGGCGCAGACGAGCACGGCCGTATCGCCGTAGCGAACCAGAACCGAGCCGCCGGCCTGCTGCGCGTATTTGCCAAAGTCAAGTGACAGTTCCGCCGCGCCGTACTGGATTGAATAAACCTTTTTTTCCATTCCGCACTCCAATCTTTATTTGCGCAGGTTCAGTTCAGCGATCAGGGCGCGGTAGCGCTCGATATCCTTCATTTTGAGGTAGTTGAGCATGTTGCGGCGCTGGCCGACCATCAGCAGCAGACCGCGGCGGCTGTGGAAGTCCTTCTTATGGGTGGACAGATGCTCGTTGAGGTGGTTGATGCGCTCGGTCAGAAGAGCAACCTGAACCTCGGGAGAACCGGTGTCGCCGTCGTGCCGCTTGTACTTTTCGATGATTTCGAGTTTCTTGCTGGTATCCATTGTGTTTCCTCCTTCGCCTCTTTGGGCGTATTCGCATCCGCCGCATGCCAGGAAGCCGCTGGAGAGGCGCACATCCGGGCGCGCGGTACACGCATTCGTCATTGTAGCATAACCCGTAATGTTTGTAAACATGTATCCGGGAAAAATCGCCATTTTTTAGCGGCGATCTGAAAAAGAAAGAGCCGGCGGCTCAGACGGATTTTTCGCCGGTTCTGGAAAGGAACGCGAGAGAGTAAATCAGGGGCGCGGCGCGCCCCTTTTCATATCCCCGAAAAATCCGGAAGCGTTCTGCGCGCTGTCCGCGCTTTTTCACAGCCCGCCGCGCTCCATTTCCCTGGCAAGCGCGCCGTTTTTCCGCAGCTTCCGCACGATGTCGTAGCGCTCCGGGTTTTCCTCGTGCCAGCGGACGATCACCCGGTCCCCCGCCTGATAATGGCAGAAATGGCAGTCGTTCCATTCGCTGCCGCCGCGCGGCGTGGTCACGTATTCCTTTCCCTCCGCGCGGTAGCGCGTGCGCGGCCGGAACCAGGACGTCTTCACGAGCGTCCGCTCGCCGGTCGCCGGATCGTCCTCCCAGCTTTCGTCTTCTCTTTCCTCAACCGCTTCCACGATTCCCGGAACGCACCGCGGGGCCGTCAGGCAGGTCCGCTCTTTCTCATCGGCGCGTTCGCGCAGGCGCTGGAACAAAGAAGCAAACATCATAACCCCCTCCTTTGCGGAAACGCCCATGCGGTTCTGCCGCTTACAGCAGCATGATCCCCGCTTCCCGGCAGCGCTTCATCGTCTCGTCGTCCCACACGCCCGACTGTACCTCGCCGATATGCGCGCAACCAAGCATCAGCATGCACAGACGCGACTGGCCGATGCCGCCGCCGATCGTCAGCGGAAGCTGCCCGTTCAAAAGCGCCTTATGGAACGGCAGTTCGCGCCGTTCCTCGCAGCCGGCCTCCTTCAGCTGGCGCGCAAGGCTTTCCGCATCGACGCGAATGCCCATCGAACTGATCTCAAACGCGCGGCCGAGAACTTCATTATAGAAGAGAATATCGCCGTTCAGCTCCCAGTCGTCATAGTCGGGCGCGCGGTCGTCGTGCTTCCTGCCGGAACGAAGCGTCTTTCCGATCTGCATGACGAACGTAGTGCCGTGCTCGCGGGTAACGGCGTTTTCACGCTGCGAGGGCGTAAGCTCGGGATACCGGTCCTCCAGCTCCTGGCTGGTGACGAAATACACGCCGCGCGGCAGCTCGTTCGTAATGGCGGGGAACTCCCATTTGAGCGCGCTGCTGGTCATGCTGATCGCGTCGACGATGCGCGTAACTGTCTCCCTGAGGTAGTCGAGGCTGCGGTCGGCGGCGGTGATGACCTTCTCCCAGTCCCACTGATCGACGTAGACCGAGTGCAGATTATCCAGCACGGCCTCGTCGCGGCGGATGGCGTTCATATCGGTATACAGGCCGTTTCCCGGATAGAAATCGTACTGTTTGAGCGCCCAGCGCTTCCATTTGGCCAGCGAGTGCACCACCTGGAACTCACGCCCCCCGGCGGCGGGCACGTCGAACGAAACGGGGCGCTCCACGCCGTTGAGGTTATCGTTCAGGCCGGTATCGGCTCCAACGAACAGCGGCGCGGATACGCGTTTGAGGTTCAGCGCCGCGCCCAGGTTCTGCTGAAAGCTCTGCTTGATAAATACGATCGCCCGCTGCGTTTCATAGACGGACAGCCGGGAGCGGTACCCTTCCGGGATAACGGTTGCGTTCATTCGCGGTTCCTCCTGCCCGCAAGGCAGCGCGGCGGATATTTTTTCGGCGCATTGCGCCGAAAATGAATCGCAGCCGCGCGTTTCCTGCGGTTTCGTCCAATTTGGGTTTATTATCGCGCTGAGCTCCGCATGCTGTCAAGAAATATTTTCATTCTTTTAAATTCCGCTTGACAACGGGCGTGCAAAACTTATAATCTGTCTGTATACCCATTCATTATCATGGGAGGATATTCGATGGAAACCGTCCTGATTATCGACTTTGGCGGCCAATATAAAGAGCTGATCGCGCGCCGCGTGCGCGAATGCGGCGTATATTCGCTCATCAAACCCGATACCCTTACGCCCGCCGCCGTGCGCGAGCTGGCTCCCGCCGGCATCATCTTCACCGGCGGCCCGAACAGCGTCTATGCCGAAAACGCGCCGGTGTGCGATCCGGAAATTCTCAATCTGGGCATTCCGGTGCTCGGCATTTGTTACGGCATGCAGCTGATTACCCGCCTGTGCGGCGGCAAGGTCGGCTCGTGCGACAAGAGCGAATACGGCACGCTGACGGCCTCGCTCAGCGCCTGCGCGCTGTTCAGCAGTTGCGAAGGCGAAAGCCAGGTGCTCATGAGCCATGGCGACCGCGTAACGGAAGTGCCCGAAGGGTTCCGTCCGCTGGCGTACACCGATCTTTGCCCCATCGCCGCATTTGAAAACCCGGAGCGCAGGCTGTACGGCGTACAGTTCCATCCGGAAGTGGAAAACACGCAGCGCGGCACGCAGATTCTGCATAACTTCCTTTACGATATCTGCGGCTGCAAGGGCGGCTATTCGATGGAAAATTATCTCAACGAGCAAATCGAGGCCGTTCGCGCCCAGGTCGGCGATAAGCGCGTGCTGCTCGCGCTTTCCGGCGGCGTTGATTCCAGCGTCTGCGCGGCGCTCCTCAGCCGCGCCATTCCGGGCCAGCTGACGTGCATCTACGTCGATCACGGCCTGATGCGTCTGAACGAAACGGACGAGATCCGCGCCGCGTTCGCGGGCCGCGACCTCGATTTCGTCTGCGTCGACGCGAGCGAGACGTTCCTGTCCGCGCTCAAGGGCGTGACCGACCCCGAGCAGAAGCGCAAAACGATCGGCCGCCTGTTCGTGGAAACGTTCGAAAAGGAATCGAAGAAGCACGGCAAGCTCGATTTCCTCGCGCAGGGCACCATTTATCCCGACGTTGTCGAATCTGGCACGAATTCCGCCGTCATCAAGAGCCACCACAACGTAGGCGGCCTGCCCAAAGAAATGGGCTTCGAGGGCGTTGTTGAGCCGCTTCGCGGCCTGTTCAAAGACGAAGTCCGCAAGCTGGGGCTGCTGCTGGAGCTGCCCGAATCGCTCGTCTGGCGGCAGCCGTTCCCGGGCCCCGGCCTGGGTATTCGCGTCATCGGCGAAATCACAAAGGAAAAGCTGGACGTTCTCCGCGCGGCGGACGCGATTCTCCGCTCCGAGCTGATCGCCTCCGGCGAAAAAGCCGACCAGTATTTCGCAGTGCTGACCAACACGCGTTCCGTCGGGGTGATGGGCGACGGCCGCACCTACGACTATACGCTGGCGCTGCGCGCCGTGCGCACGAACGACTTCATGACCTGCGAATTCGCGCGGCTTTCGTGGGAGCTGCTGTCGCGGATTTCTTCGCGCATCACCAACGAGGTGCGCGGGATTAACCGCGTGGTGTATGATGTGACCAGTAAGCCCCCGGCAACGATTGAGTGGGAATAACTGACAAAACCCGCAAAGCCTTGAAAACACTGGGGTCTTAAAGCGGAAACGGGGCATTTGATAGCAAATTGATAGCAGAT
>SFFS01000139.1 GCA_004557805.1 Clostridiales bacterium | reverse complement strand
TCGATGCCCAGTTCTACGAGCACCTCGGTCAGCACGGCCTTGACCTGTTCCGCATCCATACGCTGCGGAGCGAAGGGAGTGTAAGTTTCAATGCGCAGTTTGCATTCGGCGATCACATCCTCGCGATCGGCAGGGGTGGTATCGAGCGTTTCCTTCGCCTCTTTGATTTCGCGGTAGACCACGGCGTTTTCTTCTTCTTCAGTCAGATCGGCGCGCTTGTCGATCTGCTTGGATTTCAGCGCCGACAAAAGCAGCGAAAGCGCGTCCTTGCGCGGCTTGTCGCCGGCCTTGAGCGCGAGCATCATTTCCTTGCGAACGTCGTCTATCTTCGACATAGAAACCCTTCTTTCTCTAAAATGGATACAAATAGTATAGTCTTGCGTTTTGCGATTGTCAATTTCTGAAATGACTGGTAAAATAAAGTAGGAAAGCGGGGAGAATGAATGAAGGACGTTTCCATCGCCGCGTGCGGCGGCTATGAGGAGGATACGGTTTTATCCGCGCTGCGCGCGGTTCTGCGGCCCGTAGGCGGACTGGACTGGGTGAGACCTGGTATGACTGTGGCGATCAAGGCGAATCTGATTTCCGCTATGAAACCGGATGCGGCTGCGACGACGCACCCGGCGGTGATTGCGGCGATGGTGAAGCTGCTGCAGGAACGCGGAGCTGCCGCCATCGTGGGCGACAGCCCGGGCGGCCCCTATACGGCGGCATATCTGGCCGGCGTATATCGCGCCGCAGGACTGGACGCGGCGGAAGCTGCGGGCGCACGGCTGAACCGCGATTTCAGCGTAAAGGAAGCGGATTTTCTGCAGGCCGTCGAGGCGAAGAAGTTCGAATATACCGCGTGGCTGGACGGCGCGGACGCGATCATCGACCTGTGCAAGCTGAAAACGCACGGCATGATGGCGATGACGGGCGCGGCGAAGAACCTGTTCGGAACGATTCCGGGCCTGACGAAGGGCGCATATCACTACCGCTATCCAAACGAAACGCGGTTTGCCGATATGATCGTTGATCTCAATGAATACTTCAGGCCGCGGCTGTGCGTGGTGGACGCGGTATACGCAATGGAGGGCAATGGGCCTACGCAGGGCAGACCGCGCAAAATCGGCGCGCTGCTTGCCTCGCAGTGTCCTCACAGCGTGGATCTGGCATGCGCGAAGCTGATAGGTCTGACCGTGCAGGATGTGCCGACGCTGCTGGCTGCGCAAAAGCGCGGACTGATTCCGCAGACGGCGGAGGAATTGACGGTTCACGGTGATCTGAACGCATTCGCCTGTCCGGATTTTGATTTGATTCGCCATTTCCATGCGATCGAATTTTACGGTACGGGCAAGGGCGCGGTGCATCGCATGATCGGACGTATCGCGCGCAGGGCGCTGGAGACGGTTCCGGGTGTGCGCGCGGATGCGTGTGTCGGCTGCGGAAAATGTGCGGCGGTGTGTCCGGCCAAGGCGATTGCGATGGAAAAACGCCTGCCGCGCATCGATCAGAAGAAGTGCATTCGCTGCTTCTGCTGTCAGGAGCTCTGCCCGAAGGGCGCAATGAAGGCGAAGCGTCCGCCGCTGGCACGGATTCTGGACGGGAAGCGGAGTTCATAAGCCGCGCCCTGCGCGGCGAAAAATATTGGGAGGCTCCTTATGGCAAAGACACGCGAAGCGCTGATGTACAGCGCATATTTCGCTCCGCGCGGCATGGTGCGCATGACGGAGATGGGACGGATGATTGCGGCGCGGCATCTCAGCCCGTTCGACCGGCTTATCGGCATTGTCGGCGAGGCGGGAAGCGGAAAGAGCATGCTCGTCAAAGGCATGTTCCCCGGGCTTGAAATGACGAACGACGATAACGGCGTGAACGTTCGGCCGCTGCCGATTCTGTCCGTGGGAGAAGGCGGCTTTTTCAGTCCGCATACGTATCACCTTGATATGCGCTTTGAAACCGCGTTCACGCCCATTCCGGAACTGGCCGACGCGGTGATGAACGCCTTGGGGCTGGGAAAGCGCGTCGTCGTGGAGCACTTTGAAATGCTCGAACCGTTTATTCCCGTCAAGGCAGAACTGCTGATCGGCGTGGGCGAGGAGATTATCGTCACGCGGCCCACCATTTTCGGCCCCGAATCACAGGAGGTGGCCGATATCGTTTTCCGATCGATCAAATACCGCAAGATGGCGCATACGGCGGAGGATCTTGTCGAGCGCATGCTCTGGAAGCGCTACCGCGAAAACTTCCACCACGGCGACGTGCGCCATGGGTTTATCCTCGGCTTCGATCAGAAGCCGGAGGTGGATATTCCTGAAATTGAAGAATACGTGCATCGCAAAATCCGTGAGAACGTGCCCGTTTCCTATGTGGATGACGAGCATATCCGCTTCGGCGAAAAGCTGCACCACTGTACCGGTCCGCGCATGCATGTGCGCTATACCGGAGAGATTGAAAACTTCCGGATGGTGCCGGAAGTGGAATACGACAGTCTTTCGGAGCAATATCTGATGGTCGGACTGGTAGGCGACGCGTCGCCGCTGGATTACCATCACCTCAACCATGTAAAACTCGACTGACACGGAGGAAAGAGACATGTTTGCCGGAGAAAACCGTGCGGTGGCGCTGGGCGAGATGCTTGACGCGCGCGAGCGCCGCGCGGCGGCGCAGCGTGAGATGATCGAAAGGCATGGACTGCCGCTTGTGTCGTTTACGCTGAACGTGCCAGGCCCCGTGAAGGACAGCGCGCTTTTGCGCCGCGCGTTCGACGAGGGGCTGCGGCAGATCGGCGCGGTGCTGCTGGCAGAGCAGATCGAAACGGTACAGCGCGCCGAAACGCGGGCCGCAACAGGCTGCGAGGCGCTGCTGGCTGTGCGCGCCGGGGCGCTGAGAGTCAAACGGGCGCTGTGCGCGATCGAGGAGAAATGCGCGATCGGACGGTATTTCGACATAGATGTTATCGATACGGACGGCGCGAAAATCAGCCGTGTAGAGGCGGGGGTGCCAGAGCGGCGCTGTTTTCTGTGCGGGAAACCGGCGGCGGAATGCGCCCGCAGTCGGACGCACAGCGCAGCGGAGCTGCAAACGCATGTGTTTTCGGCGCTGGGCGCCTTCTTGGACGGCCGCTGCGCCGATCAGATCGCCGAACGAGCCGTGCGCGCGCTGCTGTATGAAGTGGCCGTTACGCCCAAGCCGGGGCTGGTCGATCGTGCAAACGCAGGCGCGCATGACGATATGGACTTTTTTACGTTCCAGCGGAGCGCAGCGGCGCTGACGGCGTATTTCCGCGAGTGCGCGCTTTCCGGTCTGCACGGTGAGGGGAGGGGCGCTGCGGAACGGTTTGACGATGTGAAATTTTTGGGCGTTCTGGCAGAGCGCGATATGTTGGAGGCGACGGGCGGCGTGAACACGCACAAGGGCGCTGTTTTTTCGCTCGGTACGCTGTGCGCTGCGGCAGGGTATCTGTATCAAACGAAAGCGTCGTTTTCCGTGGAAGAAATGCGGCGCGAGGCGGCCGCAATGGCGCGTGATGCATGTGAAGCGTTTGCCCAGGCGCACGGCGGCGCGCTGTATGGCGCGCGGAAGGAGGCGGTCTGCGGCTTTGAAACGGCCGCAGAGATTGCGCTGCCGGCGCTCAGGCGGGCGCTTACGAAAGGCAAAACGCCGAACGACGCGGGTGTGGAAGCGCTGCTGGCGCTTCTGTGCGGCGCGGAGGATACGAATCTTGTCAGACGGGGCGGCGCGGAAGCTCCCGCGCGCCTGCGCGCCCGGACAGAAGAACTGTGCAGAATGGACGCGAACGCGCTTTCTGTGGCAGCGCAGCTGGACGCCGAGTGTATTGCGGCAAATCTCAGCCCCGGCGGCTGCGCCGATCTGCTGGCGGTTGCGTATTTCTTTTTCTTCTTTGAAACGGCTGAAAATTGACGTGCGGTTCATAATCGCGCGCTATACTGCCCGCATGGAGGGATTTTGCGATGTTCCATATTATGGTGGTTGAGGATGATGCGCATACTCGGAAGCTGATGCAGGCCGTGCTGGAGCAGAACGGCTATTCGACCGTCCCTGCGGGGGACGGCGAGGAAGCGCTGGAAATGATGGACAGGCATCACGTCGATCTGATTCTGCTCGACGTGATGATGCCGCGCATGGACGGCTTTACGTTCCTCAAGACGCTGCGCGAGGGCGGGTGTGAACTGCCGGTTTTGATGGTGACGGCGAAAGAAGCGCCTGCTGATAAAAAACGCGGCTTCCTTACCGGCGTGGACGATTATATGGTCAAGCCTGTCGATGAGGAAGAGATGCTGCTGCGCATTGCGGCGCTTCTGCGCCGGGCGCGAATCGCCAACGAACACAAGCTGACCGTCGGCGGTACTGTGCTCGATTATGACGCGATGACGGTTTCGCATGATGGCAGAACCGATTCGCTGCCGCCCAAGGAGTTTCTGCTGCTGTTTAAGCTTTTGAGCTATCAGGGGAAAATTTTTACGCGCCGTCAGCTGATGGATGAAATCTGGGACATGGAGTCCGAATCGGACGAGCGAACGGTGGACGTGCACGTCAACCGGCTGCGCGACAGGTTCAAGGACAATGCGGATTTCGACATTGTGACCGTGCGCGGGCTGGGATATAAGGCGGTGGCGAAGGGATGAGAAACCGCCATTCCCTGCGCTCGCTGATGGTGACGATGGTATTTTTCATCATGCTGCTTTCCAGCCTGGTGACGGGATCGTCCTACATCGTGCTGCTGGCGTTTGGAATCATTCCCTTTCCGTTCATCACGCAGATGACGCGGCCGCTGTTCCTGCTGATGGTCAGCAGCGTGCTGGGCACGCTCATGTCGATGGTGATTTCCGCGCGGTTTCTGCGCCCGATTGACGATATGATTTCTGCGACCCGGCAGATTTCGCAGGGCGACTTTTCCGTGCGCGTCGAGGAAGGCAACACGATCGATGAAATTGACGAACTGCAGCGCAGTTTCAACGATATGGCGACGGAATTGGGCAGCATCGAGATGTTCCGCGAGGATTTCATCAACAACTTTTCGCATGAATTCAAAACGCCGATCGTTTCCATTCGAGGCTTTGCGCGCCAGCTTCAGCGCGAAGATCTGACCGACGAACAGCGGCGCGAATATGCCGGCATTATCGCCGAGGAATCTGACCGGCTTGCGAACCTTGCGTCGAGCATTCTGCTGCTTTCCAAGCTGGAAAACCAGAACATCGTTACCGACAGGCAGCCGTTTCGCGTTGATGAGGAGGTGCGCAAAAGCCTTCTTTTGCTCGAAAAGGAATGGACGGCCAAGGAGATTGATCTTCAGCCGGATCTGGAAGAGATCACCATTAACGATAATGCCGAACTGCTCACGCACATCTGGCGCAATCTTATCGGCAACGCGATTAAGTTTTCGCCGCAGGGCGGCTCATTATATATCACGCTGCGCCGCGAGGGGAAAGAAATTGTGTTTTCCGTGCGCGACGAGGGGCCCGGAATGGACGAAGAAACACAGAAGCATGTATTCGATAAGTTTTATCAGGGCGACGCTTCGCACGGCATGAAGGGCTACGGTCTGGGGCTTGCGCTGGTCAAGCGTATTGTGACCATCTGTGCCGGGACGGTTGCGATTCACAGCGCGCCGGGACAGGGCAGCGAATTTGTCGTGCGCATTCCGGAAATAGCGGGATAGGGCGCAAGGGGAAAAGACTGAGTGGAGAAAAGATGATTGCGCTTTCTTTGAAGCTGTTGACGGAATATGCTGACGGAACGTATTTGAAGATGCGCCGCGTCCGATAGCGACGTCGCGAAATTGGCAGAGATTGTGGCATTGCTGCGCTTAAACTGGGACTCGGCAGAGGGCGATGGAATGGATAAAGGCGCTTCCGGAATATCGCAGCAGGGGAGCGATGCGGAGAAACTGTATCGCCGCTGTGGATTTTCCGGGTACGACGTGCGGCACATTCTGAGCAGAAAATCATAACGACGATTAGATTATACAAGAAAAACCCGCCCTTTGACAGGCGGGTTATCTTTATGAAACTCAAGCGTCTTTCTTCTTGCCATCCTCGCTGATGCCAAGGACGTCGCGGCCGTCATAATAACCGCAATTCTTGCAAACACGGTGGGCGAGCTTCATCTTCTGGCAGCGCGGACACTTGACGATGCTGGGAGCGCTGATTTTCCAGTTGGCACGACGGGCGTGCTTTCTCGCTTTCGAAATTTTCCCTTTCGGAAGAGCCATAGTTACACCTCGCTTTCATCCTCGGTCATCAACTGTTGCAATACCGCAAAAGGGTTTTCCTTGCCGGAATCCTGGCGGCATGAACACGATGTCACATTTCGGTCCGCCCCGCATACAGGGCAGAGGCCCTTGCAATCCGGACGGCAGCGCCACTGCATCGGCAGGGCGAGCACAGCCGCATCGGCCGCCATATCCGTCAAATCCACGCTTTTGCCTTCGTAGAGGTAAAGATCAGGATTATCCGGGTTCGGCGTGAGCGCGAACACTGCGTCAAACGCGGCGTGAAGCGCTTTGGAGGCTTCCTTGAGGCAGAGCGCGCAGCGCGCGCTGGCCTGAAATTCCATTTCGCCGTAGACATGAACTGTTTCACCGACCGCCTGAAACCGGCCTGCAAGATGCGCCGGCGTGGGGAAGGCGACAGGATCGCCCAGAAGCAGCGCTTCCGGAAGTTCAACGTCCGCTGTGAAGGGGA
>SFFS01000138.1 GCA_004557805.1 Clostridiales bacterium | reverse complement strand
CTCATCGTCGTCAGGTCGATCCAGATCAGGCTGTTCCCTGCCGCGGCGGCCTGCACGGCCTCCGTCGGCATCGATTGCAGCGCCACCAGAATGCCGCACAGAATCAGCAGCAAAATCAGCCTCGCGCGCACGTTTTCCTCCTTCCATGCAAAAGAAAAAAGCCATGACTTTCGTCATGACTTTTTATGCGCGTATGCGCGGTTTTATCCCTCTGCTTCGCCCTCCGGCTTCGGGCCCTTCACCAGCACGCCGTCCTCGACGATCACCTTTTCAGCGCCGTCCACGCATGCCTGAAGCATCGTCTCCATCTCCTCGCCCAGACGCGATTCTCCCTCGCGCACATCTTCCAGCTTCGGCCGCGTGAGCGGATGCTTCGGCGTAAAGACCGTGCAGCAGTCTTCATAGGGCAGCGACGAGGTCTCGTAGGTGCCGATTTTCTCAGCGTAGTTGATGATATCGATCTTGTCAAAGCCGATCAGCGGCCGGAAAATGCTCAGCGTGGCCACGTCGTCGGTGCTGGCGATGGCTTCCATCGTCTGGCTGGCCACCTGGCCGAGGCTTTCGCCCGTCACAAGCGCCTGCGCGCGCTCCCGCAGCGCAAGCCGCTCGGCGATGCGCATCATCTGGCGGCGCATGATAAGCGTCGTCATTTCCTCCGGACAATGCTGATGGATCTTCATCTGCATCTCGGTAAACGGCACGATGAACAGGTCGATCTTGCCGCAATAGGTGGACAGAATCCGCGCCAGCTCGATCACCTTATCTCTCGCGCGTTCGCTCGTATAGGGGAACGAATGGAAATGCACGGCCATCAGCCGCACGCCGCGGCGCGCGATCATATACCCTGCCACCGGGCTGTCGATGCCGCCCGAAAGCAGCAGGCACGCCTTGCCCGCGGTGCCCATCGGCATGCCGCCCGCGCCCTCGATGCGCCCGATGTGCAGCGTCGCCTTTTCGCGGATCTCCACCACGAGCGTATAGTCGGGATTCTTCACATCGACATGCAGGTTCGGGTTCGCTTCCAGCACGCGGCCGCCGACGATTTCGTTGATCTGCGGCGAATCATACGGATATTTTTTATCCGAGCGGCTGGCGCGTACCTTGAACGAACCGGATTTATCGGCCATCATCTCAATCGCCGCCTGGCAGACGGCCTCAAAATCGGCCTTTTCCATCTCTTTTGCGATGCTGACGGAATGAATGCCGAACACCTGCGCAACGCGCCTGGCGCACGCCTGCGTATCGTTCATGTCGCTGACGTAAATGCGGCTGTCCTTCAGCCAGACGTGACCGCCGAACGGCTCCGCCGCGTGGCGCACGCGATCGACCAGCGCGCGCATGAAAAGGGGGCGGTTGAGCCCCTTCAAATAAACCTCGCCGAAACGAACCAGCAGAATTTCACGCATATTTTATCTCCTTTGGAACGCAGCGTAGGTTTTATAGCAGCGGATCACCGCGTCCGCCGCCGCGTCCATTTCTTCGATTGTGTTCATCATGCCCAGGCTGAAGCGCACAGCCGTTTCCGCCGCCTGCCTGCCGGCGTTCATCGCCCGGAAGGCCGCGCTCATCTCCCGCTTGTGCGTGGAGCAGGCCGAGCCGTTGCCCACATATACGCCCTCCGCCTCCAGCGCGTGCAGCATCACCTCGCCGCGCACGCCGAGCGACAGGTTCAGGATATGCGGCGCGGCTACGCCGCTCTCAGGATCCGGCCCGTTCACGCGCAGCTCCGGAATTTCCGCGCGCAGGCGCGCATACAGCCGCAGCTTTGCCGCGCGCAGCGTCTCGAACCGCTTCGGCTGCGCGGCAAGCCATTGCGCCGCCGCCGCAAAGCCCGCGATTCCCGCCGTGTTTTCCGTGCCGGAGCGCAGGCCTTTTTCCTGTCCGCCGCCTTCAATGCGCGGGTTCAGGCGCACGCCCTTGCGCGCGATCAGCGCGCCGATTCCCTTCGGCCCGTGAATTTTATGCCCCGAGCAGGTATACAGATCGATCCCGCTCTGATCGAACGCCAGCGGAACGCGCAAAAAGCCCTGCACGCCGTCCACATGGAAAAGCGCGCCGGGACATTTTTCCCGGATCAGCCGCGCGATTTCGCCGACGGGCTGCACCGCGCCCGTCTCGTTGTTGACCTGCATGCAGCTGACCAACCCGACGTTTTCATCGAGCGCCGCCGCCAGCTTTTCCAGATCGGCCACGCCGTCGCGCCTCGCCGGGAAGGTTTCGACCGTATGACCGAGCCGCTCGAGCTGCTCGCGCGTGTTCAGCACGGCCGGATGCTCTCCGCCGAAAATCAGCACGCGCCGCGCCCCGTGGAAGCGCTCCGCGCTGCCCACAATCGCCAGCGAATCCGCCTCGCTGCCGCTCCCGGTAAAGGTCAGCTCCGCGCTCTGCGCGCCCGCCGCCTCCAGAAGCGCCCTGCGCGCCTGCGTCATTTTCTTTTCCGCCCGAACGGCGGGCCCATACGCGGCGGACGGATTGAACCAGTCCGTTTCCAGCGCGCCGCGCATGGCAAGCAAAGCCGCTTCGCACGGCTTCGTCGTTGCGCTGTTATCCAGATAAATCATCAGTTCGTCTGATACACGCCGTGCGGCAGATAAAGCTTGATCATGCCGATCATCTCGTCCGTCGGCTCGATGATGATGATGTGCTTTTCGCCATTTTTCTGGTAGAAGAAGTAGAACAGGTTTCCGTCGCGGTTGAGGAACCAGTTGCTCTTTTTAATGCCCGGCATACTGATATACCGCTGGAAGCTGCCACTGGCCACCATGCCGCAGGCCTCGACGTTCTTCACGCGCATCGTGCCGAGGTTCTTGCGCTTTTTGTTGCCCATCACGCAGGCGAAATCCATCTCGCCGTTGGTGAAGGTGTATTCGTATTCAAGCCGCAGCATGTCCTTTTTCCACCAGATGAGAAACGCCGCGCCGCCGTATACCAGCGCGCTTGCGATCGTCATCAGCAGGTTCTCCGAAAAGCCGATCTGCGAAATATTCAGCAGCGCAAAAAGGCCGCAGAGCACCATCAGCACGCACAGCACCGCATGCAGAATGTTATTGACCGCCCGGTTCCGTTTGATTACGATTTCCTCTTTGTAGTTGTCCAATGCTCTATCCCCCAATCTTTCACGCTATTATAGCATACCGCGCCCCCTCCCGCAAGAAATAGCTTTCCGAATCCGTTCATATCTTGCAGGAAAAATACGCGCTCCGCGCGAAATGAACCGTTACCCGCAACTTTAAATCAATCCGGAGGTATTGCGCATGAAATGTCCCCGCTGCGGTCACTGGAATCAGCCCTCTTTCCCGCGCTGCTTCAAATGCGGCGCGCCGCTTGAGGAGAAGAACGAAAGCGCGCCTTCCTGGCGCGAGCAGTTTGAAAAACCGCATAAGGAAAAAATCCGCGTCCTGTACGACGACGCGGACGCGCAGCCTACCGTAGAAGAATTCGTCTCCGCCGGAACGCAGCCCAAAGAGCAGGAATCGCTTTCCGAGGAAATGACGCGCCTGAAAAACCGCCGCGCGCGCGGCGAAAAATATCTCGAAGCCATGCGCGAGGAAACGCTTCGTCAGGAAGAGCAGCCCGCGGCGTCCGGCGTGCGCGTGCTGCGCGCGCAGCAGCAGCCGGAAGCCGCGCCTGCCGATCCGCCCGCTCCCGAAACGCGCGACCGCTTCCAGGCGGGCCGCCTCGGCGCGGAAGGGCGCTACGCTTCCGAAGAGCCGGACGACGATTTCGCCCCGCTCGACGAAGAGCCGGACGAGCCTTACGACGACCCCTACGCCGAAATGTACGCCGATTCGCTTCCTCCTACCGGCCCCGCCGTCGGCATGGCGCATCGCCGCGCCCGAAAGCGCCGCAGGATGCGCAAGCCGTTCGCCGTGGCCGTCTGGCTTGTGCGCATACTGGTCGTACTGGCGGTCGCGTTCGGCGGCTGGCAGCTGTGGACGGTCATCCACGGCTATGTCGAAGAAAAATCCGTCTCCGCCGAAAGCGTCAACGCGCTGATTGAAACCTGCGAAATTGACGGCCAGCCGGGCCACCGCGTCACCATTCTCGCGGACGAGGGCACGCAGTGCTATATCAGCGAGCTGACGAAATCCTACGTCGCCGTCAACGGCGTGATCACGCTCAACCTCGCCGATCACGTTTTCTACGACGACATCGACAACCTTGAGGCAGACAGCATGACCGTCACGCTCACGCCCACGATGATCTTCGGCGGCAAAGAAACGCGCAAAGCGCCCATCACCTACGAGATCGAAATCCCCGCTTCCCCGCTGACGCTCGTTTCTCCCGAGACTACGTGGCTCGAGGTGACGACCTCCGTGTATAACATCACCCTGCAGGTCGCCCCCGGCAGCAAGGTAATCGCCAACAGCACCGACATTTCCGATACCGTCAGCGAGGACGGCGTAGTCGACTATAACCCCGTCGTCCAGGCCATCGGCGACAATATCATCAGCTTCACCGTGCGCGCGCCGTATTGCCGCGAAAGTCGGCTTGTCGTCACGCTCTACCGCGAACCGATGTCCATCCCGATCGAGCTTTCCGCCGACACCATCGCGCGCACCGACAGCGACATCGTCGTCCTGACGGCCACGACGAAGGCCGGCGCGACGATCACCGTCGAAACGCCGTATGAAAGCATCGACGATTCCGAGCTGGCGACCACCGGCAAGTTCACCGTTCGCGCCAAGCTGACGAAAATCGGCTACAACGACGTCATCATTCACGCCGATTATCCCGGCCTGGAGCAATCAACGCTCACGCACCGGGTCTACTATCAGATGCCCGCCAGCAAATACACCACCAAGGCGTGGGCGCTGAAGGCGAGCGACTATTCGGAGCTGATGAGCAACATCAACATGCGCATCGACAATGCGCAGATTTACGAGTGCAAGGGCACCATCACGCAGATCATCTCGACCAACCCGCAGATCGCCATCATGGATACCGGCACGAACGGTTCGGAGCAGCTTGTCATGCTGCAGAACGAAACCTCGACCACCTGGACGCTGGGCGAAAAATACCGTGTTTTCGCGGACGTTACCGGCGTTTACGGCACCATGCCCAAAATGATGGCGCGCTACACCTACGCCTATCAGTAAGCCCGGAACCTTTCTCCTGCCCGCCGCGTAGTCTGATAGCGGACGCCCCGCTTCCCCGCAGAGGGAAAGGAGAAAAGAAAATGATTAATAATATGATTCGATTCGGGTGCAGCGCCTGTTCGATGAATCCATATGGATGCAACGCTTGCAGCTATTTCAGCACGTTCGGAACCTCGAAGGCCCGCTGGTGCTGCGGCGGCGACCCCGGCGCGGAATACGACCGCTACGCCTCGCTCTATGCCGCCGATACCCTGACCGCCGCCGCAGGCGGCTCGATTCCGTTCACAACCTCGGCGCTGACCGGTTCGTTCTCCTATAACGCCGATAACCAGCTCGTCATCCTGCAGGCGGGCGTATATCAGGCGACGTACACGGTCAACATTCCCTCCGGCGCGGCCGTCGATACGACGTTTACCCTTCAGCTCGGCGGAAAGGTTCTGCCCGGCTCGCAGGTATCCGTCGTGCATACGAATGACGACGGCAGCGTCACCGTCACCGGGCAGGCGCTCTTCAGCGCCGGCTATACGTCGCTGCTCTCGCTCGTCACCTCGAACGCGCTCACGCTGACCGGCGCCAACGCCGGCGATGTGCTCGCCTCGCTCATCGTCACCACGCTGTAAAAACGCGCAGAGCCGTCTCCTTCCCGGGGACGGCCCGTTTTTCCGCAGCGCAAAACCCGGACGGCAAATCCCACTTCGCCGCCCGGGTTCGGTTTCTTATAAACAGATTGCCGCGAATCTCATGTTTCTTCCGCGCTCTGCGCGGAAAAATCCGTCCGCTGCTCGTCCTCATGCGATGCAGCCGGTTTCGTCAATCCGTTTCCGCCCCGGTTTCGCCGAGAAATTCCCGCAGCGCGGGCAGGCGCTTCTCCGCGGCCTGCCGCCCCAGCGCATACGCCTGCCGCAGCCGTTCCGGACTGCGCTCGACGCGCCGGACGGGAAGCGCCGCTTCCGGCCGGATAACGAACAGCCGCCCCGCCGCTTCTTCCCGCGCGACGGCGGCAAGCTCTGCGTTGTACATCTCATGCCGTTTTTCCATCGCCTCAATCAGCTTCGGATACGCGCGGTATTTCCGGCGCATCAGCACAAGCGCGCGGCTTTTTCCCTTGCGATAGCCCTGCGGCTGCGTAAGCACCGCGACGTTTCTTTCATAGCCGATGCTGCTGAAATACGCCGCCGGGATCGAATCGGCAATCCCGCCGTCAAGCAGTTTTCGGCCGTCGATTTCGACGATCCGCGAAACCAGCGGCATCGAGGCAGACGCGCGAATCCAGTCGAAGCCGTGATCTTCCCAGCCGCCGCAGCGATGATATACCGCCTCGCCCGTTTCAATGTCCGTGCATACGACGTAAAACTCCATCGGGTTCGCGTCATACGCCTGAAAATCGAACGGATCGAGCTTCAGCGGCACTTCGCCATAGCAGAACGCCGTGTTATAAATATCGCCCGTTTTCAAAAGCGATCCAAGGCCGCAATAGCGTTCATCGCGGCAGAAGCGCGTGTTGTAGCGCAGCACGCGCCCGATCTGCCTGGACTTATAGTTGCACCCAAACGCCGCGCCGGCGGATACGCCGATCGCGCCGTCAAAGCGCACGCCGTTTTC
>SFFS01000137.1 GCA_004557805.1 Clostridiales bacterium | reverse complement strand
TTTCATACAGGCCTTCGAGCGCGGAGGCGCTTTTGCGGTAGGCGTTGAGGCGGGCTTCGCCCGTCAGTTCGCGCCGCACCTCGATCGTCATGCTGCTCTTTTCGCGTCCGTCGGCTTCAGCGGTCAGCGTGTAGGCGTATACCTTCGTCTGCTTGGTGCTGAGCGTAAAGGTGTGGCGGCCGTCTTCGGCGGCTGCGCCGCGCAGGGAACCTGTCGGCGTTTGCAGCGAGAGCTGC
This sequence comes from Clostridiales bacterium, assembly GCA_004557805.1. Taxonomy (GTDB): domain Bacteria; phylum Bacillota; class Clostridia; order Christensenellales; family Aristaeellaceae; genus Aphodomonas. The sequence continues at coordinate 6,479 of SFFS01000137.1, read as the reverse complement.
GCGCCGGGCAGCGTTTCAATCGTCAGATCGAACGTATCTTCCAGCGAAAGCCCGGTGAAGCCCGGCAGCGCGATGGGCGTAACCCTGCCGTCGTCCGCGACGGGCTCGGGCAGCGCGACGCGCTCGTCCGCGCCGTCCGCCTCGAGCGTGAACCGTTCGCCCAGGAACGAAAGCTGCGCGAGCACCGAGAGGTTGGCTGCGCGCAGCGCGTCGTAACCGGCGTCGGAGGAAGCGGCTGTCAGGCAGTACAGCGCGCCCTGGCGAATCGTAACGAGCCAGGAGAACCGCGCGGCCGTATCGCCGCTTTGCAGCGTCCAGTCCATCGCGAGCCAGCCCGGTGCGTCCTCGCTGAAGGATACGTTTTCAAACGGCGTATGTTTATAGGAGTCGAGGAACGCCGCGCGCTGCGCGTCCGTCATCCAGGAAGCGTCGGCAATTTCCGCCGCCTCGTCCGTTTCCACGCAGTTCAGGCGCACCTGAATATTCTCGGGCAGATAAGTTTCAAACACGGTGCCGGCCGCCGCCCAGTCGGCGCGCAGCGCGTCCGCATCCGCGCCCAGGCGGGTCAGCAGCGCCGCTTCCTCGTCGATCGTTTCCGGGCACAGCAGCGTCCAGCGCTCCTGCGTTTCCAGAAACACGCCCGCGGAGGGGAAGCTGTAGCTTTCCGCCGGGGCGGCGCAGGGGAAAAGCAGCGCGGCGCACAGCGCCAAAGTCGCCAGTTGCTTTTTCATTCGTTACTCCTTATATCGCGTCGGGGATGATGGGCTGCGTGTAGTAACTCCATTCCGTTTCGGCGTCCACGCCGTCGAGCAGTTCGTCCATGCCCGGCGTCTGGGAAAGCAGCGGGTATTCCGGCCAGAGCAGCGTCTCGCCCGCCTGCCAGCCGAGGGCCTTCGCATCGAGCAGATAACGCACGGCCTGTTCCGCGTCGCCGCCGGCGTTGAGCAGAATCTGCGCGCGCGTCAGCGTGACGCTGATTTTATACTGCCGCGCCTGATAGGGCGAGGATTCGCCTTCGATCAGCGCTTCCGCCTCCGCCAGCGCTTCCTGCGAGGCGGCTTCGTCGCCCAGCAGCGCCATCGTCTGCGCCCAGTCGCACCAGACGTCGGGGGTGCGGTTCGCTTCTTCGGCCAGGCAGGCCTCGCCGGCTGCGCGCGCGCCCTCTCCGTCGCCCGTGCGGGCGAGCAGCAGCGCCTTGCTCATTTGCAGCCCTTCGCCGCAGAACGGGTATTTCGTCTCGATGGCGCGGCAGGTTTCCAGCGCCGCGGCGTAATCGCCGCGCGTGATCTGCGAAACCATGCGGATGAGCAGCGTTTCATACCAGCCGGGGTAATATTTGTCGAGCAGATCGAGCGTATCCTCGGCGTCCTCGCCGCGCCCGGAGGTCAGCTCCGTCAGCGCGAGGAAATACAGCGCGCTCGTATCGTCGTCGGTGAAGAGGTCGGCGCAGCTGTACGCCACGGCGGCTTGCTCCAGTTCGCCGTGGCGGCGGTAATAGTGGCCCAGCTGCAAATAGGTGTCGTAACCGTCGAGATCGGCCGCGCCCAGAGAAAACGCTTCTCCCAGCGCCTTCTGCGCGCTTTCCGCCTCGTCGAACCCTTCATATTGAACCAGCGAGAGATAAACCCGCGCGAGGGAGCCGTAATCGCCGTCGTCGCAAAGCGCCAGCAGCGTTTCGCGCGCTTCGTCCCAGCGGGAGGCGTTCAGAAGCGCCAGCGCGCGCAGCAGCGACGCGTAGCCCGGGTTTTCCTCCGAAAGCGCGTCGGCGGCGGCGAGCGCGTCGTCGCAGCGGTCGAGCATCATCAGCGCGCTGGCGCGCACGGATTTTACCTCCGACCAGTCGGGATCGTATTTCAGCAGCGCGTCCAGCTCGGAGAGCGCTTCTTCGGGCTGATACAGGTTCCAGAGCCGGATGCGCGCGCGCTCCAGCCACATTTCGTCGCCCACGCCGAGCGAAAGCATTCTGTCGATCGAGCGCACGGCGCGGTCGAAGTCGCCGCTGGCCTTGTAAACCTCGTATTTGCCGTACAGGCCGAGGATATAGTCCGGCCAGAGCCTGTCCACCGTGTCGTAGGCGTCGAGCGCCTTGTCCCACAAACAGGCGGCCTCATACAGCGCCGCGCGTTCGTAGGCGGCGGAAAGGCTGCCGGTCACGTCCGCCGCGTCGAGCACGCGCTCCATGCCCTCCGGATCGCCGCTTTGATAGAGCGCGTCGGCGTAGGCCACGCCGTAGTCGGCGCTGCCGGTCCGCTCATAGCGCTGCGCGAGCGGTTCGAGCAGCTCTTCGGCCCGACCGTACAGAGCCGCCATGTCGATGCACTGGCACAGAAGCTCGGCGTCCGCGCCGCCGGAGAGCGCAAGCAGCGCGTCGAGCGCGCTGAGCAGCGCATCGGGGTACTGCCCTTCCGGGTCGGCTTCCAGCAGCAGGCCGAAAGCCGCGGAGGCGGTCTCCGCATCGTCCGGCGCGGCCTCGAGCGCCTGTTCGATGAGCCGCACGGCTTCCTCGGCCGTTTCGGCGCTCTGCGCCTGTTCAAGCAGATCCGCCGCGCGCCTGGCGCCGGAGTTCCGCTTGGAAAGCAGGGAATCGACCATACCGTTCATACGGTCGGCAAAGCGTTCGGCGGGGTTCTGCCTGCTTTCCTCGGCCATTGCGCCCAGGGGCAGCAGCGCGCAGACAAGCAGCAGCGCAAGCGTTTTTTTCATAGCCACTTCTCCCATTCTTCCGGCTGATAGCCGACGGTCGCAAGTTTTCCGTTTCGCACGATGGGCAGCTTCAGCCGCTTCGGGTTTTCCAGCAGCGCGGCGAAAATCGCCTCCTCGCCCGCGGCGAAGCGCGCAGGACACTCCTTCCAGGCCGCGCCCTCTTTGTCGATGAGCGCATCGAGCCCGACCCGCGCCTTGACGGATTCCAGCTCGCGCCTGCCCATGGGCACGCGGCTGAGGTCGATCATCTGCGCCTGCACGCGCCGTTCCTTGAAAAACCGCTCGGCCTTCTGCGCGTCGAAATTCTTTTTGTAGAAATAAATCTGGATCATTTTCCTGCCAGCGCCGCGATGGCGTGCGCGAAGATGCGAATGTTGAGCATCATCTTGTCGATAGTGGTGTACTCCTCAGCCTGATGCGCCAGATCGGTTTCGCCGGGGAAGTTGCAGCCGAAGGCGACCGTGTTGTTCATCTCGCGCGAGTACGTGCCGCCGCCGATGGCCACGGGATAGCTCTCCTTGCCGGTGATTTCGTGATACACCTGCAAAAGCTCGCGTACGATGAACGAATCGGCCGGAACGTGCATCGGTTCGCTGTCGCTGACGAGCTCCGCCGAAACGCCCGCTTCCTTCAGGCGCATGCCGATGATTCCGGCGATCCTCTTCGCGCTGGCCAGAACGGGATAGCGGATATCGAGCGTGGCGGTCATGCTCTCGGGCGTGATGCGCAGAATGCCGAGATTCAGCGTCAGCGGCCCGGAAATGGAATCCTTCACGTCCACGCCAAGGCCCGCGCCGTCGTACGTCGTGCCGATGGTTTCGGCCAGGCGCGCGATGGCCGCGCGGCTGCCGCTGCCCGCGCCGATGGCGGCAAGCGCCATGAGCAACTGCCCGGCGGCGTTTTTGCTGTGCTCCGGGAACGCGGCGTGACCCGTCACGCCCGTGGAGACGAGGCGGACGCGGCCGTTTTCCAGCGGCTCCGCCGCCACGGAAAGACCGGTCGCACGCAGCTTTTCATTAAGCGCAGCCACGTCGCCGCAGCCGATTTCGGCGTACGCCACGCCCGGCACCACGTTGCGGCGCTCGCCGGCCGTAACGCTGTAAACCGGATATTCCGCGCCGTCCTCGCCGGAGAACTTCGCGCTCAGTTCGATTGCGCAGATGCCCTTTTCCGTGTTGATGACGGGATAGTCTGCATCGGGCGAGAAGCCGAAGTCCGGCAGGTCGGCGTGTTCGCGGTAATATTCCATGTCCTGCATGCCGCATTCTTCGTCGCAGCCGAGGATCAGCCGCACGCGCCGGGAAAGCGGAACGCCCGCGTCCATCACGGCCTTCATGGCCATCAGTCCGGCTATCGCGGGGCCCTTGTCGTCGGTGGTGCCGCGGCCGTAGACCGTGCCGCCCTCCATTTCCGCGCCGAAGGGATCGTGCTTCCAGCCGTCGCCCGCCGGGACGACGTCGAGATGCGCTACGATGCCCATCACTTCTTCGCCTTCGCCCATTTCCACATCGCCGGCGTAGTAGTCGAAGTTGCGCGTGCGGAAGCCCAGCGCCTGCGCGTCGGAAAGCGCGGTGTCGAGCATCGTTTTCAGCGGCAGGCCGAAGCGCGCTTCGCCCTGAGCGGGCTGCTTTTCGCTGGGGATGCGGATCCATTTTTGCAGCATATCGACAACCTGCGGGCGCAGCGCTTCCACCGCGCGGTTAAGCTTTTCGTTTATCATATAAAAACCCTCCATCTGTTGATTTTTATAGTATACCACCGGGGAGTAAAGCGCGTCAAACGCGCCTGAAAAACGCCGCGTCGCGCAGGATCGACGAATCGACACGGTGCGCGAGGTTTTCATACGCGCCGCCCGTGAGCGGCGAAAAGTCCGCCTTCTCCGCTTCGGAGAGCATTACGTCGCGCGGGAGGGTGTAGAGGTTCCAGCTCAGCGCGGCCACGCCGCCGGGGCGCAGCGCTTCGTGCCAGGCGGGCAGGCAGGCTGAAAGCAGCGCTTTGGGCGAACGCGCGCGCGGGCCGTTCGCCGCCACGCTGCCATGCTGTACGCCGTAGGGCAGATCGCCGCAGACGATATCGAAGCTGCCGCGGCCGAAAAACTTCGCCGCGCCGGCGCTGTCGCCGCAGAGAATCGTCAGCCGGCCAGGACGTTCCTTCAGCGCGTCCTTGTCGGGCGCGAAGCGGAAATCCCAGCAGAGCGCGCCGTAACGCTTCTTCTCTTTCAGCAGATGCTTGAACCGCACGGTTTCCAGATATTTGCGGAAATAGACCGCCGCGTCGTGCGCGGGGCTTTTGAGCACCTCGACGCCCGCAGCGGGCCAGCCGAGCATCGCGGCTTCAAAGAGCGTCGTGCCCTTTCCGGCGATCGGGTCGAGCACGCGCGGACAGTCGCAGTCCGGCAGCGAAAGCGCCGCCATCTGCAAAAGCCAGCGCGTGAAAACCGGGTTTGTCTTTCCGGTATATTTGAGAATGGTGCTGACATCCTCGCCGAACACGCGCCGCCTGTCCACCGGCAGCGGGCGGAGCAGATCGTTCTGTTTTTCATACAGCGCGTACGCGCTGGAAAGCCGCGAAAGCCGCAGCAGCGCGGTTTCGTCCGGCTCGGCGGGGAGATCGAGCGCATAATACCGCAGACCGGCCAGCGTTTCGGTGCGCACGGAACCGTCCGCCGCGCCGAGCGTCTGCGCACAGAGCGAAAGCTCCGCGAGAGCCAGCGTTTCGGAGGCTTCGAAAAAGACTGCGTTTTCGCCGGGATGCGGGAGAATATAGAGGGTTGGCATGGAGTCACCTCTTCGCGTCAGGATGTATATAGAATACCGCGTTCAGGGCTGTGGAACAAGCAGTTTTGCGGATAAAAGTGCGGAGAATGGAAAAAATAATGGGAGAAACGGGATGGCGAAGGGGAGCGCGGGGCAAAGGTTAAAGCCAAAAGTGGGAGGCGCAGGACGCCGAAGGTGAGCGCGAGGCAAAGGTTAAAGCCTAAAGTGGGAGGTGCAGGAACCTCAGGTTCCTGCCGGGGTGCGGGGCAGCGCCCCGCCGTTCTCCTTGTGCGGCGCAGCCGCCCGAAGAAACGCGCAATGTTCGCGCGCCCGCAGGCGCGCGGACGAGCTAAACCCGATGCATGAATGTGGATGAGAAATGCAAAACCCAAAGTGGGAGGCGCAGGATGCCGAAGGTGAGCGCGGCCAGCGGACGAAACAGCGAGCCGAAGGCGCGATGCGAAACGAGCAGTCGACCGGAGGGAGAATGCGACGATTGAGCGCCGGCGAAGGTTCCTGCCGGGGTGTGGGGCAGCGCCCCGCCGTCCTCTTTGTGCGGCGCAGCCGCCCGAAGAAGCGCGCAACGTTCGCGCGCCCGCAGGCGCGCGGACGAGCTAAACCCGATGCATGAATGCGGAAATGGAGCGCAAAGCCTGAAACGAGAAGTGCAGGGCGCTGATGTCTGCTGGAAAACTCAAAGAGGACAACGGCGCTCTTTGATAAGGAGGGATGAACTCTGTGAGGATTCTTTATGAGCGCGGGCTCGATCCGTTGGCGGCGGAACTGGCTGCGATGGGGTTTGAGACGGCAAGACTGGAGGAGGGCGGCGCGGCGGACGCAGTGCTTTTCGCCAGCGGTGCGCATGCGGCGATGCGAGTCCGCCCTGGCGCAGGCGGGGCGCTGCTGCTTAATGCGCGCGGCATGAACGCCGCAGAAGCGGCAAATGCAGTGCGGCGCAGGGCGCGGGAACCGATTTTTTAGCGCGAGCGCAGGAAAAAAAGAACTGAGCGGTTCGAGTTT
>SFFS01000136.1 GCA_004557805.1 Clostridiales bacterium | reverse complement strand
CGAGGTCATACGCGGCTGCACGCGCGGCTGCCGCTTCTGCCAGGCGGGGATGCTTTACCGGCCGGTGCGCGAGCGCAGGGTGGAAACGCTGACGAAGCTGGCCGAAAAGCTGACGAAGAGCACCGGTTACGACGAAATTTCGCTTTCGTCGCTTTCAACGGGCGATTATTCCTGCCTGCCGCAGCTGACGCGCGAACTGAACGCGCGGTTTGAAAAGGAGCGCGTGTCGCTGTCGCTGCCGTCTCTGCGGCTCGATAAGCCGTTGAGCGAATCGCTTGAGCAGACGCAGAAGGTGCGCAAGAGCAGCCTGACCTTTGCGCCTGAAGCCGGAACGCAGCGCATGCGCGACGTCATCAACAAGGGCGTTACAGAGGAAGATCTTCGCCGCACGGCGCACGACGCGTTTTCCGGCGGTTGGAACGCAATCAAGCTGTATTTCATGATCGGCCTGCCGACGGAAACGGAAGAGGACCTCAATGGCATTATGGAAACGGCGCGCGCCGTCGTATCGGAATACTTCGCAATTCCCAAGGGCGAACGCCCGCGCGGACTGCGGGTGACGGTCAGCGTATCGTCGTTTGTGCCCAAGCCGTTCACGCCCTTCCAGTGGGAACCGCAGGATACGATCGAAATGATCCAACAAAAGCAGCAGTTCCTGCGCGATGTGCTCCGTCCGCTCAAGAGCGTCGATTTCCGCTGGCATGAGCCGCATGTATCGATGCTGGAAGCATGCTTTGCGCGCGGCGATCGCCGCATGGCTGACGTGCTGTATGAGGCATGGAAACGCGGCTGCAACTTTGACAGCTGGTCGGAGCAGTTCAAGTTTGATACGTGGATGGAAGCGTTCGCAGCCTGCGGAGTGGATCCCGCGTTTTATGCGAACCGCCGCCGCAGCTTCGACGAGCTGCTGCCGTGGGCGTTTATAGACGCAGGCGTTACGCAGCGATTCCTGAAGCTGGAAATGGAACGCGCCGCGCGCGTGGAAACCACGCCCGACTGCCGCCTTGGCTGCCGCGGCTGTGGGCTGATGGAGGTGTGCCAGAGATGCGAATGATCGTAGCGTTCAAAAAGACCTCGCAGGTGCGGCATATCGGTCATTTGGACATGCAGCGCGCCATACAGCGCGCTTTGCGCCGCAGCGGGCTGCCGATTCGCTATTCCAACGGGTTTAACCCGCATGCGCTTTTGTCGTTCGCCTCGCCGCTGGCCGTTGGCGTTGCGGGAGACGAAGAACTTTTTGAGGTCGGCGTGGAGCCGGATGCGACGGAGGAGATGTTCCGCCGCGAACTGCCCGGAGCGCTGCCTGCGTCGCTGCCGATGGTGAACGTGCGGCTGGTGGAGGACGATCATCCCAAGCTGATGGCTGCGCTGATGACCGCATCCTACGAGGCGCGCATGGACAGATGCGAGGCATCTGAAGCGATGGCGGCGAATGTGAACGCGCTGCTGGCGCGAACGGAAATTCAGGCCGTGCGCAAGACAAAAAGCACGGAGAAGCTTTGCGATATTCGCCCGATGATCCACGAACTGCGCGCGGAAGCGCAGGGCGATGAAACGGTTTTTTATCTGCGTGTGGACGCAATGGAGCAAAAGGCGCTCAAAGCTGATTTGCTGCTGAAAACGCTGGCGGAACAGGCGGGGGTGGAACTGCCGGATTACCAGCTGAAACGGCTGAAGCTGTGGGGTGAAAAAGACCGACTGCCGGTCGGTCTGATGGAGCTGTAAATGATCGAGAGAAAAATCATTGCCGACCGCATCGGAGACGAGACGCGGCTGGCTGTGCTGGAAAACGGAGAGCCGGTAGAGCTTGCAGTCTCCTATCGCGATGGAAAGGGCGGCCGGCTCGGCAATCTCTATAAGGCGCGCGTGGAAAAGCTGCTGAAGGGGATGAACGCGGCGTTCGTCAACATCGGCGACGAAAAGAATGCGTTTCTCTCGCTGGATGATCTTCCGCCCGCCGCGCGCGACGCGACGGTTGGCGCGCCGCAGCGAAAGACGCCGCTCCGGGCGGGCGACGAAATCATCGTACAGATTGTCAAGGAACCCGGCGGAGACAAGGGGCCGAAGGTGACGATGAACCCTGCGCTGGCAGGGCGTTACGCCGTGTTGCTGCCGACGATGACGAGCTTCGGCGTTTCGCGAAAAATCGAAGAGGAAGCCCGGCGCGAAGAATTGCTTTCGCTTTTGCAGCGGGCCGCGCCGGAGGGAATGGGCGCGATAGCGCGCACGGCCTCTGAAAACGCTTCGGAAGAGGAAATTCGGGAAGATCTGGCGCAGCTGCAGGCCGAATGGGGGCATGCGCATGCGCTGTATCGCTTCAAAAAAGCGCCCGCGCTTGTGCATGATGAAAGCGATCTTGCCGCCCGTGCGGCGCGCGATTTGAATTGCGAAGTTGAATTCGCGCCGTTTGACGATGCGATTGAGAACCGGATTGAAAAGGCGCTTCGCCGGCGCGTATGGCTCGACAGCGGCGCGTTTCTGGTGATCGACCGCTGCGAGGCGATGACGGTAATCGATGTGAACAGCGGCAAATTCACCGGAAAGAAGAACCTCGAAACCACGCTTTTGAAGCTGAACTGCGAGGCTGCGCGGGAGATTGCGAAGCTCGTTCGCCTGCGCGATCTGGGCGGAATCATCGTGATCGATTTTGTGGACATGGAACTCGAAGAAGACCGACGGTCGGTTTTGGAAGCTTTTGAACAGGCGCTTGCGCCTGACCGTGCGAAACGCCGCATTCACGGGTTTACCGGCGCAGGCCTGCTGGAAATGACGCGCCGCCCGCTCTGGGGCGCTGCGGAAAACGAACTGTTCGAGGCGTGCCCGCGCTGCCGCGGCGAAGGGCGGATTGAGAACCCGCGCGCTGCTGCGCACGCGCTGCTGCGTCAGGTCCGCAGACGCAGAGCGAGCGGAGACGAAAGCCTGACCGCGCTGAACGCGAACGGAAAAATCGCCGCGACGCTGTGGGAAATCGGATTGCCGCAAAACGTTGTAATTGCAAAGGAGGAAGCGCATGAGCCGCAAGACGATACAGGTAACTGAGCAGGAGATGGCCGAGCAGCGCGAAGCCGCGCGCCGCGTGCGGGAAATCGAAGACAGGCCGAAATCATATTTTATCGTAACCTACGGCTGCCAGATGAACGCGCATGATTCCGAAATTCTCGCGGGCATGATGGACGAGATGGGCATGACGCCCGCCGCCGCGCGCGAGGAGGCCGAGCTGATCCTTTTCAACACCTGCTGCATCCGCGATAACGCCGAGCGCAAGGCGCTGGGCAACATGACGTGGCTGAAGGAACTCAAGCGGCAGAACCCGCGGCTGGTGCTGTGCGCCTGCGGCTGCATGATTCAGCAGCCGCGCATGGCGAAGGTGATTCTGCGGCAGTATCCGTTCTTCGATATTGCCTTCGGTACGCACAACCTGCATAAGTTTCCCTCGATCCTTGAACGCGCGCTGGAAACGCGGCGGCAGGTCATCAGCATCGAAGAGACGGACGGCTGCATAGCGGAGGGGCTGCCGTGCAGCAGCGAAAGCAAAATCACGTCGTATCTTTCGATTATGTACGGCTGCAACAATTTCTGCTCATACTGCATTGTGCCGTATGTGCGCGGCCGCGAGCGGTCGCGTTCGGAGGATGATATTCTGCGCGAGGCCGAGCGGCTGCTCGAGGGCGGCACGCAGGAAATTATGCTGCTGGGGCAGAACGTCAACTCTTACGGCAACGACCGCGACGACGGCGCGACGTTCCCAGGCCTCATCCGCAGGCTGGACGCGCTGGGCGTGCCGCGCCTGCGCTTCATGACCTCGCACCCGAAGGATCTTTCGGAGGAACTGATCGAGGCCATGGCCTCGTCGAAGCACTGCGCGCACCATTTTCATCTGCCGGTGCAGTCGGGCAGCGATGCGATTCTGAAGGCAATGAACCGCATTTACGACCGCGAGACGTATCTGCGGCGCGTGGAATCGCTGCGAAAGGCGATGCCGCACATTGCGCTGACGACGGATATCATCGTCGGATTCCCCGGCGAGACCGACGCGGATTTCGAGGATACGCTTTCGCTTGTCGAACGGGTGCGCTATGATTCCGCGTATACGTTCGTTTATTCGCCGCGAGAGGGGACGCGCGCGGCCGCGATGCCCAATCCCGTGCCGCAGGAGGTTTCCTCCGAGCGCATTGCGCGGTTGATTGAAACGCAGGAGCGCATCAGCGCCGAAGTCCTTGCAGGCCTCGTGGGAAGCGAGCAGCGCGTGCTGGTGGAAGAGGTTTCCAAGCGCGACGCGCGGCAGGTGGCAGGCAAGTGCACGCGGAATATCACCATCAACTTTGACGGCGACGAATCGCTGATCGGCTCGTTCGCGCGCGTGCGCGTGACGGCCGCGGGACACAACACGCTCAAGGCGGAACTGGTTTCAGCAGAAGATAAGGAGGCCCCCGAATGGCCCTGACTCCGATGATGCGGCAGTACCTGACCGTCAAGGAAGAATTCCCAGACGCGCTGCTGTTTTACAGAATCGGCGATTTTTATGAAATGTTCTTCGAGGATGCGGAGACGGGATCGCGCGAACTGGAGCTGGTGCTGACGGGCCGCGACTGCGGCCTGGAAAAGCGCGCGCCCATGTGCGGGATTCCGTATCACGCTGCGGAGACGTATATTCGCAAGCTGGTCGATAAGGGCTACAAGGTAGCCATCTGTGAACAGCTGACCGATCCGAAGGAAGCGCGGCCGCTCGTCGAGCGCGGCGTGATTCGCGTGGTGACGCCCGGCACGGTGATCGACCAGTCGATGCTCAACGAAAAGCAGAACAACTTCCTTCTGGCCGTCATACTCGACGGTACGAAGGCGGGCGTCGCCTATGCCGACGTTTCCACCGGCGAATGCATGGCCATGGAAATCGCGGGCGGCATGCCGCAGGTGTCCTGCGAGCTGACGCGTATCGAGCCGCGCGAAATCATTACGGATGCGGACAGTTTTTCAGCGCTGACAGCGCTGAAATATCCTGCGGCCCTGTCGTCCTATTCGACGCCCGCCTGGAAATATACCGCCGCAAAAAAGCGCGTGCTTGAGCATTTTCATGCGCAGACGCTGGCGGCGTTCGACCTGGAGGGCCAGAAGCTGGCTGTGAGCGCGGCGGGAGCGCTGTTGGAATATATCAACGATACGCAGCGCAACGCCATGCAGCACCTGCGCGCGCTCCGGCGCGTCTATACGGGCCAGTATATGGTACTCGACGCAACGGCGCGGCGCAACCTCGAACTGGTGCGCACGCTGCGCGGCACGACGGGAAAAGGAACGTTGCTCGGCCTGATCGATAAGACCGTTACCGCAATGGGCGGCCGGCTCCTGCACGGCTGGGTGGAGCAGCCGCTGGGCACGAAAGAGGCCATCGAGGCGCGGCTTTCATGTGTAGAGGAACTGCTTTCTTCGCCCATGCGCATGCATGATCTGCGCGAAACGCTGCGCGAGGTGCGCGATGTGGAGCGTATCGTAGGCAAAATTGCATATAATGCGCTCAATCCGCAGCACTGTCTGGCGCTGGGGAACTCGTTTGCGTGCGTGCCGAAAATCCAGACGCTGCTCAGCGGCTGCAAAAGCGAGGCGCTCGGCGCGCTGCGCGAAAAACTCGACCCGCTCGACGATGTGAGCGAACGCATTGCAAAAATGATTGACCCGGACGCGCCGAGCCTGATGGGCGACGGCGGGTTCATTCTGTCCGGCTACAGCAAGGAGTTGGACGATCTGCGCGCGGCTGCGAAAAACGGCAAGGAATGGATTTCCGCCATGGAGCAGCGCGAACGCGAGGAGACGGGCATTAAAACGCTGAAGATTCCCTACAACAAGATTTTCGGCTACTGCATCGAGGTTACGAAATCGTACTACAATCTCGTGCCGCTTCGCTATGTGCGCCGTCAGACGCTGGCCAACTGCGAGCGCTATACTACGCCGGAACTGCAGGAAATGGAAAAGCAGATCCTCGGTGCATCGGAACGGTCGATCCGGCTGGAAGCGCAGCTGTTTGCCGAACTGAAGCAGACGCTGGCTGAAGCGATTCCACGTATGCAGCAGACGGCGGAGGCGCTCAAGACGCTCGACGCGCTTTTGTCGCTTGCGCAGGTGGCGGACGAAAACCGCTACGTGCGTCCGGAAATCACCGAGGACGGCGCGATCGAGATCGTCAATGGCCGTCATCCGGTCGTCGAGCAGATGCTGCAGGGCGATTCGTTCGTGCCCAACGATACGACGATGAACCGCGAGGATATGCGCATGCTCATCATTACCGGCCCGAACATGGCCGGCAAGAGCACCTACATGCGGCAGGTTGCGCTGATTGTGCTCATGGCGCATCTGGGCAGCTTTGTTCCGGCTGATTCGGCGAAAATTACGCTTACGGACAGGATTTTTACGCGCATCGGCGCGTCGGACGACCTGGCCGGCGGGCAGTCGACCTTCCTGGTGGAGATGAGCGAAACAGCGCAGATTCTGCGCAACGCGACGCAGCGTTCGCTGCTGATTCTCGATGAAATCGGCCGCGGCACGAGCACGTTCGACGGATTGTCGATCGCCTGGGCGGTGGTGGAGTATATCGTTCAGAAGCTGCAGGGCGCGAAGGCGCTGTTCGCCACGCATTATCATGAGCTTTCGGAATTGGAAGGGCGGCTCGACGGCGTGGTCAATTACCGCATTGCGGTGAAGGAACGCGGCGAAGATGTGATTTTCCTGCGGCGCATCGAGCGCGGCGGAGCCGATAAGAGCTTCGGCATTCACGTGGCG
>SFFS01000135.1 GCA_004557805.1 Clostridiales bacterium | reverse complement strand
TCCCACTGAAGAAAACCATTTTTCCGCGCTTTCCGCAAAACATCCGGAGGTGATTTTCCTGTCCTATACCGTTTCCGATTTCCGCGCGGCGATGCCCGCGTTCACCGCGGAGCTTGCGCCGGACACGCTCGTAGAAACGTACATCGCCATGGCTGCGGCTGTGGTGCGCGAAAACCGCTGGCACGCGCTCTGGCGCGAGGGAATGCGCCTGTTCGTGGCGCATTTTCTCACGCTGTACCTCGCGTCGACGCCCGAAGGCGAGGGTCGCGGGCCGCTCGTTGAAGCGGGCCGCCGCCGCGGCAGCGTCACGAGCGAAACGGCCGGCGAGGTCAGCGTATCCTACGCTGCGGCCGAAACCTCGCGCGGCTGGGGCTGCTTTTTTGAGACCGCCTATGGCCGCCAGTTCGCCACGCTCGCCCGCGCGCTTGGCCGCCCGTGCCTGTACATCCCGTGACGGAGCCTGATTTTTCAGCGCTGACCGCGCTGAATTCTCTGCGCTACGCCGTAGGCGTTCCCGAAGCGAACGACGCGCGCGGCGGTTCAATCGGCAGCGCGGCGCTTCTGTGCCTGCACGAGCACGGCTCGCCGCAGAAGGGGATTCCGGCGCGTCCCCTGTTGGAGCCCGCAATGGACGGCGCCGTGGAAAGCATTGCGGGCGCGATGCGCGAGGCTCTCCTATCCGCGCTCGACGGCGGCTCCCCTCGCTCCGCCCTCGAAACGGCCGGCCAGGCCGCGCAGGCCGCCGTCCTCGCCTATTACGACGCAGCGCCCTGGCCGCCCAACGCCCCTTCCACCCTCTCGCAGAAGCGCGGCGGCGCGCCCCTCGTCGAAACGGGAACGCTCCGGCGCGCGATCAGTTACGAGGTGCGGCAGGCGGGGCCGAAATGAATGCGAGAGAGCCGCATCCCTCTCGCGCTCTCCCGGGAATGATTCGATATGTTGCGGGGCCGTCCCGCTCCACAGAACAACCTGCGCAAAAAATGGTTTCCTTGGGAGCGCTTGAGAACCCTTCCTTTTTCCAGAATCCCCCCGCTGCGTCTCCTTCCCTGCCCCGCACAGCCCGCTCCTCCTCCCACAAAACAACCTGCGCAAAAAAATGGTTCCCTTGGGAGGGCTTGGAAACCTTTCCTTTTTCCAGAATCCCCCCGTTTGTCTCCTTCCCTGCCCCGCACAGCCCACTCCTGCCCCCACAAAACAACCTGCGCAAAAAATGATTTCCTTAGGAGGGCTTGGGAACCCTTCCTTTTTCTAAAGGAAGGGTTCCCAAATCGTCCCCTTCGTCTCCATCGTCCCCCCCGTCCCCTGAAAGGAGTTTTTATGAACCTCTCCCGCCTGCTTGGCGCGCCTTCGCTCGGGGCCGCGCCGTTCACGGTCTGGCGGCGCGCGGGCGCATGGTCGCGCGGCCGGCTGGAAACGAGCGAATCGCCGGTATACGCAGTAGGCGTGATTCAGCCCGCCGGAGCGGACGCGCTGGAACAGCTGCCCGAGGGCGACCGCGAAAGCGCGGCCATCGCGGTGTATACGACCACGCCGGTATATGCGGCAGGGCAGGACCGCCCCGCCGACGAGATCGAGTGGCGCGGCGCGCGCTATCGCGTGGCAAGCGTCAGGCGCTGGGACGCGTGCGGCTATATCCAGGCCGTAGCCGTGCGCTCCGGCACGGAAAGGAGCGAAGAATGACCGAGTCCGCTTCCGCGTCGGAGCGCGTAGAGGACGCGCTGTTTTCCGCCGTGTGCGCCTGTCTGGGCGTAGATGAAACCACCGCCGCCGCGCAGCGCCGGGTGCGCCGCAGCTGGCCAGCCGCGTCCGATCCGGGCGCGCTGCCGGGCTTCTCGCGCGCGGAGAACGTATGTTTTCTGCGCGTCACGCCCGCCGACGAGCCCTACGCCGCCTTCACCGAAACGCAGCGCGAATACGACGCTTCCGCCGACGCGCTGTGCGAAACGCTCTCCCGCTGCGATGCGCACGCCGCGCTGCTTGTCTTTTACGGTCCCCGCGCCGCGGAAGACGCGCGCCTTGTCCGCGACGGCCTCGCAAGCGAATCCGTCCGGCGCGTTCTGCGCCGAAAAAAACTGTACCTGACGCGTCCGCCCGCAGCGCCCCGCCGCGTGCCGGAGCTTTCCGGCGGCCGCTGGTGGGAGCGGTGCGACCTTGCGCTGACGCTGTACCAGGCCGCTTCCCGCACGCAGCGCGCGGACTATTTCGCCAGCGCGCAGGTGCAAACGAAAGGAGTAACCGATGCTCAATCTTGACGATCTCGTCTCCGTAACCGTCTCGCTGTCCGGGCTGCCCGCCGCCCGCGAGGGCTTCGGCGCGGCCTGCCTTGCGGGCGCGTCCGGCAAGCTGCCCTCCGGCACGCGCACGCGCGTATATTCCTCCGCGGCCGCGCTGCTCGACGACGGTTTCACCGCCGGCAGCCCCGAATACAAGGCCGCGCTGACTTATTTCGCGCAGTCGCCCCGGCCCGCGCGCCTCGTCGTGGCCGCCAAAACCGCCTCCGAAACCTGGGCCGCGTGCTTCACGGCCTGCGCCGCCGATTCCGCCGCGTGGTATCTGTTCTGCCCCTGCGCCGCGCTCGCCAAGGACGAGGCCCTCGCCCTCGCCGCAGCCGCCGAGGCTTCCCCCCGCGCCTGTGTGATCGACACGCAGCAGACCGATGTTTTCGCCGCGCTGGGCGCGGCAAAATATGCCCGCACCCTCGCGCTTTACACCCAGACGGCGCAGTATGCCGGCGCGGCGCTGTGCGGCTGCGCCATGGGCGCGAACGACGGCACGGCGGGCAGCGCCTATACGCTCGCCTACAAGCCCCTTGCGGGCGTGACCCCCGACGCGCTGACCGAAACCGAGCTTTCCGCCGTTCGTGCCGCCAACGCCAACGCATACGTCCGCCGCGCGGGCGCGTATTCCGTGCTCGAGCGCGGCGTAATGACCGACGGCGAGCCGTTCGACACCCGTCTCGGGCTCGATCAGCTCGCCTCCAACATCCGCCTGGCAGTGGCCGACCTGCTGTGCAATACCAAAACGAAGGTGCCGCAGACCGAATCCGGCATGACCCAGCTCAAGGCCGCCGTAGCCGCCGCATGCCAGAAGGCCGTGCGCACCGGCTTCCTCGGCGACGGCATATGGACTCAGCCCGATCTGCTCACGCTCCGCACCGGCGATCCCCTGCCCGGCTTCGCCGTCCTCAGCGAGTCCCTCGACGAGCAGTCCGACGCCGATCGCGCCGCACGCAAATCCCCGCCCATCTACGTCGCTCTCAAACTCGCGGGCGCGGTCGAGTCCGTCGCCGTGAAGGTCGTCGTTGACAGGTGACGGGGAGACGACAGGGGGGACGACAGGGGGACTCCGTCCCCCTGTACCCCCTGGCAGGAACCTGAGGTTCCTGCACCTCCCGGTTTAGGGAGAGATTTTTTGCTTTCCACTGCTGCGTTTCGATAGGAACTATAACAGCATGAAGAAAACATCAACACAACGAGAGGGCATGTATTCTTCGCACATTCCCCCTTGCCGCTTCTGCTGTCGGCCGCGTCCCTTTTCGCCGCCGCAGTGGAAACTCACAGTTCCCGCATTTCCCAGTTTTAGGAAAGCGTTTTTGCTTTCCTCCATTGCGTTTGGGCGGGGCTATAACGGCACAACGACACGAAGAGAACGTCAACACGGCGAAAGGGCATGTATTCTTCGCACATTCCCCCTCGCTGCTTCTGCTGTTGGCCGCGTCCCTTTTCGCCGCCGCAGCGAAAGCTCGTAGTTCCCGCGTTTCAGTTCAAAAGGGAAGTTTTTCCCCTTTTCTTCGTTACGTTGAGAAGGGGACACGAAGAGAACGTCAACACGGCAAAAGAGAATGTGTCCTGCGCACATTACCCTTTCTCGTTCTTGCCATTAAGTTGACCTCGTTCCCTTTTGCCGCCACAGCGAAAGCTCGTAGTTCCCGCGTTTCAGTTCAAAAGGGAAGTTTTTCCCCTTTTCTTCGTTACGTTGAGAAGGAGGCACGAAGGGAACGTCAACACGACAAAAAGGAATGAGTTTTACACACATTGCCCCCTCGCTGCTTCTGCTGTTGTCCACGTTCCCTTCCGCCACCTCGGCGAGAACTCGCGATTTCCGCCTTTCAGTTCAAAAGGGAAGTTTTTCCCCTTTTCTTCGTTACGTTGAGAAGGAGGCACGAAGAGAACATCAACACGGCAAAAGAGAATGTGTCCTACGCACATTACCCCTTTGCCTCTTTTGCTGTTGACCCCCGTTCCTTTTCGCCACCTCAGCGAGAACTCGCAGTTCTCGCATTTTCCAATTTTAGGAAAGGGGTTTGCTTTCCGCCGTTGCGTTTGGAAAGCGCTATAATGGCACGAAGGAAACGTCAACACGACGAAAAGGGATGTGTTCTACGCACATCATCTCTTTTTCGCCGCTTCTGCTGTTGACCCCGCGTTCCCTTTCGCCACCTCAACGAAAACTCGCAGTTCCCTCTCCCTTGTTTGCAAAAGCGTTTCTTTGCTTTCCGCCGTTGCATTTGGAAGGCGCTATAACAGCACGAAGGGAACGTCAACACAACAAAAGAGAATGTGCACATTATCCCTTTGCCTCTTTTGCTGTTGACCCTGCGTTCCCTTTCGTCGCCACAGCGGAAACTCGCATTTCCCGCGCCCCTCTCCGCACTTTTGCGAAGAGATTCGCCCTTTCTCTCTCGCCGCGGCCGGAAAAATCGCTGAATCAGCGCGGCATGCGTTTGCCTGCGCGCCATTTTCCCGGCTCTCCCCAAAGCTATTGTCTCTCCCTCGTTTCTCCCGGAAAAGGCGTTTTCTGCCGGGTCAGCCCGCTGATGTAGTTCATGTCCACGTCATAAAAACGGGCAAGCGCAATCAGACTGTCTACGGGGATTCGAGTTTTGCCCAGCTCATAATCGGAATACGTCTTCTGGCTCACATGCAGAAGCGCTGCAATCTGCCGCTGCGTCAAATCGCGATCCTCGCGCAATGCCCGAATGCGTTCACGATACCCCATGAATATCACCTCGGGCAAATGATACTTGAGAGTTTATTCCACTATTGATTTATACTGGAATAAACTCTATACTGAATTTCAGAGGTGAAACGCATGAAAGAAACGTTCTGCAAAAACTGCATCCATTTCTGCCAGCATTACCGGCTGGAAGGCCTGTGGTTCGTCCCGGTGCGCTGCGGTCACTGCACCGGCCCGCACGGCACGGTCCGCAAACCCGACTCTCCCGGCTGCGAGCGCTTTTGCAGCGCCGTCGCCGGAGAAAACGTCGTACCCTTTCCCGGGCCGCGTCTGAAAAAGAAATAGGCGCCGAGCCGAAGCCTCAGGAAAATTTCAGACGCGCCCTGAACTCCCCCGCATCTCCCAAAGAACCCTGGGGAGGGGCTTTCCTTTCTCCCTCCCCGCAAGAAAGGATAACTCGCATGTTTACAGCTTATTCGTTTTCTGACGTCGCGCTGGTCCTGAACCATCCTTCGATCGGCCAGTGCGTGATGACGGGCCAGGGCGTCGGGCAGATCACGGTCACGCGCTCGCAGGACGTCAGCCGGCAGGACGTAGCGCACGACGGCTCGGTGATGACGAGCAAAATCGCGGCGCGCAACGGCGAAATCAGCTTCACCCTGCAGCAGACGAGCAGCGCGCACAAATGGCTCAAAAACGCCTGCCGCGCGCTTCTGTCGGGCGACACGGCCGACTGGGCGGCGTTTTCCGGCCTGCTGGAGAACCCCGTAACGGGCGACAGCATCGCATTTTCAAACGCGTGCGTCAAAAAACTGCCGGACGAAAACTTCCAGCAGACGGGCCAGACGGTCGGCTGGACGTTCCTGTGCGGCAGCATCGAGGGCTAAGCGATGGCGGAAGAAGTTTTTCGCTATGTCGAAATCGGCGGCTGCGAATACCGCGTCGAAAAGTTCTCGCCGGTGGCGGGGCTTCAGCTGGCGCGGCTGACGCTGGCCAAGCTGGCCCCGGTCGCGCGGCAGCTCGCGGACGGCGCGGACGGCGGCGTTCTGACCGCGCTATGCGCGGCCATATCCGCGCTGACCGACGCGGAAGTGGACTCGCTGGTTACGAAATGCCTGCGGTTCTGCTGCAAAAAAATGAAACTCGGCTGGGCCGCGTGCGTCGACGCGGAGGGCCGCTACGGCGTGGCCGAGCTTTCGCACGATCCCGTCACGGCGCTGGCGCTCTGCGCCGAGGCGCTCAAATGGGGGCTGGGCGATTTTTTCGGCGAAAGCGCATCGAGTTTGCTCGGTGCGCTTTTTGCTCCTTCGAGCCCGCGCAGGCCGTGAACCTCGACGGCTATCTGTTCGCGCCGGTGGCCGCGGGGCTGTGGCGGCAGCGCGAGCTGTACGACGGCACGTATACGTTTTCCGATCTTGCCGACGCGCACGAGCTGATGCAGGTGCAGGCCGAAAACGCGCGGCGCGCCGTGGAAGCGGGGAGGGATGCGAATGGCTGACGGCGGCTACATCCGCGAATATCTCGTCGGCCTGGGCTTTCAGGTCGATTCCGCCGGGCTGGAAGCCTTCCGCGCGGCGCTCGAGGGCGCGCAGCAGGCCGCGCAGGCGCTGGAAGCGCTGCAAATGCCCTCTCTTTCCGGCGCGGAGCTTGCGCGCGGTATGAACGATTTTCCGGCGCAGACGCGCCGGATTTTTGTCCGCGCCCGCACGGACGCGGAGAGCGCGCTCTCGCCGCTTCCGGGACGGCTGCGCGGCATTCTGGCTCTGCCGGGAGGCAGGGTACAATGTGCTGATGGCAGACCAGCGCGGCCACGGCAAAAGCGGCGGCAAATATTCTTCTCTCGGCGTTGC
>SFFS01000134.1 GCA_004557805.1 Clostridiales bacterium | reverse complement strand
GCTTCCCGCGCCGCTCATTTTTTGGAAGCGGCGTGCAGGAATTTCCCGTTTCGGCGGCGTATAGAAATATGTTTATTTTTGCGCTGCACGGCGGATAAAAGGCCGCGCGGCAGAATTCTTTATCGGAATCATATCTTTTTTACAGGAGGATGAACCTCATGGCAATCGAACAGCGACCCCGCCGCCGCGGCGACCGGCCCGACGCATGGCTTGTACGCGGGCTTGACAGCATGCATCAGATCATGCCCTACATCATGCCCAACCGCACCGACAACGAAGCCGTCATGACCGAAACCGTCGAACTGACCGCCCTCAACGCATGGCTGAAGGCGAAAAACGTCGAGGGCGTCGAGTTCAAGTATACCCTGTTTCATGCGATTCTCGCCGCGCTGACGAAAACCATCTACGAGCGTCCGCTGCTCAACCGGTTTATCGCGCGCAACCGCTACTATGACCGAAAGGAGATTTCCTATTCCTTCGTCGTCAAAAAGAAGTTTGAGGACCACGCAGCCGAGGCGATTTCCATCCTGCGCGTCGATCTCGACGACGAGCGGACGATGATTGAGCAGATGTACCAGAAGGTGCGCAGTTTCGTATACGACGTGCGCAAGAAGGAAAAGACCGACGGCACGACCGACGTGATGGACGTGATTATGGGCATGCCGCGCGTGATTACAGATCTGATTATGGCCGCGCTGAACTTCCTGGAAAAGCGCGGCAGAATGCCCGCGTCCGTGCAGCGCGAGGATCCGTACACCAGCACGGTGTTCATTTCCAACCTCGGCAGCATCCGCATGAACGCGCAGTATCATCATCTGGCCAACTGGGGCACGAACTCCATTTTCATCATTATCGGCGAGAAATACAAAAAGCGCTTCCTGCGCGAGGACGGCACGGAGGAACTTCGCGAGGCGGTCGATCTGAGCGTCACCGTCGACGAACGCATCGCCGACGGCGTGTATTTCGCCAACAGCATCCATTATCTCAAGCATCTGCTTGAAACTCCTGAACTGTTGGATAAGACTGTGAAGGAGTAAAAGGAGTTTTTCGGGATGGAATACTGAAAACTGCCGCACGGCGGCGAAAATGAGCGCTTCAGCGTGCTGGGGATCGGCATAGGCGGCATTCAGAGCGCGGGCGGCGCGGAAATCGAACAGACCGTCCGCACGGCGATCGAACACGGAATCAATTTCTTCGACCTGTGCGCGGGCGCGGCGAACGTGTACGCGCCGTTTGGCAGGGCCATCGCGGGGCAAACGCGAAAAGGTGTTCTTTCAGCTGCATTTCGGCGCGGTGTATAACGCCGAGGGGGAATACGGCTGGTCGCGCAGCGTGCAGAAGATCCGCGAGACGTTCGAATGGGAAATGAAAACGCTCGGCACAGACTACGCCGATTTCGGCTTCCTGCATTGTGTGGACGATGACGACGATTACGAAGCGCTGATGAAAAACGGCGTTTTCGAGTTTGCAAAAGCGATGAAGGCCGAGGGGCGCGTGCGCCATCTGGGGTTCTCGTCGCATACGCCGTCGGTGGCGAACCGGCTGCTCGATACCGGCGCGATGGATATGATGATGTTCTCGCTGACTCCCGCGTACGATCTCGAGCAGGGCGACGAATACGGCGTCGGCAGCGTTTCGGAGCGCGCAGCGCTTCTGCGCCGATGCGAGACGGAGGGCGTAGGTGTTTCGGTGATGAAGCCGTTCCACGGCGGCAAGCTGCTTGCGGCCGAAACTTCGCCGTTCCATGAAGCGCTGACGCGCTATCAGTGCCTGCAATACGCGATCGACCGCCCGGGCGTGCTGGCCGCAGTTCCGGGCGTGCGCGGGATGGACGATCTCGGCGCGCTGCTCGGCTTTGCGGACGCGCCTGCGGAGCAGCGGGATTATTCCGTCATCGGGCGGTTTACGCCCGAAAGCGCCGCCGGTAACTGCGTCTATTGCAACCATTGTCAGCCCTGCCCGGCGGGGATCAACATCGGGCTGGTCAACAAATACTACGACCTTGCGCTGGCGGGCGACGCCATGGCCGCCAACCATTACGGCAAGCTGACCGTGAACGCCGACGACTGCCGCTTCTGCGGCTACTGCAACAGCCGCTGCCCGTTCCATGTCGATCAGATGCGCCGGACGTCCGAAATGGCGCAGTATTTCGGCTGAAAAGCAAAAAGCAAAAATCCCTCCGCGGGCGCGCCTGCGGAGGGATTTTTATGCAGGGTCAGTCGTTTGCTTTCATCGATTCCACCATGTCCACCGAACGGATGCTCCGGCGCATGATGCGGTTGACGAGGAAGGTGAAGAGCATGGAGATGGCGAAGGCGTAGACGAAGCTGAGCGGATAGATGCTCCGGCCGAACATGACCATATCCACTTCCACCGTGCGCACGATGAAATGATGCAGCCAGACGCCCGCGAACAGCCCCAGCAGCGAGCCGAGCGCGCTGAGGAAGTTCGTTTCGCGGAAGATATACCGTTCGGTTTCGCGCTCATAGAACCCCAGCACGCGCAGCGTGGCCAGCTCCTTCTTGCGCTCGCAGATGTTGACGTTGGTGAGGTTATACAATACCACCATCGACAAGATGCCCGCCGAAAGGATCAGCACCAGTACGATCGCGTCGATGCTTTTGACCGTATCGGCGAACGCGTCGCGGATGCTGCGCGAAGCGCGGGTATACACCACATGTCCCGAGGAAAGCGCGCGGGTCGTCACGCCGTCCAGATCGTCCTCGCTGATGAGGTTCACCAGCACCGTCCTGTATTGCGGCGCTTTCCCGAAGGCGGCTTCATACACGTCCGGGCTGACGTAGGCGTATGCCGCCAGATAGTTTTCGCACACGCCCGTCACGGTGACCTGCGCTTTTTTGCCGTCGGCGTTTTCCAGCGTGATCGTGTCTCCCGCCGCAACGCCCAGATGTTCGCACATTTTTTCGGTCAATACGGCGCTGCCCGCGCCGAAGGGAATGGCCGCGCCCGTCCTGCGCTGGCGCAGCGTGATAAAGTCCGGAACGGCCGACGGATCGCGCGGAACGCTCAGCGTAACCTGACAGCTTTCGCCGCCGAAGGACGCGCGTCCCGTCTCGGTCGCCGTGTTCAGATACGACGCGACGGCTTCCCCGTCCTCGAGGAAATCGCGGAGCGCGCCGTCGGAGGAAAGCGACGTTTCGTCGTCGAGCACCATCGTCAGGCTGTAGAGGTCGATCTCGCCGAACTGCTTTTCCACGATGTCGTGAATGGAGTCGCGCAGGCCGAAGCCCGTCACCAGCAGAGCGCTGCATCCCGCCAGCCCTACGACCGTCATCAGGAAGCGCTTTTTATAGCGGAACAGGTTGCGGCACGTTACCTTGCGCGTGAACGAAAGCCGGTTCCAAATGAACGGCAGATGCTCCAGCCAGATGCGCTTGCCCGCTGCGGGTGCTTTGGGCACCATCAGCTGCGCCGGGCACGAGCGGAACGAGGCATAGCACGCCCAGAGCGTCGCCAGCAGGATGCCGCCTACCGTCGCCGGGGCGACGATCAGCGCGATCAGCGGCCGGAACGGCGTTTCCGCCGTGGGCAGCACGTACATCATGCCGTAGGCGTTGCTGATAACGGCCGGGAATAGCCGGAACCCCGCCGCAAACCCCAGCGCGCAGCCGGCGGAGGAGGAGAAAAGGCTGTAGAGCAGATATTCGCCCAGCACGTTTCCGTCGGAAAAGCCCAGCGCCTTGAGCGTGCCGATTTCGGTGCGCCGCTCCTCGACGAGCCGTGTCATTGTTGTCAGCGCGACGAGCAGCGCCACGAGGAAGAAGAACACCGGGAACACCTTGCACAGCGCCGCAACCTTTTCAACGTTGCTCTTGTAGCTGGAAAAGCCGACGGCGTCCTCGCGCGTGCGAACCAGCCAGAAACCGTCTTCCAGCTCGTCAAGCTGCGCGCGGGCTTCTTCGAGCGCTTCGCGCTGCGGCGCGAAAAGCGCGGCGGAATCGGCGGCGGAGGCCTGCTGCGCTTCGAGCGAGGCTTTTACGTTCTGCGCCGTCTGGGAGAGCAGCGCTGCCAGGCGCAGGGCCTGCGGGCTTTGCGAAACGGCCAGCGCCTGCGCGGTCTGCGCCGTTTGCAGCGCGCGCCCCGCGCTGTCCTGCGCAAGCTGCTGTTCCTTTGCGGCGACGCCGTCGAACAGATCGAGCGAGGTCTGCGCGTCGTCGATGCGGCTCTGTGCGTCGGCGCGCAGGGAGGCGGTACGGGCGGCCGCGCGCGTTTCGCCGAGCGCTTCCAGCGCATCGGCTGCGGGGGCGATCAGCGCGTCGTATGCGCCGGAGAAAGCGTTCTCCTGCGCAGCGCCTGCGACGGAGACGTATACGTCGGTGTAGAAATCGGCTGCGAAGAAATCCTCGGGCACGAACACGTGCAGGCCGATCGAGCCGGAACCGACGGACGAGGATTCCGCCTCGACCGAGATACACATCGGGCTGCGCACGATTCCCACGACGGTCAGCTCCTGCGCGGCGACATAATCGGAAACGGATTCGTAGCTGCGGTTCTCCGTTGCAAGCCGCAACGTGTCGCCGGGCCTGACAGTATGATCGGCATAGCTGCCCAGCGACGATTGCAGTACGCATTCGTTCGCGGCCTGCGGCATGCGCCCTTCGAGCAGCTGCACGTCGCATAGCTGCGTTCTGCCGGATGCGTCAAAGAGCGCGTAGACGCGCGCGGTGTATTCCGCCGCGCCGCCGTCGGTGAGCACCATGTCAAAGACGCGCGCGGGCTGCACCGCCTCTACGCCCGCCGTGCGCGCGATGGCCGCCGCGTCCTCGCGCGTGAAGCCCTGCGATGCTTTTACGTCGAGATCGTACCAGCGCGTTTCATCCATATAGCGGTCGCCGCTTTCCTCCATATCGGGCGTAGTGGCGAAAAGCCCGGCGAGGAAGCCCGCGCCCAGCGCGACGATAAACAGAATGGACAGGAAGCGGTTGAGGCTTCCGCGAATGCCGCGCAGGATGTTTTTCCTTCTCGTTCTTTTCACTGTTTACCACTCGATCCTTTCAACAGGCAGCGGGGAGGAGCTGGTTTCCATATGGACGACCGTGCCGTTTTTTACGCGGATGACGCGATCGGCGATCTGGGTAAGCGCGCTGTTGTGCGTGATGATGAGCACGGTTTTGCCCGTCTGGCGGCAGGTATCCTGCAAAAGCTGCAGAACCTGCTTGCCGGTGTTGTAGTCGAGCGCGCCGGTCGGCTCGTCGCAGAGGATCATCTTGGGGTTCTTCGCCAGCGCGCGGGCGATCGACACGCGCTGCTGCTCGCCGCCGGAAAGCTGGGCGGGAAAGTTGTTCATCCGTTCGGCGAGCCCTACGCGCGCCAGCGTTTCGGCCGCATCGAGGCTGTTCTTGCAGATTTCGGCGGCCAGCTCGACGTTCTCGCGCGCCGTCAGGTTCTGTACGAGGTTATAGAACTGGAATACGAAGCCCACGTCGGCGCGGCGGTATTCCGTCAGCTGGCGGGAGGACAGGCGGCTGATTTCGCGTCCGTCCAGTCTGATGGAACCGGACGTGGCCGTGTCCATGCCGCCGAGAATGTTCAGGAGCGTCGTTTTGCCCGCGCCGCTGGGGCCGACGATGACGCACAGTTCGCCCTTTTCCACGGTGAAGCTGATGCGGTCGAGCGCGTGGATTTCATGCTCGCCCATTTTGTAAATCTTGCTCACATCCGAAAACTCAATATATGCCATGCTCATTCTCCTTGCGTCAAAAGCTGCGCGTACATCTGGGGCATGTGCTGCGAGAGCACCGTGCGGCCGGTATCGGTCGATGGATCGGAGATTTTTTCGATAAGCGCCGCAAGCGGCGCAAAATCGCTGTCCGCCGCAATCGCGTCGAGCTGCGCGGGGGAGGAGGGCGCGGCGCTCTGCTCCGAAAGATTCGTCAGCGACGAGCCGAACGCGAGCATCGCGTCGAACACCGTCAGGCCGTCGTCAGAGAGG
Source organism: Clostridiales bacterium (assembly GCA_004557805.1). Classification (GTDB taxonomy): domain Bacteria; phylum Bacillota; class Clostridia; order Christensenellales; family Aristaeellaceae; genus Aphodomonas. The sequence goes on along the minus strand of SFFS01000134.1, from coordinate 858 downwards.
CCGGGGCCGGTCAGGCTGTGGCGCTGCGTGTAATAGGCGGGAATATCCGGCGCGAGCGCGGAGAGGGAGGCGATCGCCGCGTCAACCTGCGCGGCGAGCTCCGCGTCGTTTTGCAGGACGATATCCTGTCCCGCACGGCCGTATCCCCATGCGGCCAGCGGAACCTTTGTCACTGCGTCGCAGGGATTGACGAGGTTGAAAATGTTCGGATATTCCGCCGCAAGCGCGTCGCCGCGCACCGTCATGGGCGTGGCGAACGTATAGACGAACACGCTTGCGGGGTCGTATGCCGCGTTGAGCAGCACGCCCAGCAGGTTGGCGCATGCAGCGCCGCGGCTGTGCCCGGTCACGAGCACGAGCGGGTTATCCTCCTGCGCAAGCAGCGCGTTCAGCGAAAGGAAAACATCCTGCGCGGCGAAAAGAAAGTTTTCGGCGAACGCCGTGTCGCCGCTGTGCGAGGGCGCGAAGTCGAAGTTGGAATACCATTCGCCGCCGCTCGTGCCGCGGATGACGACGGCCAGCATCGTGTGCGTCTGCCCTGCCCATTTCACCCGCCCCCTGGCGACGGTGAAGGCACAGGTGTGCGCCGGGTCGTCGGCCGCCTTATCGAAATTTTGCTGTAAAAGCATGGAAAAGCCTGCGCTTTCGAGTGACTCGCGCGTTTCTTCAGCGGTTTGTCCGGAGCAGAGCGCCAGCGCCTGCCCGGCCAGCGCGGGGGAATAGTCTCCGCTGGAGGCGGGCAGCGCGACGCTCTCCGCAGGCGCGCATTGCGCGCAGAGAATCAAAACGAGCAGCAGGCATAGAAAGGGCACGCGTTTTATGGAGCGATGCATGCGGTTCTCTCCTTCTGATGATAAT
>SFFS01000133.1 GCA_004557805.1 Clostridiales bacterium | reverse complement strand
GATAACCCGCCCGCCTACGCTTATGTCAACCTCAAGCAGATCGAACTGAACCGCTCGCAGGACGACGACGGGCTGTATCAGTACGCTGATTTCAACAACAGCCTGCAGGCGCTTTTCGGTTCCGACCGGCTGCTGCATCCGCAGGATTTTCAGACGGTTTACGGCTGGCTGGAGGATCTGAGGCTGCCGGAGGCGGTCGTGCTGATGCTCGTTTCCTCGATGATCCGCACGCGCGGGAAGCGGTTCGTGTTCTCCAAGGCGGAGCCGGTGGCGCGCGAATGGGCCGATAAGAATATCCGCACGGAGGCCGACGCGGAGGAATGGCTGCGCCAGCACGGCGCGCAGGGCGACGCGATCCGGCAGATTTACCGCCGGCTCGGCATTCGCCACGCCATCTCGCAGCCCGAGGAAGAGCTGTACGTCAAGTGGACGAAGGAATGGGGCTTCGATCAGAAGACCATCCTCGCCGCATGCGACGAGACGGTAAAGGGCACGCCGACGTTCGGCTATCTCAACGGCATTCTCGAACGGATGTACCGTCAGGGCATCCGCGACGAAAAGGCCATGCGAGAGGAAGCCGCCATGGACGAGGCCGTCAAGGAAATGCTGCACGAGGCGGGCATGCGCTCCGTCAGCCCCAACCAGGACAGTCTGCCCATGCTCAGAAAATTCCTGGCCGACGGGTTTACAAAAGAAACGATCGTGCTGGCCGCGCAGCGCGTCGCGCGCAAGGGCGGCAAGCTCGACGCATTGCAGCAGACGCTCGCCATCTGGAAGGAAGCGGGGGCGCTTACGCCGGACGCGGCGCGCGAATATCTGAAGAACGTAGACGAACGCCGCGCGGCCAAGCCCGCGACGGCAGGAAAAAAGGTGCTCGCGCAGCAGTATACGCAGCGCGAATACACCAGCGAAGAACTGGACAAGCTGTTTGAGGTGCTCTGATGCGGGAATCGCTGTACCGGCAGGTGGACGCGGAATACGCGCTCCAGCGCGAAAAAGACCTGAACGAACAGGAAGCGCGGCAGGCGGAGGCCGAGGCGGCCGATCCGCAGATCGGCGCGCTGGCGGAGCACCGGATGGAACGCTTCCGCCAGGCGGCGCAGCGGATGTTCCGCGACGGTGAAAACGCGCGGGAGAATTCCGAAGCGCTCAAGAAAGAGATCGCCTCTATTAACGCCGAGATCCGCGCGCGGCTGAAAAAAGCCGGGCTGCCGGAGGATTATCTCCAGCCGCGCTATCGCTGCGCGAAGTGTAAGGACACCGGCTTCGTGGGCGAACCCATCCGCGAGCGGTGCGAATGTTTCCTGGCGCGGGTGCGGCAGCTGGCCGTCGAGCGCGAGGGAATGGGCGTGAACGCGAACGAGAATTTTGCGGCGTATAACGCCGCGATTTATCCCGAAAACGCGCTGCAAAAGCGCCCCGGCCACACGCAGCGCAGCTATATGGAGCTGGTGAAAAACCGCTGCATGGCGTATGTGGACGCTTTCCCGCACGACCCGCGAAGAAACCTTGTGTTCATCGGCGCGGCGGGGCTGGGCAAGACGTATCTGCTCAACTGCGTGGGAAACGCGCTGCTGGAAAAGGGCGTGCCGGTGCTGAAGGTGACGAGTTATCAGCTGACCGAGCGCATGCGCGCCGCCGTGTTCGAGCACGACTGGGACGGGTTTTCCGCCGTGTTGGAAACGCCGGTGCTGCTGCTGGACGACCTGGGCGCGGAACCGATCATCAATAACGTGACGATTGAGCAGCTCTTTACGCTCCTCAATGAGCGCGAACTCAACGGGCTGCATACGATCATCAGCACGAACCTCGCTCCGGTGGAACTCACGGCGCGCTACACCGAGCGCATCAGTTCCCGTCTGATGGATAAGCGCTCCACGGTTATGATTCCGTTCTATGGCGAGGACGTGCGCCTGAAGGGTTAAAGCATGCAAAAAAGAAAAAAAGCCTTTGCATTTATAGTGGGATTCCTGGCCGTGCTCGCGGCCGCGCTGTGGTATGCGCGGCAGACGGGCGCGGATTTTTTCAAGCATTGCCTGACGGACAGCTATACGCTTCAGGCGCTGGCGTGGCGCGCGGGCAGGACGACGCTCGACGGCGAGCTGCCCTGGTTGGAGCTTGCGATCTATAACGGCCGGCAGTATCTGAGTTTTCCGCCCGTGCCGACCGTCCCGCTCTGGGTGCTGACGTTCTTTTTCGGCGAAAACACGCCGAGCGGGCTTTTGCCGCTTCTGTATTTGCTGGGCGGCTATGCCGCGGCGTATTTCCTTTGCGCGCGGCGAATGCGCCCGGGCAGCGCTGCGCTGCTGGCGGCGCTTCTGAGCGCGGGAGGCAGCCTGCTGGATGTGGCCGTGTCGGACGCGAATTTCTGCGGGGCGGTGTGGTATCAGGCGCAGACGCTGGCGTTCCTGCTGACGATGCTGGCGTTTCTGCTCGTCGATGGCAAAAGCCGGACGGGCTGGTATTGGGGGCTCGTCTTTTATGCGCTGGCCATCGGATGCCGGCCGTTCAACATCGCGCTGGCTCCGGCGGTGCTGTGGGTGTTCGGGGAGCGGCTGGCGAACGGCGAAAAGTTCGGCTGGCGGCTGGTCGGACGCGCGGTTCCGTTCTGTGTGGCTCCGTTTTTGATCGGCTGCGCATACGGATGCTATAACCTTGTGCGGTTCGGCAGCTTTTTCCAGTTCGGGCACGACTACCTGCCCGAATTCGTGCAGAGCGGCGAGCCGATGTTTTCGCTGCGCTATTTTGCGCGGAACGTGCGCAGCCTGCTGCGCATGCCCGCCGTCTGGCGCGGCTGGGATGAAATGCCGTCTGTGAGCGGATTCGCCGTATGGCTGACGCAGCCGGGGTTGTTCCTTGCGCTGGGCTGGTTTATTTTCCGCGCGCTGCGCGGAAAAATCACCGCAGCCGACGCTGTGCTGGCGGGATGCGTCGCCGTGCAGGCGTGCGCGCTGATGCTGCACCGCACGAACGGCGGCTGGCAGTACGGCGCGCGGTATCTGTGCGATACGCTCCCGGCGGTTGTGTATCTGCGCGCGCGGGCGGATCGGGACGCGCGGCCTTGGGAAGCGGCGGCGCTCGGCGGCGCGGCGATGTTCAATCTGCTTGCGGGCGCGGCGTTTCATGCGCTGTGAAGGGAATGGACGGGTTCCGCGCTGGACGCGCAATGAAGAGGGCGAGAAGGTTTGCGCGGGAGAAGGGGATAGGCGTATCGTCGAACGGTTTCGAGCGTCATAAACGCCATTGTGGGTTCCGGACTGGCGATTGAGGAATGCCGCGAGGCGCAGGCGCCGCCTGAAACGCTTGCAATAGATCCAATCAGGTTCGGCGGTACGGTGCGTCGGCCTGATTTTTTCTTTTTCCGCTGCGGGAAGCAATGAAAACTGGGTTTGCGGAACATGTGCGGCGATGAACCGCTGCCGCCCATCTCGGCGGCCCTCTGGAAAAGGGAAAGGCGGCATGTGTGGATTGAACGCGAAATCAGTTTTTCAGATATGCCCTGAGCAAAAACAAGACCCCCGCCCGGAAGCGCCTGCCTCCGGACGGGGGTTCATACGTCGCTTTATTCTTCTTCGTCCTCGTCGTCTTCGCTGTCCTCGTCCATGATCTCGCAGAAGCGGTCGAACACGGCGTCGCACACGTCCTCGTCCTCTTCGATCATGTAGCATTCCTCGCCCGCGTCGTCGCGGTCGATGCGCATGATCACGACGGAGCCTTCCTCGTCCTCGGTTTCGGGCTCGACGGGCGTGAGCAGGATGTAGCTCCTGCCCTTGTGATCGAGCGTGAGCAGATGTTCGAACTTGACGACGGAACCGTCGTCGGCGGTCAGTTCCACAATGCGGTCTTCATCATGTTCCATGTTGTTTCCTCCATTTTTATGCCTTGGTCGTATTTGCATCGAGATATGCCTGCAAAATTATCGCGGCGGCGGTTTTGTCCACCAGCCGCTTCCGATCCGCGCGGTGCACGCCGCCTTCGATCAGCGCGCGCTCGGCGGTAACGGTCGTCATCCGCTCGTCCCAGAAGGTGACGGTAAACCCCTTCTTTTCGAGCTGCGCGGCGAATGCGCGCACCTTTTCAGCCTGCCCTCCGGCGAAGCCGTCCATGTTCAGCGGCAGCCCGCACAGAAGGCTGCGCGTGCCGTACTGGTCTGCAAACTCAGTAATCTTTGCAATATCGGGGCCCCAGCCCACGCGCGTCACAAGGCCGACCGGCTGCGCGATCACGCCCAGCGGGTCGCTTACGGCTACGCCGATGCGCGCGTCGCCTACGTCCAGCGCAAGAATTCTTTCCATTCAAATCACCTTCAGACAGAATTGAGGGCACACGGCGCCGCAATAGCCGCAGCGCACGCACAGCGCTTCGTCGACCACGGCGCGCCCGTTTTCGATGTGGATGGCGTGCTGGCCGCAGCGGGCGGCGCAGCGGCCGCAGCCTTCGCACCAGTCCTGCACGATCAGCGTGCGGTTTATGCCTGCGCTCTTTTCGGCGCACGCCGCGTCCGGCGTTTCGCCGCTGAACAGCGCGGCGTTATAATCAATTTCCGCTTCCGACTGCATGCCTACGGCAACCGCGTCGATGCCCGGCAGTGCGCGGATATAGCGGAACGCTTCCTCCCGCTGCTCGATCATATGGCCTCCGCCGAGGGCTTTCATCGCGAGCACGCCGATTCCGGCGCTGTGCGCCGCGAAAATCGCCTGCTCCATCTCCTCGCGCGTGCCGTCGACGATGCCAAGGCCGCGATAGTTGATGATCGGAAACAGGATATCCAGATCCGGATAGCGCACGGCGTAGCGGGCGGCGTTTATGTAATGCGTCGAAATGCCGATCGCGCCGATCACGCCTGCGGCGCGCATGTCGCGGTAATAATCGAACGCCTCGCGATGGCCGCGCATGGTCATTTCGCTCTCCTGCTCGTGCATGAGGAAAATGTCGATATATTCGCGGCCGATTCCCTCCTGCGCCAGCTCCAGCGAACGCTTCGCGCCGTCGCGGTCGTAGGCGTAGCTTTTGGTGCAGACGACGAGATCACGCTTTACCTTCAGCGCTTCCCTGACATGCGGGTAGGTGTGATAATACTCCGCCGTATCGAGAAAGTCCACGCCCTTATCCGCCGCATAGCAGATCAGCTCGCCGCCGCGCTCGGGCGGCAGGTCGCGCTGGCCGGGCCCCATCGTCAGCGTACCAAACAAAAGGCGCGAGGCAACAGGACCCCGCGCGCCGATTTTTCCGCGTTCCACAGGCATTATTCCTTCGCATGCCCGTCCACGTAATACTGAACGAGCTCCTCCATAATTTCATCGCGCTCCAGGCGGCAGATCAGCGAACGCGCGCCCTGATAGCTGGTGATATAGGTCGGATCGCCGGAAAGCAGATAGCCCACCACCTGCGTGATGGGGTCGTAGCCCTTTGCTTCCAACGCCTCGTTGACCCGCAGAATGATCTCCTCCGCAGATTCGTGGTTGTTGATGGGTGCGAATTTCATCGTGTCCTGGCTGACGGCCACAAAGGACACCTCCCCTCGATTCCTCTACATCGTCCAGTATACAACAAAACCCACAAATAAACAAGACGGCATTTTCGAGCGAAAAAGATGATTTTCGCGCCGCAGGCGGCGCATGGGGAGCCGGAAACAAGCGGCCGCGCGGGGAACAGAAGGAAACGTCCCCCGCACGCGGCATGATTTATTCCGCAATTCCTCACGGCAGTGCTTTTGTGTATTTCCCGATCCACGCCGCCGCGCAGATCATAACGAGCAGCTCCGTAACCGGCATGGCGAGCCACAGAGAATCCGCTCCGGCGAACGCCGGAAGAATCAGGATCAGAATTCCGCTGATTACAAAGCCTCGCGCCACCGATACGACAAACGCGGCTCTCGGCTTCATGATCGCCTGGAAATAGTAGGTTGAGAAAATATTGAAAGGCAGCAGCAGGAACGACAGCGAATAGGTGCGGATGATGGCGGGAGCCATATCCAGTATTTCCTGCGTGGGCGTCATGAAAATGCGGACATAGAGGTTTGGAAAGGCGAGGCTGAACGCCGTCCAGAACAGCCCGAAGAACGCCGTCGCCAGCAGCGACAGCCGGAGCGTTTCCCGGATTCTTGCGCCTTTTCCAGCGCCGAAGTTGATGGAAACGATGGGCTGCGCCGCCTGTCCGACGCTGTATGCGCAGCACTGGACGAACGTGCTGATATTGATAATCGGCCCATAGATTGCCAGCGCGTTCGAGCCGAGATATTTCATGATCTGGCGGTTGAAAAGCACGGTCAGAATGCCCATCGCCACATCGATGAAAAGGTCGAAAAGCCGATGATGGAGATTTCTCCGAGAATGCGCGGCAGTTTTTGAGGTTTTACCAGCCGAAGCGTATTTTTGCGGCTGATAAAATGCGTCAGCATCACAAGAAAAGAAATACCGGAACCGATGGCCGTCGCAAGGCCCGCGCCGTAAGCGCCCATATCGCAGGCAAATACAAAAAAGTAATCGCCAAAGACGTTGAAAATACCGCCCGACAGCACAGCGAGCGTTGCAAGCCCCGGATTTTTGTCGTTGCGCAAAAACGCCGCCAGCATCTGATTGAAAAGAAACAGCGGAAACACATACTGGATGGGGCGCAGATATTCCTGCGCCGGAATGAGCAGCGATTCGTCCGCGCCGAAGAAGAGAAGGATCGGCCGTTCGAAGCGCAGCATGCAGGCCCATGCTGCGGCGGACAGCGCCGCAGCGCCGATGACCGCCGCCGTGAAATACTGGTTTTCGTCTCCGCTGCCGTTTCTGCACCCGCCGCGCTTTGTGCTGAAAAGCACGCTGCCGCCAATCCCCATCAGCAGGCCGAGGCTGTAGATCATGTTCCATACCGGCGCGACGACCGC
>SFFS01000132.1 GCA_004557805.1 Clostridiales bacterium | reverse complement strand
TGAAAATGCCATTTTTGCCGCACATGTCGCCAAAAATGATTAAAGATGAGAGGGCTGCGGCCCTCTCAAACTCTCCTTGGGACTTTTTCGACAGTCTGGGGGCGGAGAATTCTCCGCCCTTTTTGTTCGTTTCTCCGCGCGAAGGTTCTGCCGGGCGCGGAGCGCCCATAAAAAAATACGGGCGCTATTGCGCGAATTTTGCATGATCGGCGAAAAAACGGGAATCCGGGGCGGCTTCCGAGCGTCTTATATATGGAGGCTTCCGCTTGACGCGCGGACGCTGCCGTGATATTCTAAAAATGGTAAAATATCGGATTTTCGAGCGGCAGCCGAAGGGGGCCTGTGATGAAATACAACGTGTTGCTGGCGGACAACGACGGAACGCTGATGGACTTTGACGCTTCGGAGCGCGTGGCGCTGAAGGAAGCGATGGACAGGCAGGGCGTGCGGCTCGACGAGGCGCGCGAAAAGCTGTATTCCGAAATCAACGCGCGCCTGTGGGAAGCGTTCGAACGCCGGGAGACTACGCAGGCCGCGCTGCGGGTGGACAGGTTCCGCATTTTTCTGAAGGAAATCAAAAGCCCGGCGGACGCGGAGCGCATGTCGGAGGATTTTCTGGCGGCGCTGTCGCTGCGGTGCGATGAAATCGACGGCGCATATGATTTCCTGCGCGAAGCCGCCGCGCGCGTGCCCGTCGTGATGATCACCAACGGCATCTCCGCCGTGCAGCGCTCGCGGTTCGCGCGCAGCAGGCTGACGCCGTTCTTCCGCGAAATCGTGGTTTCCGAGGAGATCGGCGCGGCCAAGCCCGACCCGCGCTTCATCGAAACCGCGCTGGCGCGCGTGAACGCCGATCCGGCGCGCGCGCTGATTCTGGGCGATTCGCTCACCAGCGATATCGCGGCGGCGAACGCTTCGCACGTCGCGGGCTGCTGGTTCAACCCGAAGGGAAAGAAAAATACGACCGCTTTTTCGCCGGACTATGAGATCCGGACGCTGAAGGAGGCGCTTGAGTGGCTATGAAAAACTGGAAAAGAACGCTGAAAATCTGCGCGCTGGGCGCGCTGCTTGTGGCGCTGCTTCTGTGCGCCGCCGGCTGCCTGATCCGTCCCGATTCGGTGAACGGCGGCAATACGAACGCAAATTCCACCATGCTGGTGTTCCAGCAGGCGACGCCCGTGCCCATCGGCCTGTCGAGCAGCGAACCGCTGCCGACGCCGACCGCAGCCGCCGCGACCGACGGCTCCTGGCAGCCCGGCACGACGATCGCGACCGAGCCGCCGAGCGCCATGGTGACCTTCTCCATCGGAGGGAACACCGTGCCGCTGGAGACGAGCGGCATCGGCATCGCGGGCATCGGCGTGGGAACGGCGGAACCGACGGCGACGCCTACGACGGAGCCCGCGCTGAAAAAGGGCGCGACCGGCTCGCGCGTGACGGCACTGCAGGAGCAGCTCAAGCAGCTCGGCTATTATAGCGGCAAGGTGGACGGCAGCTACGGCGACGGCACGGTGAAGGCCGTCAAGGCGTTCCAGAGCCGCAACGGCCTGACGGCCGACGGCGTGGCCGGCGCGGCGACGCTGCGCCTGCTCGAATCGGGCAGCGCGAAAAAGGCCGCTACGCCTACTCCGAAGCCGACCCCCACGCCTACCAGCAGCGCGCTGCGCCTGGGCTCGACGGGCTCGAAGGTCAAGTCCATGCAGCAGAAGCTGAAGAATCTGGGCTATTATACCGGCAGCGTCGACGGTACTTTCGGCGAAGGCACGCAGAAGGCTGTCAAGGCGTTCCAGAAGGCCAACGGCCTGACGGCCGACGGCGTGGCCGGCACGGCGACGCTCAACAAGCTCAACTCGTCCAGCGCGAAATCGGCCGTGTCCGAAAGCTCCAAGGCGACGGCGCGCCCGGCGATGCGCACCTACGTGCCCTCCACGCTGAGCACTTACCGCTACCTGCAGCAGGGCAGCCGCGGAAGCGATGTGACGAAGCTCCAGCAGCGATTGAAGGATCTGGGCTATTTCAGCGGCTCGGTGAACGGTTCGTTCGGGGCCGATACGGAAACGGCGGTTCGCGCTTTCCAGAAGCGCAACGGCCTCTGGGAGGACGGCGTAGCCGGCGAGGATACGCAGCGGATGCTTTATTCCAACAACGCGCTGGCCGCGAGCCGCTGACGGGAAAGGGAGAAATAAGATGAGAAAAACGGGCATCAAGCGCCTGGCGCTGTGCGCGATGCTGTGCGCGATTCTGCTGGCCGCGACGGGCTGCGTCATCAAGCCGGACCCCACCACCGTGGAGACCACCGGCGACGTGGTGCTGCTGCCGTTCGCTACCGCCACGCCCACGCCGACCGCCGCGCCGACGAACGCCATGCAGACCTGGGGCGGAGATTCGTCTCAGGCGACGAACGCGCCGCAGACGTATCAGCCGATTGCGGTGATCACGCCGCAGGCGACGGCGAAGCCGGCCTATACGATAAAACCCATCGCGACCACCGGCACTGCCGCCGTGACGGTTGCGCCCGGCGGGTTCGCGACCGTCGCCCCCACGGAGGATACGACGCTGCGCAGCGGCTCCTCCGGCGTGCGCGTGCGCGCGCTTCAGCAGAGATTGCAGGCGCTGGGCTATTATACCGGCAGCATCGACGGGGATTTCGGCTCCGGTACGGAAAACGCCGTCAAGGCGTTCCAGCAGCAGAACGGCCTGAAGGCCGACGGCGTCGTCGGTCAGGCTACGCAGAGCCTGCTCGATTCGGGCAGCGCCGTCGCGGCGCCCGCGCCGACGCAGACGGTCAGCTACGTATACGCGACCTCGCGGCCTACGCCGCTGACGTATACGCCCTCCACGCCGAGCACGTACCGCTATCTGCAGTCCGGCTCGACGGGCAAGGACGTGACGAACCTCCAGAACCGGCTCAAGGAACTGGGCTATTATACCGGTTCCGCTTCCGGCACGTATAACGACGCGACGCGCGAGGCGGTGCTCGCCTTCCAGCAGCGCAACGGCCTGTGGGTTGACGGCGTTGCGGGCGAGGATACGCAGCGCATGCTTTATTCCAGCGCGGCGCTGCCCTTCTCGGGCATGGTGGCGGTAACGCCCGCGCCGGCCGGCACGGCGCAGGAGACGCTCAGAAAGGGCTCCACGGGTGCGGCGGTTTCGTCGCTCCAGACGCGGCTGAGCGAACTGTACTATTACACCGGCGCGATCAGCGGAACATATGACGAGACGACCGAGCTGGCCGTGAAGGTGTTCCAGCAGCGCAGCGGCCTGAAGGCGGACGGAATTGCCGGAAAGGATACCCTCTCCGCGCTGTACGCGGATACGGCGCTGACGGCCCCCACCGCGCAGCCGGCGGGGTATACCTCGCTCAAGAACGGCTCGACGGGCGAGGCGGTCTATCAGCTGCAGCAGGCGCTGTATGATCTGGGCTATTATACCGGCCTGATCGACGGCCTCTATGACGACGACGTGACCGCGGCCGTCAAGGCGTTCCAGAAGGCCAACGGCCTCGCTGCGGACGGAAAAGCGGGCTCCGCAACGCAGAAAAAGATTTACAGCGGCTCCGCTGTGGCGGCGGCTCCGGCCGACGCGACGTATTCCACGCTGCGCGCGGGCGATACGGGCGACCGGGTGAACGCTTTGCAGGCGCTTCTGCGCAACTATGGCTACTATAACGCCGATAACACGGGCGTATACGACAGCCAGACCGTGCTGGCCGTGCAGCAGTTCCAGGCGATGAACGGCCTGCAGGTGGACGGCGTTGCGGGTCCGGCCACGCTGATGCTGATCTATTCCGGCACGCCGGTCACGGCGGGCCAGGCGGTCGCCACCGAGAACCCGAACTTCACCACGCTGCGTCAGGGCATGTCCGGCGCGGATGTGATGCGCATGCAGGAAATGCTGGCCGAACTGGGCTACTACACCGCCGCGGTGGACGGCACCTTCGGCTACACCACGCAGCTGGCCGTAACGGCTTTCCAGCAGAAGAACGGCCTCAAGGCCGACGGCGTGGCGGGCGCGGAAACGCTGGCGCTGCTCTATTCGGGCGACGGCGAACCGGCGGCGGTGGCGACGGCTGCGCCGCGCGCTTCGCTGCGCACGGGCGACACCGGCTCCGACGTATATGAACTGCAGCTGCGCCTGAACGCGCTGGGCTATACGAACATCGCGCCCAGCGGCGTATACGACGACGCGACGGCGACGGCCGTGCGGCTCTTCCAGCAGAACAACGGCCTGACCGCTGACGGCGTGGCGGGCGAAGCGACGCTCTCGGCGCTCTACGGGGCGGCGGTCGTATCCTCGGGCGCGCAGAGCGCGTCCAGCGGCGCAATGACCTCCGTGAACAACCGCTCCCGCGAATTGGAGGAGCAGAACGCGGGCGGCGCCATTCAGGCGAGCCTGTCCGGCGGCGGCGTGGCGACGGCCTATAACGGCAAACTGTACTATACCGGCGAGGGCGGCCGCATCTATGTGGGCAACTCTTACGGCAGCGGCACGCCGCTGATCGACATGCCGGCGCGGTTTATTCATGCTTCCTCTTCGGGGTTGACGTTTGTCAGCGGCAACCAGATCTATTCCGCCAACCTCGATGGCTCGAACGTTACGGTCAAGGCGCTGGCGGGTTCCATCGCAAAGTTCTCGATGGTGAACGGCACGATGTATTACCTCGAGGGCAGCACGCTGGTCAAGCTTCCGGCGACGGGCAGCGCGACGTATCTGGCGACCGACGTGAACGATTTTATCATCGATATTTACGGCTACATGGCCTATCTGGCCACGAACACGGGCGTCAGGCGCGTGGGCCTGAACGGCAGCGCCATGGAAACGCTCGTCACCACGGCCGCCGATCAGGTGGCGCTGGCCGATACGGTGGTGTTCTTCCGCTCGGGCGGATCGATCTATCGCGTGGATAACGGCGTCAGCCGCCTGCTGATGGACGCGAACGCCACGTGGATGGGCGTTTACCGCGATAAAATCTATTACGTCATGGGCGGCTGCCTCTACCGCTGCGGCACCGACGGGCTCAACAACCAGGTGTTCTACGACGGGCAGACCTCGTCCGTCAGCTTCTCGGCCGGACGCGCGTATATCTGCGCGGAGGAGGGCGGCGCGCTGACGAAGGTTGTGGAGTGCGAGTGAATCGGGAACGGTAAACAATGGATAATACAGGAAACCCCTTTCTTTCCGCGAGGAAAGAAAGGGGTTTTTCGCGCGGTTCCGAAAAGAATGGCGGCGTCAGGCGATTTTCTTCAGCGATTTTCTGAACTGAACGGAGAAGAGGATGCAGGTGAAGGTGATGGCGATAAAATCGGCTGCCGGCTCGGCGAGATAGACGGCCATGGTTTTATCGGCGGTGAAAATCGCGGGGAGAAGGTAGATCAGCGGGATAAGCAGCACGAACTTGCGCACGACGGCCACCGCGATGGAGGACTTGGCGCTGCCGATGGACGTGAGCGCCATCTGGCAGGCGATCTGGATGCCGAACAGGAGCAGTACGGCGCAATAGACGCGCAGCGCGGGGCGCGTGAAGGCGATCAGCGCCGCGTCCGTGGTGAACAGGCCCACGAAGGCCTGCGGGAAAAGCTGAATGCACGCCCACAGCAGCGTGGAGTAGCACAGGCTGATTTTCAGCAGCAGGAAGAACGCGTCCTTGACGCGGGCGGCGTTTTTCGCGCCGTAATTATAACTGATGATCGGCTGCGCGCCCTGGCCGAGCCCCTGCAGCGGCAGCATGGCGAACTGCATCACGCTGGTGAGGATGGTCATCGCGCCGACGGCCACGTCGCCGCCGTATTTGAGGAGCGAAGAATTGAAGCACACGGAAATGACGCTCTCGCTCGCCTGCATGATAAACGAGGCGAGACCGAGCGCAAGGCAGGGGAGGATGATTCCGGCGCGAAGCGCCAGATTTTCCCGCCGGATGCGCAGAAAGGTTCTGCGCCCGAACAGGAACGACAGCACCCACGCGCACGAAACGCCCTGCGAAACGATCGTCGCAAGCGCCGCGCCTTCCACGCCCATATTGAAGCCGAAGATGAAAATCGGATCGAGAATGATATTCATCGCCGCGCCGATGAGCACGGAAAACATGCCGGTTTTCGCAAAGCCCTGCGCGGTGATGAACATGTTCATGCTCAGCGTCAGCTCGACGAACAGCGTGCCGGCGGCGTAAATGCGCATATACCGCACGGCGTAGTCGATCGTGTTTTCGCTCGCGCCGAAGGCCAGCAGCAGGCTGCGCCCGAACAGCAGCAGCACTGCCGTCAGCGCAAGGGAGATATAAATCTGCATCGCAAAGCAGTTGCCGAGAATTTTTTCGGCCCTGTCCATATTGTTTTCGCCCATGGCGATGGACGCGCGCGGCGCGCCGCCCGAGGCGATCAGCGCGGCGAAAGCCGATACGAACAGAATCAGCGGCATGCACACGCCCACGCCGGTCAGCGCGAGTGCGCCGTCGCCGGGCATGTGGCCGATGTAGATGCGGTCGACGATGTTGTAGAGCATGTTGATCAGCTGCGCGGCGACGGTGGGCAGCGCCAGCTTCTTCAGCAGCTTTCCAATAGGCTCCGTTCCGAGAAACTCTTTATTCTGCGTCATGTAAAACACCTCATCTTTCATCATAGCGCGCGGATATGAATTTTATGTAAACACAGCGGGCGGCGGGGACGGCTTTTTCCGCGCAGGGCGCGGAAATATCATCCGTTGCCGGGAGGAATCATGTATGCTATAATCATGCGGATATCGAATTTTGAAGGGACTGTGCGGGTTGATTCGAAAGAAGGATATGCTCATTGTCGGCCTGGCGCTGCTCGTCGCGGCGGGCGCGCTCGTGTTTGCGTCGGTTTCCGGGGGAAAGGACGGCGCGGACACGGTGTGCGTATATGTGGACGGAA
>SFFS01000131.1 GCA_004557805.1 Clostridiales bacterium | reverse complement strand
CACGTGCCTGTCCTGTCAGGATAAGTACAAAGAGTGGCTAATGTATTTCAAAATCGAATATTGAAAGCGTGAACGCAAAAACCCCGAAACAACAAAGAATATTTATAAACATTGTATAATTTTTAACAATATTCTTGTCAATTTTCACGCTGTTGCGTTATAATAAAAATGATAAAACTAATCGGAGGCAAATTATGGATTACAAAATGCAGCTCACACCCGAAGAAGTTGCAATCCTGAACGGAAACGAGGGCGAAACCAAAGCCAAAATTTTGAAAACGCTCGTGCTGTTCGGCGATCTGGACGTATCGATCGTGGACGAGCTGCCCGCGGGGCGCAAGCCCGTCAAAACCCGCATCGTACCGGAGGAGAAGCGGGCGGGCATGTACGGGTTCATCCGCGCGCAGGCCGCCGCGGGGCGACAGAGCTATATCATCTGCCCGCTCGTTGCGGAAAGCGAAGCGCTGGAATGCAAAAGCGCCGAGGAAACCTACGCCGAGCTGAAGCGCGGCGCGCTTTCCTCTCTGCGGCTTGGACTGGTGCACGGCAAGATGAATGCCGCCAAAAAGGACGAAACGCTGCGCCGGTTCGCTGCGGGCGAACTGGATGCGCTCGTCTCGACGACGGTCGTCGAGGTGGGCGTGGACGTACCGAACGCCACGGTCATGGCCATCGAAAACGCAGATCGGTTCGGCCTTTCGCAGCTGCACCAGCTGCGCGGGCGCGTGGGCCGCGGCTCGGAGGAAAGCTGGTGCTTCCTGCTGGCCTCGCCGAACGAGCGGCTCGACGCGCTCTGCGCCACCAACGACGGCTTCGAGCTGGCGCGCATGGATCTGGAACAACGCGGCCCGGGCGAATGGTTCGGCACGCGTCAGCACGGCGCGCCGGAAATGCCGGGCGCGCAGCTGGGCGCGAACGTGCAGCTGATCGACGAAACGCAGCGCGCCGTAAAGGCGCTGTTCGCCGATCCTCAGCGCGCGCACGAGGCGGAGCTGGTGCGCCGCGCGGCGGAAGAAAAATACGGCCGCGCCGAGGAATGCGCAGGCAGGAACTGAACGAAGCGCCCGTCCAAGATGAAAGAATTGTTCAACAAGTTGTAAAATCCCCATAAAGAAGGACTTACAGCCGCAGAAAAATGCATTTTTTATTATTTGAAACTGCATTTTTCGTATTTTCCCCAAAAACGCATGCCGTGCAGACGTTCTGCGCGGCTTTTTTTGATTGTTTTATCCAAAAAAGAGGCAAAAACGCCGCTTGCATCCGTCGCGGAGAGTTGCTACAATGCGCCCATACTTTTCAAGCGGCAGAAGGAGGTATTTGAGATGAAGAAGATTCTTTCCCTGGTAATAGCGCTGGTTCTTGTTTTCTCGTTTGCAGCCGTGAGCAGCGCGTCCGCCGAGCTGACGTTCACCACCGGCGGCACGTCCGGCACGTATTACGCCTTCGGCAGCGTGCTCGCGCAGTATATCAGCAACAACAGCGACGTCAAGGTAACGGCCGTTGCGGGCAACGGTTCCGCCGACAACATCGACAAGCTCGATCTTGGCGCCGCGCAGCTGGGCTTTGTGCAGAACGACGTGGCCTATTACGCCTACAATGGCATCCGCTTCGAGCAGTATATCGGCATGCCGGTCGATTCCTTCACCGCGCTGTGCGCGCTGTATAATGAAACCGTGCAGCTGATTACCTGCAACCCGGATATCAAGTCCGTCGAGGATCTGCGCGGGAAGAACGTTTCCATCGGTTCCTCCGGCTCGGGCGTGTATTTTAACGCCATGGACTTCTTCGCCGCCTATGGCATGACCGAAGAGGACATCGTGCCGCAGTACCTCTCCTTCGGCGATTCCGCCGAGGCGCTCAAGGACGGCAAGATCGACGCGGCGTTCGTCGTCGCCGGCGCGCCGACCCCGGCCGTGACCGACCTGTGCACCACCAAGGGCGCGTATCTGATCTCGCTGGACGAAGAACATGTGGCGAAGCTGAAGGAAATCTCCGGCGCGTACACCGAGTGCGTCATCCCGGCGGGCACCTACGAAGGCGTTGACGAAGACGTAACGACCGTGGCCGTCAAGGCGACGATCATCGCCAACGGCAAGGTGTCGGACGAAGAAGCCTATACCATCGTTTCCACGATCTTCGAAAACAAGGACGAAATCGCCGGCCTGCACGCCAAGGGCGCGGAACTCGATCTGGAATACGCCTCCGAGTGCGGCCTGCCCTATCATCCCGGCGCTGCGAAATACTTCGCCGAAAAGGGCCTCACCGTAACGACGGCGGACAAATAAGCAAACTTGAAGGGAATCTGAACGCGGGGGCTTTCGCTCCCGCCGTTCCCGTATATGGGAACGCTTTGCATTTGCCGCGGCTTTCCGCTTTTCCCTCTCCGGCGCCATGCGCCGGAAAACAACGACACCGCCGCAAGGAGGAACCTGAAATGAAAGACGAAAAAACGACCGCCGCGCCGGACGTCGGAAGCGCCGTAGACGTGGAAGCAATCATGCGCAAATATGACCGCGAGTCCAACACGCGCATCTGGGAAGGCAAGCCGAAGCTGATCGTCGGCGGCATTCTGGCGCTGTTCTCGCTGTTCTGCCTGTATGTGACGCTGTTCGCCAATTTTCTTGAGCAGGTGCGGCTCTCCTCGTTCATGGGGCTGATTATCGTGATGGGCTTTCTGACCTATCCTGCCCACAAGACGCACGTGCGCGTGAACTATATCCCCTGGTATGACATTGTGCTGATGATCGTGGGCGCGGGCGCGTTTTTCTATTATACGTTCACCGCGCGCAAGCTGCTGAACATGCGCATCGCCATCAAACTGCGCGATCCGGTCTATATCGCCGTGGGCATCGCGGGACTGCTGGTGCTGGCGGAGCTGTGCCGCAGAAGCGTCGGCGTGCCGATCCTGTGCGTGGCCGGTTTCTTCCTTGCCTATACGGTCTTCAACTTCATCCGCGGCGGAAGGCTGCTGGCGCAGATTCCGCACGAGCTGTTCTACGGCGAAAACGGCGTGCTGACCACGCCGGTCAACGTCTGCTCAAAGTATATCGTGGTGTTTATTATCTTCGGCGCGTTCCTGGAACGCACCGGAATCGCCGACTTCTTCATCAACGTCGCCAACAGCCTCGCCGGTTCGTCGGCGGGCGGCCCGGCCAAGGTGGCCGTCATTTCGTCGGCGCTGTGCGGTATGGTGTCCGGCTCCTCCGTGGGCAACACGGTGACGACCGGTTCCGTAACCATCCCGATGATGAAGCGCACCGGCTACGACGCGAACTTCGCTGGGGCCGTAGAAGCCGCCGCCTCCACCGGCGGGCAGATCATGCCGCCCGTAATGGGCGCAGCGGCGTTCCTGATGGCGGACTATGTGGGCGTTCCGTACTCCAACCTGATCGTCCGCGCGATCCTGCCGGCCATTCTGTATTTTCTTGGCATTTTCATCGCCGTGCATCTGGAGGCCAAGAAACTCGGCCTCAAGGGCATCAGCCGCGACGAGCTGCCCAAAATGCGCAAGCTGATTAAGGATACCTATCTGCTGCTGCCGCTGCTGGTGCTGGTGTATCTCGTCTGCACGAACCGCCGCACGATGCAGTTCGCGGCCGCGATGTCCATCGTCGCCGCAATCATCGTGGGCGTCATCAGCAATATTGTGAACTATGTCCGCGCGCAGCGGGCCGCAGGAAGCGGCGCGAAAGCGCCCGACGTCCTCAAGGCTGCCGTCGGCATGAAAGGCGGCTTCGGCGCAAAGAACATCTTCGATTCGCTGGAAGCGGGCGCGAAGGGCAGCGTTTCCGTCGGCGTGGCGTGCGGCGTGGCGGGCGTGATCTGCGGCTGCATTACGGTGACGGGCCTCGCCTCGAAGGCGATCAACTTCATCGTAGGCGTTTCCGGCGCTTCGCCGATGCTGGCGCTGGTGATGACGATGATCTGCTGCATCGTGCTGGGCATGGGCGTGCCGACGACGGCAAACTATTGCATCATGGCCTCCACCTGCGCGCCGATCCTCATCAAGATGGGCATCCCCACCATCGCGGCGCACTTCTTCGTGTTCTATTTCGGCATCGTCGCCGATATTACGCCGCCGGTAGCGCTGGCAGCCTATGCGGGCTCGGCCATCGCCAAAGGCAATCCGATGAAAACCGGCCTGAACGCCACGCGCCTGGCGATTGCGGCGTTCATTATCCCCTACGTGTTCGCGTTCAGCCCGTCGATGCTGTTCGTCGATACGGTCTGGTACGAGGTGCTGCAGATCGGCATGAGCTCGATCATCGGCATGTACGGCATCGCGGCGGCGCTGAGCCGGTATATGTTCAAAAAAATGAACGTGCTGGAATGCCTGTTGGCCGCGGGCGGCGGGCTGCTGCTGATCATCCCCGGCCTCGTCTCCGACCTGTGCGGCGTGGGCCTGGTCGGCGCGGTGATCGCCATGCAGCTGATCGGCAGAAAAAAAGAACAGGCCGCCAGGGCATAACCGGACGGAGCAATTTTTTCAGGGCCGCAAAGCGGCCCTTTTTTCATTCCCTGCCATTTGTTCCCTCCCCCGCCCGATTTTCCGACCGCCGAAACCTGTTTTTGCGGCTTCCCATTTGCGTACATTTGCGTTATAATGAAATGTCAGTTTTTCTGAAATAACGTGAGGGATACCATGAGCAAAATTTTCGCGGTGGCCAACCAGAAGGGCGGCGTGGGCAAAACGACCACGCAGGTAAATCTTTCCGCGTGCGTTGCGGCGGCGGGCAAGCGCGTGCTTTCCGTCGATCTCGACCCGCAGGCAAACGCTTCAAGCGGGCTGGGGATCTCCGGCACGCCGGGCAAAACAGTTTACGACGTAATCACCGGCAGCGCAAAAGCGGTCGAATGCGTCGTAAAAACGCCCGTGGAAACACTCGATCTTCTGCCCAGCGATATCCGTCTGGCCGGCGCGGAGGTAGAGCTCGTCTCCGCCGACAACCGCGAATATATCCTGCGCGAAGCGCTCAAGCCGCTGCGCGCGCAATACGACTACATCCTCATCGACTGCCCGCCCTCGCTGGGGCTTCTGACGCTCAACGCGCTGTGCGCGGCCGATCGCGTCGTCATTCCCATTCAGTGCGAATACTACGCGCTGGAAGGCGTGGGCCAGCTGATGAACACCGTGCAGCGCGTACAGCGCGGCCTGAACCCGCATCTTGACGTGGAGGGCGTGGTGCTGACAATGATGGACGGCCGCACCAACCTGGGCATTCAGGTGGCGCAGGAGGTTAAAAAGCATTTCCGCCAGAAGGTTTACGGCGCGATCATTCCGCGCAACGTGCGCCTGAGCGAAGCGCCGAGCCACGGGATGCCCATTCACCTTTACGACGCGCGCAGCGCAGGCGCGCAGGCCTATGAACTGCTGGCCGAAGAATTCATTGAAAGAAACGAGGGGAACCGCCGATGAAAGCGAACCGAGGACTGGGCCGCGGCCTGGACGCGCTGATGCCCGAACTGCCGCAGGAGGATGCGCGCGAGCGCGTAATGATGCTCCGCATGGGCGACATCGACCCGAACCCCGAACAGCCGCGCCGCAAGTTCGACGCGCAGGCGCTGGCCGAGCTGGCCGCGTCGATCCGTCAGGTCGGCGTTTTGCAGCCGATTCTCGTCACCGAAATCGACGGCCGCTACCGCATTATCGCGGGCGAACGCCGCTGGCGTGCCTCCCGTCTGGCGGAGTTGGAAGAAATCCCCGCTATCGTGCGGCCGCTCGACGAAATCACCCGCATGGAAGCCGCGCTCATTGAAAACATTCAGCGCGAAGACCTGAACCCGCTGGAAGAGGCGCTGGCCGTGCGCGCGCTGATGGAAAAATGCGGGCTTACGCAGGAAAAAGCCGCGGAGCGGCTTGGAAGAAGCCGTCCCGCCGTCGCGAACCTGCTGCGCCTGCTGACGCTGCCCGAGCCCGTGCTCGATATGCTGCGCGATGGAAAACTGTCCGCCGGGCATGCGCGCGCGCTCGTCGCCGTGGAGGATCCGGCGCGCTGCATCGCGCTGGCCGAAAAGGCGGTACGCGAGGGCTGGAGCGTGCGGCAGATTGAACAGGCCGCGCAGGAAAAGCCCGGCGCGGAAAAACCGGCGCGCGTAAAGCCGCGCAAGCTGCCGGAATTTACCGAAATGGAAGAGCGGCTGCGCCACGCCTTCGGCATGAAGGCTTCCATCGACGGCACGCTCAGCAGGGGCAAAATCACGCTCACCTACGGCTCCCGGCAGGAGCTGGAACGCCTTTACGACCTGATGCAGGGGGACGTTGAAAATGCCTGATTGCATCCGCATTCCCGACCTTCTTCTGCCCCGCGCGGGCGTCGATCTGACAAAATGGGCCGTCGTGGCATGCGATCAGTTCACCTCGCAGCCCGAATATTGGGACGAGGCGGAAGCGCTCGTCGGCGACGCGCCCTCGGCGCTGCGCCTGATCCACCCGGAAGCGCGCCTTTTGCAGCGGCCGGACGAAGATCCCGCCGCCGCCATTCACAGCGACATGCGCGCTTATCTTGAATCCGGCGTGTTCGCGCCCGCGCGCCGCCAGTTCGTGCTGACCGAGCGCACCACGCAGTCCGGCAGGCGGCTGGGACTGATGGTGCTCGTTGATCTCGCCGCTTACGATTATGCGCCCGGCTCGCGGCCGCTCATCCGCCCGACGGAAGGAACGGTCGAGTCGCGTCTGCCCGCGCGCGTGCGCGTGCGAAACGGCGCGGCACTCGAGCTTCCGCACCTGATGCTGCTGGCCGACGATCCGCAGCGCACGCTCATCGAGCCGCTTTACGCGCGCCGCGGCGAGCTGGAGCCGCTCTATGATTTCGAATTGATGCTGGGCGGCGGCCATCTGCGCGGCTGGGCGGTCGACGACGAACGCGGCGTGTGCGCCGCGATGGACAATCTCCCCTCGCTGCGGACGGACGATCCGATCCTTTTCGCCGTCGGCGACGGCAATCACT
>SFFS01000130.1 GCA_004557805.1 Clostridiales bacterium | reverse complement strand
GTGAGCCGGCCGTTTTCGTAGGTAAGGCTGACGGTCAGCCCGTCGAACTTGTATTCCACCACATAGCTCAGCGGCGGCAGGTTCGCGCCGCCGTCGTTCGCCTCGCGCCAGAGCTTTTCGGCGCGCGCGGCCCATTCGCGCAGCGCCCCGATCGACTGCGCCTTATCCAGGCTCCACAGCCGCGCCTCGTGCCGGTGCTGCTGAAACGCCGCAAGCGGCTCGCCGCCCACGCGGTGGGTCGGACTGTCGGGAAGCGTTTCGCCCGTCTCGCGCTCGAGCCGGACGAGCTCGTCGTACATCGCATCCCATTCCTTATCGGAAATGACCGGGTTATCCAGCACATAATAAGCGCGGGCCGTCTCATTGAGACGGTCCACGAGCTGGCGCATACGATTTTCATCCGCCATATCAATCATCCACCTTGACGATCGGCGCAATGCTGGCCGCGAATTCCTTCTGGCCGTACGCCGCAAATTCGATCACCACGCGGCAGTCCGCGCCGCTTCCGCGCATTTCAATGACGTTGCCCTCGCCGAACTTGCGGTGCAGCACCCGGTCGCCGGGCTTGAACAGCGCCACCTGCGCCGCCTGCGCCGCAAACTGCTTCGCCAGCGATTGCGAGAACCCCTTCTGCACGCCCGGAATGTTCAGCGCGCCGGAGCGCCCGCCCGCAAAGTTGCGGGAACTGACGATCGCCGCGCGCTCGGCCTGAATCTGCTCGCGCGTGCGCAGCGCGGGATTGGCGATCGGGCGGCTGTGCCGCGTCAGTTCATCGTTCAGAAGCCGCTTCGGGATTTCGTCGATGAACTGCGAACGCGCGTTGTGCTGCACCTGGTTGTACAGCATCCTCTGGCTGGCATAGCTGAGGAACAGGCGCTTCTTTGCGCGCGTCACGCCCACATAGGCCAGGCGGCGCTCCTCCTCCATGCGGTTTTCGTTCATCGCCAGATGCGACGGGAACAGCCCCTGCTCCATTCCGATGATGAACACGTCGTCGAATTCGAGGCCTTTGGCGCTGTGCAGGCTCATCAGCGAGATCGCGCTGCTCTTTTCGGGCATGTTGTCCAGATCGCTCACCAGCGCGATGTTTTCCAGGAACGCGTCGAGCGTTGCGTTCTCGGTTTTCTGCTCGAACTCGGTCACCGCGCCCACGAACTCGCGGATATTCTCCACGCGCGCGCGCGCCTCGTCCGAATCCTCGCGCTTGTATTGTTCCTCCAGCTTCGTCTCTTCAATCAGCTTTTCCACAAACTCCGAAAGCCCCATCACCTCGCGCAGGGCCATGAAGTTCGTCATCAGCGCGGCGAAATCGGAAACGCTCTTTCTCGCGCGGCTGGCCAGCGTTTCGGGCGGTTCGAGCATGACGTTGAACAGCGGCTCGCCCTTCGCCGCCGCGCAGCGGCCCAGCTCCGCAATCGTCGCATCTCCGATCGCGCGCCGCGGCGTATTGATGATGCGCGTCAGCGATACGTTATCGGCCGGGTTGACCAGCGTGCGCAGATAGGCCACGATGTCCTTGACCTCGCGGCGATCGTAGAACTTCGTCGCGCCGTAGATGCGGTAGGGCAGGCCCGCGCGCACAAGCATTTCTTCCATAACGCGGCTCTGCGCGTTCATGCGGTAGAGGATGGCGATATCGCCGTAATCCTCGCCGGACTTGCACATCTGGCGGATGCGGTCGCACACCCAGGCCGCCTCCTCGCGCTCGTCGCCCGCGTTAAAAAGCGTGATAGGCGTTCCCTCGCCCAGCTCCGTCCACAGCTTTTTCTCCTTGCGGCCTTCGTTATGCGCGATAATGTTGTTCGCCGCGTCGAGGATGTTGGAGGTGGAGCGGTAATTCTGTTCGAGCTTGATAACGCGGCAGTCCGGGAAATCCTGCTCGAATTCCAGAATGTTGCGGATATCCGCGCCGCGCCAGCCATAGATGGACTGATCGTCGTCGCCGACGACGCACACGTTATGCCGCTCGCCCGCCAGCAGGCGCACGAGCATATACTGCGCGTAGTTCGTATCCTGATACTCGTCTACATGGATATAATGGAAGCGATTGCGATACGCCTCCAGCACCGGCGGATGGTCCGCCAGCAGCTCGAGCGTTTTCACCAGCAGGTCGTCGAAATCGAGCGCGTTCGCGCCGCGCAGCTGCTTCTCGTATTCGGTGTAATAATCGTGAATCAGCTGGCAGCGGTAGTCGCGGTCCGACTGCTTGAACCACTCGTCCGGCCCGAGCAGGTGATTTTTCGCATCGGAAATCTTTGCGCGGACCTCTTTAATCGGCAGATACTTATCGTCGATGTTCAGCTTCTTGCACAGGTCCTTCAAAACGGCCGTCTGGTCGTCGTCGTCGTAGATGGTGAAGCTGCGGGTATAGCCCAGCCGCTCGATATCGCGCCGGAGGATGCGCGCGCAGCAGGAGTGGAACGTGGAAACCCACATATCTCCGGCGCGGTTGTCCGTCAGCCGGTCGATGCGCTCGCGCATTTCCCTGGCGGCCTTGTTGGTGAAGGTAATCGCCAGGATCTGCGAGGCGGGCACGCCCAGTTCCAGAAGGTGCGCGATGCGGCAGGTCAGCGCACGGGTTTTTCCCGAACCCGCCCCGGCCAGGATCAGCACCGGGCCTTCCGTAGCCTCGACCGCCTCCCTTTGCTGCGGGTTCAGCGTGCTCAAATCCATCTCACTGCTCCTCCTTTTTCATTCGGTCCAGAATCATGCGGTATCCGTCCGCGCCATAGGAAACACAGCGGTTCACGCGGCTGATCGTCGCGGTGCTCGCGCCCGTTTCATTGCCAATGTCCTGATAAGTCGCGCCGCCGCGCAGCAGCTTTGCCACGGCAAGCCGCTGGGCCATCGCCTGCACCTCGGAAATGGTGCAGAGATCGTCCAGAAGGCGATAGGCTTCTTCCCTCGTTTGAACGTTTACCAGCGCGTCGCACAGCGCGTCCACGTGCTCTGATTCCAGCTTGGAATGATACATGCTCTTTCTCCCCGGGGAATGCTTACTTGCTTGACGACAGAATCTCCCCATGATGATTATATCATATCGAAAACAATTCTTCCAGCGAAACGGCAAAGGAAATTTTATCATTTTTGCGCGCTTCGCGCTTTTTTCTTGTGCGCGCGCGGCAAATGAGCTATAATAAACCCGCTCATTACCCTGCGAAAGGAATCGATCTCAGATGAAAAAGCTTCTCGCCTTTGTTCTGGCTCTGTGTCTGCTGCTCCCCTCCGTTTCAGCGCTTGCGCTGACGGAAAACGGCGCCTACAAATACGCCAAAGACGTTGTGAAGGAATGTCTGCCGCAATGCTATTCCTTCCGCTTCTCGTCCGACGGGCTGCAAATCTGGCCCGACGGCGACAAGTGGGCCGTTTACGGCGATTTCTCCTACACCTACCGCGGCACGCGCTATGAAGAACCCTACGCCGTTTATTTCCGCGATGCGGCGCGCGGCGAGCAGGAGGTGCTGATGGTCGCCCTCAGCGACGAAATCGTCTACGGCGACGCGGAAACCTGCTACGACGCAGGCTGGCGGTATTCCGATATTCTCGATACGATCGAATATTACTACTACGCGCAGACCGGCAACGAGAATTACGTATGGATTCCCGCCTCCGGCACGGTTTATCACTCCCTCTCCGATGGCAGCGGCATGCGCAATCCCACCTACGAACCCGTAACGGACGAGCTGCTGCGCTATTACCGGCCCTGCTCGAAGTGCTGGAGCTACTGACAAAAGACCCCGGAACTTGACACTTTCCGCGCGAGCCGGTATACTTGTTCCATCAACATCCGCGTGAATCTGGAGGCAGAACTGCAATGGATGAAATCAAACCCGGACGTTACCGCCATTTCAAGGGCAATGAATACGAGGTGCTTGGCATGGCGACCCATTCGGAAACGTTTGAGCCGATGGTCATCTACCGCGCGCTGTACGGCACGCACAACCTGTGGGTGCGTCCCGCGTCCATGTGGAATGAAATGGTCACACGAGACGGCGTGACCCGCAGGCGCTTCACCTATATCGGCGAGGCGACCGGCGAGGATCAGAAAGAAGAATAAACCCAGCTTTCGCGACGGCGCGCGTCTCCTCTGCGGGACGCGCGTTTATTTTGCGCTCTTGTTTTTTTCAGGGAATTCATGTAAACTATCGCCGGAAAAGGAGGGCTTTGCCATGATCCGCAATATTCTCGTCGTCATGCCCGCAGCCGATTCACACCGCCGCCAGCTGGAAGCCGCCGCTCCCGGCGCGGTTTTCACATATGCGTCCTCTCCCGCTGAAGAGGACGTCGCACGCGCCGACGCAATCGTCGGCAATATCCGCCCGGAGCTGCTTGCGCATGCAAAGAACCTGAAGCTTCTGCAGCTCAACAGCGCCGGCTCCAATCCGTATCTGAGCCTGCCCGCCGTCTGCCCCGACGCGCGCCTTTGCTGCGCCACAGGCGCGTATGGGCTTGCCATTTCCGAACACATGATGGGCGTTCTGCTGGAGCTGATGAAAAAACTCGCGCTCTATCGCGACAATCAGTTCGAAGGCCGCTGGCAGGATCTGGGACCCGTCACGTCCGTCTATGGCGCGAACGTGCTCGTCGTGGGCATGGGCGATATCGGCACGTCGTTCGCGCGGCTGTGCGCCGCGTTCGGCGCGCGCGTGACGGGCGTTCGCCGCCGCGCCGGCGAAAAGCCTGATTTCGTCGAATCCATCCGCACGCCGGCCGATCTCGACGCGCTGCTTCCGGAGGCGGACGTGGTGTTTCTGTCGCTCCCGGAAACGCCGGAGACAATCGGGCTCATGTCCGATCAGCGCATCGCGCTGATGAAAGAAACCGCATATCTGCTCAACTGCGGACGCGGCAGCGCGGTCGATCAGGCGGCGCTTCTGCGCGCCGTGCGCGCCGGAAAGCTCGCGGGCGCAGGGCTCGACGTGACCACGCCCGAGCCGCTCTCGCAGGATCATCCGCTCTGGCGCGAGCCGCGCATCGTAATCACGCCGCACGTTTCCGGACAGTATCATCTCACCGAAACGCATAACCGCATCGTCGCGCTCGCCTGCCGCAACCTGCGCGCGCTGCAATCGGGCGGCCCGCTCGAGAGCGAGGTCAGTTTCTCGGCAGGATATTAACACGAAAGGCGCATTACCATGACAAAGTATCCCGTTATCGACCTGCATACACATATCTACCCCGAAAAAATCGCGCATCATGCGTCCGACTCGATCGGCGATTTCTATCAGGCGCCCATCCGCCAGGACGGCACGGTGGAATCGCTGCTGCGCTGCCTCGACGAAGCTGGAATCGGCCGCGCCGTGGTGCACTCCGTAGCCATTTCGCCCGAGCGGGTGCAGCACATCAACGATTTCATCGCCCGCTCCGTCGCGCAGCACCCGGACAGATTCACCGGCTTTGCAACGCTGCACCCGGATATGGACAATCCCGCCGCGGAGCTTGACCGCGCGCTGTCGATGGGGCTGAAGGGCGTAAAAATGCACAGCGACATGCAGCGCGTCGCGCTGGATGATCCGCGCATGGAAAAAATCTACGCCGTATGCGAGGGCGTCTGCCCGCTGCTGCTGCACGCGGGCGACCGGCGCTATCACTTCGATAATCCTTCGCAGATCGCGGCGGCTGCCAAGCGCCACCCGAAGCTGACGTTCATCGCCGCGCACCTGGGCGGCTATTCGGAATGGGACGAATCGGCCAGATGGCTACCCGGCCTGCCCAACGTGTTCTTCGATACGTCCAGCAGCTTTTTCGCGCTGGGCAGCGACGGCATGCGCCGGATGATCGAGCTGTTCGGCGCGGACCGCGTCCTGTACGGCACCGACTATCCGATGTGGACGCCCGCGGAGGAGCTGCAGAAGGTGCTGGAAATCGGCCTCCCCGGCGACGCGCTCGAAAAAATCCTCAGCGGAAACGCCGCGCGGCTGCTCGGCATTTAAGGTGCGCCCTGCGCGCATAAAAAATTGCGGAACTCCCCCTCTCCCTGTAAAATTTCGTTGACAGAAAATTTTACAGGTGCTATACTCGACCGCGTTTTTTATTTGAGTTATAATAGAGTGAAAAGAAGAGTAAAAGGAGTTTTGTCTTATGCGCAAGACGAAGATCATCTGCACGATCGGTCCCGCGTCGGAAAGCGAAGAAACCCTGCGGGAGATGTGCCTGGCCGGCATGAACGTGGCGCGGCTCAATTTTTCTCACGGCCCGCACCCGGAGCAGCTGGCGCGCATTGAACGCATCAAAAAGCTGCGCGAGGAGCTGGATCTGCCCGTCGCCATCATGCTCGACACGAAGGGGCCCGAGTACCGCATCCGCACCTTTGAAAAGGGGCAGGTAACGCTCGTGGAGGGACAGGAATTCACCTTCACCACCGAAGAAATCGTCGGCGACGAGCATCGCGTTTCGGTCAGCTATAAAAACCTGATGCAGGATCTTGAGCCCGGCGACATGATCCTTCTGAGCAACGGCATGCTCAGCCTTCGCGTCAACGAGGTGACCGATACGGAAGCGCATTGCACCGTGCTCGTAGGCGGCCTGCTGGGCGATAAAAAGAGCATGAACTTCCCCGGCAAGGTGCTCAGCCAGCCGTATCTGAGCGAGCAGGATCGCAATGACATTATCTTCGGCATCGAGCACGGCGTGGACTTCATCGCCTGTTCGTTCGTCTCGCGCAGGCAGGATCTGCTCGATATCCGCGCCATTCTCGACGAATACGGCGCGCACGACATCGAGCTGATCGCGAAAATTGAAAACAGCACCGGCATTGCAAACATCGAAGAAATCTGCCAGGAATGCTCCGGCATCATGATCGGCCGCGGCGATCTGGGCGTGGAAATCCCGCTCGAGGAGCTGCCCGCCGTACAGAAGCGCCTCATCACCAAATGCCGCATGCTCGGCAAGCGCGTTATCACCGCCACGGAGATGCTCGAATCGATGATCCACAACGCGCGCCCCACACGCGCCGAGGCTTCCGACGTGGCCAACGCCGTATACGACGGCAC
>SFFS01000129.1 GCA_004557805.1 Clostridiales bacterium | reverse complement strand
CATCCATTTTCGTCAGCGCAAGCTCCGTGGCCGCCTGCATCTTCACGCCGTAGCGCGCCGCGACGACGTCCATCCACGCCACACGGCGGGGACGGCCGGTCGCCGCGCCGTATTCATGACCGGCGTCGCGCAGCTTCGTCGCTTCTTCGCCTTCCAGCTCGCCCACGAACGGGCCCGCGCCCACGCAGGTGGAATACGCCTTCACAACGCCCACCACGCGATCGACCTTCGTCGTCGGACAGCCGCAGCCAATCGGCGCATACGCCGCCAGCGGCGTGGAGGAGGAAGTATACGGATAGATGCCGTAGTCCAGATCGCGCAGCGCGCCCAGCTGGGCTTCGAAAAGGATGCCCTTCCCGCCGCGCTCCTCCAGCAGCCTGTTCGCATCGCAGATATAGGGGCGCAGCATTTCGCCATACGCCTTGCAGAAGGCCAGCAGCTCTTCATAATCGAACGGCTTGCAGCCGTAGCCGGGCACGGTCACTGCGTTTTTCCAGTCGACCAGCTTGCGCAGATGCTCCTCCAGCGCCTTTTCGCGCAGAAGGTCGCCCATGCGCAGGGCCTTTTTATAGGCGCGGTCGGCATACGCCGGCGCGATGCCGCGCTGCGTGGAGCCGTAGCCGCCCTTGCCCAGGCGCTGCTCTTCGAGCTTATCTTCCATGGGAGAAATCGGGAGCACCACCGTCGCGCGGTCAGAAACGCGCAGGTTCTCGGGCGTGATAACGACGCCGCGCTGGCGCAGCGCGTCCATTTCTTCCACCAGGTGCTTGATATCCACCACACAGCCCGCGCCGAGCAGGTTCACCTTATCCGGATGAAGAATGCCGGAAGGAATCAGGTTCAGCTTAAACTCACCCTGGTCGGTCACAATGGTGTGTCCGGCGTTGTTTCCGCCCTGATAGCGGACAACGGTTCCATATTGCGGAACAAGATAATCGACCATACGGCCTTTTCCTTCGTCGCCCCAGCAAATTCCGACAATCGCGCAATTCTGCATAGCAGTTTTTCCCCCTTTCGGAAAACAACGATTTATAATACGCTGCAAGGTTTTTCGTGTCAAGGGGAAACGCCAAAAAATATGCGTTTCACAGGCAAAAAAGATTCTCTTTGTTTTTATAAACGCAGCCGGGGCCTTCTTTCCTTGAAAGAAAGCCCCGGCCCCGATTCATTTTCTCTTTTATCCCTCGAACTGGGCGTTATACAGTTTCGCATAGAACCCGCCCCGCTGCAGCAGTTCGTCGTGCGTGCCGGTTTCGACGATGTGGCCGTCGCGCATGACGAGGATCAGATCGGCGCTGCGAATGGTCGAAAGCCGGTGCGCCACGATAAAGCTCGTCTTACCGCGCGTCAGCGCGTCGAACGCGTGCGAAATCTTCTCTTCGGTGCGCGTATCGATGGAGCTGGTCGCTTCGTCGAGGATCAGCATCGGCGGCAGGCACAGCATTACGCGCGCGATGCACAGCAGCTGCTTCTGTCCCTGCGAAAGACCGCCGCCGCTCTTGAGCACGGTGTCGTATCCCTGCGGCAGGCGGCGGATGAACCCGTGCGCGCCCGCGGCCTTCGCTGCGGCCTCAATTTCCTCGCCGGTCGCGTCGGGCTTTCCGATGGCGATGTTTTCGCGCACCGTCGCGTCGCGGATCCACGTATCCTGCAAAACCATGCCGTAGCTGCGGCGCAAGCTCCTGCGCGTGAGGGTGCGGATATCGTGCCCGTCGACGGAAATGGCGCCTTTATCCACATCGTAGAAGCGCATCAGCAGGTTAATCAGCGTCGTCTTGCCGCAGCCCGTCGGGCCGACGAGCGCGATGTGCTGGCCGGGCTTCACGTCTAGGCTGAAGCCTTCGATCAGCGGGCGGTCGGGCACGTAGGAGAAGGATACGCCGTCGAGTTTTACCGCGCCCTGCGCGGCGGAAAGCACAGCCGCGTCCTTTGGCTCGGCGGGCTGTTCTTCTTCGTCGAGCAGTTCGAACAGCCGCTCGGCGCACGCGAGCGCGCCCTGCATTTCGGCTACCACGCCGGAAATATCGTTAAACGGCTTGGTGTACTGCCGCGCGTAGCTCAGGAAGCACGAGAGCGTGCCCACGCTGATGCGGCCGCTGATGGCCGACAGCGCGCCCGTCACGCCCACGCCTGCGTAGACGAGCGCGTTGACGAACCGCGTGGCCGGATTGGTGATGGACGAATAGAAGATCGCACGCAGCGAATGCCTGCGCAGGCGGGCGTTGACTTCATCGAACTTGTCCGTAAGCGCGTCCTCGCGGCAGAAGGCCTGCGAAAGCTTCGTGTGCGTCACGGCCTCGTCGACCAGCGCGGTCTGCTCGGCGCGCGTCTGCGCCTGAAGCGCGAACATGCCGTGCGTGCGCCGGGCGATGAACGCCGCCGCCACGAGCGATACGGGCGTCAGGAGCACCACCACCAGCGTGATCGTCACGCTCTGGCTGAGCATGAAGCCCAGCGTGCCCAGGATGGTCAGCACGCCGGAGAACAGCTCGGTGAACCCCAGCAGCAGACCGTCGGACAGGCGCTCCGCATCGGAAATAACGCGGCTGACCACCTCGCCGTAGGGCCGGTTATCAAGCGTTTTCAGCGGCAGGCGTTCCAGCTTACGGAACGCGTCGTCGCGCAGATCGCGGATAACGTCCGCGGTGATCGACGAGCACAGCGCGCTCATTCCCCACTGCGTCAGCGCGCCGAGCACGGCCGCCGCCGCAATCAGCATCAGCACGCTCTTCAGCGCCGCAAAGTTCACGCGGCCCGCCGCGATGATGTGATCCACCGCCCGGCCCGTCAGCACCGGAATATACAGTGCGCTCGCCACCGACAGCGCGGCCAGCACCAGCGCCGCCGCCAGCGGCGCGCGGAAACGGCTGATGCGCGCGAGCACGCGCCGCAGAGTCTGCTGTTTCTTTGTTTTCATGCCTGCGCGCCCCCTTTCGGCTTTTCGTCCGGGAACTGCGAATAGTATATCTCCTGATAGACCGGGCAGGAACGCATCAGCTCTTCATGTGTGCCCAGACCGCACACCGCGCCGTCGTCGAGCACGACGATCCGATTCGCCGCACGCACGGACGCCGCGCGCTGGGAGACAATAAACACGGTCGTATCGGTCAGGCCGGAAAGCGCATGGCGCAGATCGCGCTCGGTTGCAAAGTCCAGCGCGGACGCGCTGTCGTCGAGAATGAGAATTTCAGGCCTGCCCACGAGCGCGCGGGCGATCGTCAGGCGCTGGCGCTGTCCGCCGGAGAAGTTGCGGCCGTTCTGCTCGACCTGCATGTCGAGCCCCTCGGGCTTCTGCTCGACAAACGGCAGCGCCTGCGCGGCCTCGAGCGCGGCGCGAAGATCCGCGTCGGTCGCGGCTTCATCGCGCCAGGAGAGGTTTTCGCGCAGACTGCCGCGCAGCAGCGCGGTATGCTGCGGCGTAAAGCCGATGCGCCTGCGCAGCGCCTCAATATCCCAATCGCGCACGTCCACGCCGTCGACCAGCACGCGGCCGGCCGTCACGTCGTAAAAGCGCGGAATCAGCCCGATCAGCGACGATTTGCCGCTGCCCGTGCCGCCGATCACGCCGATGGTGTCGCCGCGCCGCGCGGTGAACGTCACGTCGGAAAGCGACGGCGCGCCCGCGCCCGGATAGGCGAACGTCACATGGTCGAAGCGCACGGTTTCCTCTGTGGGGGCGGGAGCGAGCGGCTTTTCGGCCTGCGGCATGCCGGTTTCCAGTTCCAGCAGCGATTCGATGCGGCTGCCGCACGCCATCGCCTTGGAAATGGAAACAACGAGGTTCGCCAGCTTCACCAGCTCGACGAGAATCTGCGACATATAGTTGACCAGCGCCACCACCTGGCCCTGCGTCAACGCGCCGCAATCCACGCGCAGCGCGCCGCTCCACAGCACCGCCGCGATGGCGAGATTTACCAGCGCGCCCGTCATGGAGTTGGACAGCGCCGCAATGCGTCCCGTGCGGCGCTGAAGCGCCGAGAGCGCCTCGTTCTCGCGCGTGAAGGCGGAAATTTCCGCATCCTCCTGCGCGAAGGCGCGCAGCACGCGGCCGCCCTCGAGGTTGTCGCGCGTACGGCCGAGCAGGCCGTCGAGCCCGCGCTGGATGCGCTTGTAGCGGGGCGTGGTCAGCAGCATAACGCCGATAACGACGAACGTCAGCACCGGCAGCGCCGCCACGAAGATCAGTCCGGCCCTGCCGTCGACAAGCAGCGCCATCGCCACCGCGCCGAACACCACGAACGGCGAGCGCAGCGCCAGGCGCAGCGTCAGGTTCAGTCCCGATTCAACCTGCTGCGCGTCGGCCGTCATGCGCGTGATGAGCGTGGGCGCGCCCTGCCTGTCGAGCTGCTCGTGCGGCAGCTTCTGCAAATGGCGGAACAGCGCCGCGCGAATATCGGCCGAAAAGCCCGTCGCCGCCTGCGCGGCGAAAAACTGCGCGGTGATGGAGAAAACAAGCCCCGCCGCGCCCAGCCCGGCCACGACGGCGCTCATGCGCAGAACGTATGATTTATCGGCGTTTCCAACGCCCCTATCGATGATTGCGGCCATCAGAAGCGGCACGAGCAGCTCCATCGCCGCCTCGAGCAGCTTGAACAGCGGCGCCAGCACGGTCTGCATGCGGTAGGGCCGCAAATATCTGAGAAGCTTTTTCACGGAAACCTCCATTGACAGAAATATCGCTTTATTTTATCATACAATGGAAAAACTTCAAGGAGATTGGGGAGGAGAAATGATTTTTTCCAAAGCGGCGCTGAGAACGCTGCTGATCGCCATGGTGCCCGTCATCGAGCTGCGCGGCGCGATTCCCGTGGGCCTCGCGGGCGGGCTGGACTACTGGGAAGCGCTGGTGCTGGCGATCATCGGCAACGTATTGCCCGTTCCGCTCATCATCCTGTTTGCGCAGAGGCTGCTCAAATGGCTGTCTAAAACGTTTACGTTTATGCGCAAATTCACGGACTTCGTGCAGAACCGGGCCGTCGCAAAAGCAAAAAACATTGGGAAGTTCCAATTTCTGGGGATCATGCTCTTCGTAGGCATCCCGCTGCCGGGCACCGGCGCGTGGACGGGTTCGCTCGTTGCCGCCGTGCTGGAGATGCCGCTCAAACGCGCGCTTCCGGCGATTTTCCTCGGCCTGATTCTGGCCGGGCTGATCGTGACGGGCGTGAGCTATTCGGCCATCTGGGCGCTGACGTAATGTTTACAGTTTGTTCACTTGCATGGCGGACGCGCGGGTTTTATACTTGAAACCGTCTGATTTACGATTAGAAACGAGCTGATGCTATGCGATGGATTTCACTGGCTGCCGGCATGCTTTTCATGGGGCTGGGCGCGCTGGGCGCGTTTTTGCCCGTGCTGCCCACGACCCCGTTCCTGCTGCTGGCCTCTTTCTTTTTTGCGCGCAGCAGCCCACGGTTCGACGCGTGGTTCCGCGGCACGAAGCTGTATCACCGCTACCTTGAGAATTTTCTCGCGCACCGCTCGATGACGCTGCGCGGAAAGCTGTGCATCCTGGCCGTCAGCTTTGCGGCGATGGGCGTTTCCTTCTGGAAGATTTCCGTCTGGTGGGTGCGCGCGATTCTCGCCGCGCTGGCGCTGTTTGAACTGTACTATTTCCGCTTCCGTATCCGCACGGTCAAAGCTGCGGACAGATAGCTGCATACAAGAAGCCGTCCGGAGGGTTCGCGCCTTCCGGACGGCTTTTTTCTGCGGCGCGCCAGCGCCCTTTAAGCCTTCATCTTCGCAATGGCCGCAGCCCTGTCCGCCGCCTTGAAAACGCCGGTGCCGCTCACCAGCAGCGTCGCGCCGGGCTCGGTATAGAGACGCGCGTTTTCGGCCGTCACGCCGCCGTCCACCTCCAGAATCGCGCTGCTGCCGGTTTCGTCGAGCATTCTGCGAACCTCGCGCACCTTCTCCAGCGCCGAGGGGATCAGCTTCTGCCCGCCGAAGCCGGGGTTGACCGTCATCACGAGCACAAGGCCGGCGTCGCCCAGCAGATAGCGAATCGCTTCCGGCGATGTGCCGGGATTGATGGCGATTCCCGGAATTTTGCCCAGCTCGCGAATGCGCTGCAGGCAGCGGTGCGCGTGCGGCGTGGCCTCGAAATGCACGGTGATGATGTCCGCGCCGCAGGCGGCCATTTCGTCGAGGTAGCGCTCGGGGTTCTGCACCATCATATGCACGTCCAGCGGCAGCTCCGTCAGCGCGCGCATGGTCTTCACGAGCGGCTGGCCGAAGGAGATGTTCGGCACGAACATGCCGTCCATCACATCCACATGCAGGATATCCGCGCCCGCCTTTTCCAGCGAAGCGATATCCTCGGCCATATGTCCGAAATCGCAGCTGAGAAGCGACGGCGCAACCTGAATTTTCCGTTCCATTTTGTCTCCTCCCGTCTTAATGATATCGATTTTTCCACGCCTCGCGGACCCCCGCAAGCAGCGTTTTGTATCTCTCCCAGCGCTCCGCGCTGATTTCTCCCGCTTCCGCCGCGGCGTGCACAGCGCAGCCCGGCTCCCGGTCGTGCAGGCACGGCTCGAACCGGCAGCTTCCCTCATACAGATCCACACTGCACAGATCCAGCGTGGGCATATTCCCTTCCTTCCCTTCGCTGGCCACCGCGCTGTTCACAAGCTGCACCGCCATTTCCAGCGGCAGCCCCGCTTCCAGCATGGTTTCCGTCATATCCGCCACGGCCTCGCTGTCCCTGCAGGCCTCTTCCCCTGAACCCATGCCGTCGGAAAGCACAATCGTAAAATTTCCGTCATCCGCTTCAAAAAAAGCAAAATTATCTCCCGAAACCTCCTCTGTCTCCTTGGCCGCCCGGGCCGTCCCGGTCATATAGCAATAAAAGGGCTCCTCCTCGAAGAAAAAGCAGACCGGGTCCTGTCCGATAAAAAAAGGATTCCGCCTGGCAGACATCAGCCTCATATCCAGAAGCACAGAAAGATAATCCGCAGCCTCCTCCACGGTCCTGGAAGCCCTTCCCTTTGTAGAAAGCAGG
>SFFS01000128.1 GCA_004557805.1 Clostridiales bacterium | reverse complement strand
GGATAACACGTCGCGCACAAAATTGCAAGAGGTTTTTGTGCCTGTAAAGAATCGGAACGCCGGAAAATTTTTGCCGGGGCGGCACAAGCGCGGATTCGATGGACGGCGCGCGCAAAATGTGATATTCTTTCGAAAGTGCTGACGATAAACGGGAGGAAAAAAGGATGAAAAAGGCGATTGCGCTCCTGCTTGGGCTTGCTGTTTTGGCGGGAAGCGCCGCATGCGCCGAAGCCGTGGCCGCGTATGCGGACGTCCGATATTTCGCATGGCCGGGGCACGACAAACAGATCTACCGCAAAAACGAATACCGCCGGGAAGATATATACACCTTCATGTTCAACGAGGGGACGGTGCTGGAGGGAAACGAAGCGCTTGCGGCGCAGGTGATGGAGGAGGGCAGGAATCCGGGGCTTGGCGTGCGCGAACTGCACCGGCGCGGAATTACCGGTCAGGGCGTAAACGTAGGAATTATCGATCAGAATCTGCTGACGGATCACCCGGAATTCGCTGGGAAAATCGCGGCGTATTACGATACGGGCTGCAGCGTGCCGGAGGACGAGGGCTCCATGCACGCGCCTGCGGTAACGAGCATCCTTGCGGGCGAGACAATCGGCGTCGCGCCGGGAGTGCGGGTGTATTTTGCCGCCGTTCCCAGCTGGGAGCTGGACAGCGCGTATTATGCAAAAGCGCTCTATTGGCTGATCGAACAGAACGAGAAGCTGCCGGAGGGCGAGAAAATTCGCGTGGTTTCCGTTTCGGCCGTGCCTTCAGGGCCGGAAACGCTCTTTGAAAAGAACACGCAGATGTGGGACGAAGCGATGCGCGCCGCCCACGCGGCGGGAATTCTGGCGCTCGACTGCGGAAGCGGCGAAAGCCGCGTGCCCATCGCGCCGGCGTATTATGACCCGCAGCAGCGGGAGAGCGTCGAGCGGTGCCGGGTTGGCTGGCCGAACGCTTCCTGGCCGGCCAGCGCCGGAGAGATCGCCGCGCCCGCATGCTATCGCACGGTTGCCGAGGAATACGAACGGGGCGAAACCTCCTATTGCTATGACGGCCCCGGCGGGCTGAGCTGGGCCGTGCCGTATGTTGCGGGCGTGCTGGCGCTGGGCTGGCAGGTGAATCCGCAGCTGAGCAACGAAGAAATCGTGCAGCTTCTTCTTACGACTGCCTGCGGCGAAAATGCCGGGCCGGGCGGCGTCGTGAATCCAGCGGCGTTTATTGAGGCGATTGAAAGCAGGAGCACCGCGAACCCATCCTGACAGGAACCAGCCACCCGTGGCCTAAACGGCTTTCTTTGGGGAGAGGACGAGGGGGGACGTTTCCCCAAACCCCTTCAAGGAAACCATTTTTATCCTGCTTTTTCAGGAGAGCTTTTTTGCGACGCAGCTGTTCCGATGCGTTTAAGAATTCGTATAATCCTTCGTAAGCGCGGCCCCGCCCTTCGCTCCCGTTGAGCGAAGGGCGCGAATTTATCAATGCGGCTTTCTTGGAGGGGAGCGCGAGGGGGACCTCTTCTTTCTCCTGAAAGAAGGTCCCCCTCGCATATATCCTCATCCTTTGCTTTACTCGTACCCCTGCATTACGTTCTCCGCCTGCTTCACGCCGTCGACGGCGGAGGACAGGATGCCGCCTGCGTAGCCTGCGCCCTCGCCGCACGGATAGAGGCCGGCAAGGCCGACGGACTGGCCGTCCTCGCCGCGCGGAATGCGCACAGGAGAGGAGGACCGGGTTTCCACGCCGGTCAGCACCGCGTCCGGAGCGTCATAGCCGCGCAGCCTGCGGCCGAAGATTGCGCACGCTTCGCGCATCGACTCGACCGCAAAAGCGGGGAGACAGGCGCGCAAATCTGCGGGCGTTACGCCGGGCGCATAGCTTGCGCGGACGGAGCCCAGGCGCGCGCTTGCGCGTCCTGAAAGAAAATCCTCCATGCGCTGAGCGGGCGCGCGGTAATCACCGCCGCCTGCGAGGAACGCGGCGCGCTCCCAGCGGCGCTGAAACGCGACGCCCGCCAGCGGCCCCTCGCCGCCGAAATCGGCGGGCTGCACATCGACGAGCAGCGCCGCGTTGGCGTTCTCGCCGTCGCGCGCGAAGCGGCTCATGCCGTTTGTCACCACGCCGCCCGCCTCGCTCGCTGCGGCGATCACCTCGCCGCCCGGGCACATGCAGAACGTGTAAACGCCGCACCCGTTTTTGAGATGCTCGCTCAGGCGGTAATCGGCCGCGCCCAGCGCGGGGTGCCCGGCGAAGCGGCCGTACTGCGCGGCGTTGACGAGCGCCTGCGGGTGCTCGACGCGCGCGCCGATCGAGAACGGCTTGGCGATCATCGGCACGCCCAGCGCGCGCAGCATTTCAAACGTGTCGCGGGCGCTGTGGCCTACGGCGAGCACGAGCCGTCCGCAGGAAAGTTCGCTTTCCGAACCGGCGGCGGGTTTGATTCTGGCCGCGCAGAGCGCGCCCTGAGAGACGACGAGCCCCGTCAGCTTCGTTTCAAACTGCACCTCGCCGCCGAGCGCGATGATCTCGTTTCGCAGATGTACGACGGCCTGCGTCAGTTTGTCCGTGCCGACGTGGGGACGCGCCTGCCAGAGAATTTCCTCCGGCGCGCCCGCCGCGGCCAGCGCTTCCAGCACGGCGCGGCAGCGGGGATCTTTGATGCCGCTGTTGAGTTTGCCGTCGGAGAACATGCCCGCGCCGCCTTCACCGAACTGGACGTTGCTCTCCTCGTTGAGCGGTCCGCCTGCGCGGAAGGCTTCCACGTCGCGTTCGCGCGCGGCGGCGCTTTTGCCGCGTTCGAGCAGGATGGGGCGCAGCCCCGCGCGCGCCAGCCACAGCGCGGCGAACAGGCCCGCCGGGCCGCAGCCGACGACGACGGGACGCGGCGCGCCGCCGAGAGAGCACTTTTGTATCTCCACCGGTGCGGCGGGTTTGACGAGTTCGGCCTTGACGCGCGGAGCGCGGCGAAGAACGGCCGCCTCGTCGCCGTGCAGCGAAACGTCGAGCGAAAGCGTGAAGTGCACGTCGTCACGCCTGCGCGCGTCGACCGAACGGCGAAACACGCGGCAGGAAGCGATTTCGCGCGGCGCGATGCGCAGCGCTTTCGCGGCGAGGGAAGCGTATTCGTCGGGCCGCATGGACAGCGGCGCGGAAAGATCGGAAATTCGAATCATAGAGACTCCTTTGCGTTAGATGGGAAAAGGGGACGCTGCATGGCTCCGCTCCGCGCCTCCGGGCGCTGTTCATGCCGGCTATGCGGATGCGCTTTGAAGCCATGCGGCTGCGCAGCCGCCTGCTCTCAGTCCGCTCAGCCAGGCCCACATCAGGTTATATCCGCCGCAATCGCCGTCGAAATCCAGCGCTTCTCCGCAGGCATACAGCCCCGGTATGATAAGCGATTCCAGCGTCGTTTCGTTGAAGCCGTCGGCGGTCAATCCGCCGGCGGTTACCTGCGCCTGTGCAAATCCGGCCGTGCCCGTTACGGGAAGCCGCCAGTCGTGCAGCAGCGCGGCCAGCACGTCCGTCGGCGCGTCTTTGGCCGGGTTCTGCGGCCCGAACTCCGCCGCACGCAGCAGACACATTGCCGCTCGTCCCGGAATCAGCCCGGTAAACAGCCGCTCGGCCGGTTCGTCGCCCAGCAGCGCCGCCCGCCCGCGCAGCAGCGCGGCCGTATCGAGCCCGGGCGCGAGGTCGATGGAAAGCTGCACGCGCTTTCGCCGGGCGGTCAGCTCGCCGGCCTTTCTCGCCAGCTGCATGACGCATACGCCGGAAACCGTGCCGTCGGAGAAGATCAGCTCGCCGCTTTCCTGCTGGACGGGAACGCCTGCGGCCAGCAGCGTCACGCCGCCGCGCAGACGAATGCCCTTCATTCCGCGAATGCACTCCGCGGGCACGCGCAGCGGCGCGATGGAAGGGCGTTCCTGCGCCGTTTCATGCCCGAGCGCGCGCAGCAGCCGCACGCCGCCGCCGTCCGCGCCGAAGGAAGGCGCGGTGCAGCCGCCCGCGGCAAGAATTACTTTTTTGGCACGGAAGGTTCCCGCGGCGCTTTCTACGACGAAGCCGTCCCTTTCGGGCGTGATCGCCGCTGCGCGCGCGTCCGGCACGATTTCCGCGCCCTGCCGCGCGCAGGCGAACCGCAGCGCGTCCAGCACGGCGCTGGCCTGCCCGGAATAGGGGTAGACGCGCCCTTCGCTTTCTTCGCGGCAGCAGAGCCCTATCCGGTCGAATTCGGCGCGGAGCGCCTCGGGAGGCGTGTCTGCGAGCATGCGCTCAAACGCCGGGGCGAAGGAGCCGTGCAGCCGCGCTTTTTCCGGGCGCGCGTTGTAAAGGTTGCAGCGGCCGTTGCCCGTCGCCAGCAGCTTGCGCCCGGCGCGGGCTTCTTTTTCCAGGATGACGGCGCAAGAAGGGCGCGCCCGGGTGGCTGCGTATGCAGCCATCATCCCAGACGCGCCGGCGCCGATTACGAGAATCGGAAAATCAGTTTTCATCTGCATTTCCTGCATCGGATGCGATCTCATCATAACGGGAGAGGAGCGCCTCCGCAGCTTCCTGATAGGCGGCCTGCGCGTCGGCGTACTGTTCGGTTAACGCGTCGTATTCCGCGTCGGCGGCCGTGATTGCGGCCTCGTCGTTCGACGCCTGCGCGAGCTGCAATTTGGTGGAGGCTTCTTCCAGCTGCGCTTCAATTTCGGAAAGCGTGTTGATGGCCTGCGTGTAGACGGCTTTCGGGTCGCCCGCGTCGAGCAGCGCCTGGAATTCTTCCTCTTCCAGCGCGGACTGGTCGATCACATACTGGCTGAACGTGTCACTGTCCACGACGCGCAGGCGGTAGATCTTCGAGCTGCCATAATTATCCTCTACCACGGCGTCCGCGATGAAATAGTCGCCGCCGTAAGCGTCTTTCACGCGGTCGAGCTTGCCCTGCAGGAAGCCCATGTTGACGTATTCGATATCGTCGCGGCCGATGCAGTCGCGCAGCGGGTTCTCGGTGCCGAATTCTTCGAGCATTGCCGCATAGCGCGGGCTATACAGATCGTAGCCGCCGGCCAGCAGTGTGGAAAGGCTGCCGCGCTCGGGCGTTTCTTCCAGCACGCGGTATTTGAAGCGGTCGACAGGACTGTCGCCGATGAACAGCGTGCGGTTCTCGCTCTTCGCGCCCTCGGCGATGGCTTTGGTCAGATAGCTGACCTCGTAAGCGGCGGTGCCGTTTCCGTTGGTGGGGTTATACATGGAATAGACGGCCAGACCGCCGCAGCAGATCGCTACGCAGAAGCAGAGCGCGACGCTGATAATTGCGCGCGCGGAGCGCGCCGGAAGCAGCCTGCGCCACTTTTCCAGCACAGCTTCGCCGTCGAGGGTGAAGAGCATTACGGCGATGCCCGCCACATAGAACGGCGCGATGTAGCTGAACGCATCGTAATTGCACATCAGCAGGAAAATATGCGCGCCGAACGCCACCACGACGGCCAGCAGCGCCGTCAGCCCGCGGCCGCGGCTGGTAAGCAGCGTGAGCAGCGCCGAAAGCATGAACAGTGCGATCAGCATCAGGAACTGCGGCTTTTTCAGCGTGGTTGCAAGCGCGGAGAGAAGATGATGCGCGTCGGTATCAATATAGGAAGCGATATCATCCAGCGCATGCAGCGTTTCCGGGCTGGTCAGCTCGGCGTCGCTCGTCATGCGGCCGAAGAACAGATCGGCGTCGTTGAGCGAAAGTCCGGCCTGATAGAAAATGCCGCTGCGCTCCTCCAGGGTAGAGTCGGCATGCTCCTCGGTTTCGTGGTCGTGACCGGCATGATCGCTGTCCATGCCGAAATCGGCTTCGCCATAGGCGAGCAGCAGACGGTCGCGCTCAGCCGGCAGGTCGCTGTGCTGCAGACGGTCATAAAGGGTGTAGTTGGCGCGCCACGCGGAAAGCTCCGGCGAGGAGA
This sequence comes from Clostridiales bacterium, assembly GCA_004557805.1. GTDB lineage: Bacteria > Bacillota > Clostridia > Christensenellales > Aristaeellaceae > Aphodomonas. The sequence goes on along the minus strand of SFFS01000128.1, from coordinate 1,094 downwards.
ACATCAGCGACTGGTAGCCGAAAAGCGCGGCCAGCAGGACGGCGGCGATCGGAACGCCTTTGGCGAGCGCTTTTACGCGGCCGTCGCGAATGCAGCGCGGCAGCAGACAGATAGCGATGCAGGCGGAAAGAATCGCACCGTAAACAAGGTTCAGCGCCGCGCCGAACAGGAACAGGATCAGGCCAATAACGAGCGAACCTGTGTTTTCGCCCTTTTCACGCAGTCCCTCCTGCATCAACAGGAAGCCTGCGGCAACGCAGACGGCGCAGACGGCCGTGCTGATCATCGACTGGTTCAGCAGCGCGCAGATGGGCAGCACGAGAATCACGGCCGGCAGAAGCCCGCCGCGCCTGCGCGCGCACAGCCCAATCAGCGCGGCGCAGCCGCCGCACAGCAATATGATGAGCGTCAGCCCATACCAGGGCACGCTGGGGGCGACTCGGAAAAGCAGCGCCAGCAGCTGCGAAAGCAGCGGGTTCATTTCCAACACACGCCAGTCGGGCGTGCCGTAAGCGCCGGAGAGGATGTTCCACGTATACGCATCCTCAATGCGGATCAGCCGGCAATCGGCAATCAGCTCAAATACGACTGCCGTCACGGCGCACAGAAACACCGGCAGAATTACCGACAGAAACAGGCGCTTTTTCCTGGCGGATGCATTTGTTTCGCTCATACCGTAACTCCTTATCTGTAAAAAGAAAATAGAAGGATACTGCGGATTGCCTCATTATAACATGCCGCCGCCGCGAATTCAACAGCGGGTAAAAGCGGTATGGAAAACAGCGCAAGCGCTGTTTTTTGCCGCGCGCGGCGTGAAAAATGCGGAAACTTCCTTATAAATTAGACGCAGGAGAACGCGAAAAGGTTCGAATCGGGCAAAAAAGTTTCAAAAAGCGAGAAAAAAGTGCAAAAAAGGTGTTGACAAAGGGAGGGATACGTGGTATTATACTACTCGCGCCACGGAAGAAACCAACCACGGTCGGTTTCAAAAAGGCGCAAGGCGGTCCTTGAAAACGATACAGGGAAGAAGAGAGAAAAGAGACAGTCAATTCGCTGAGAGCGTTTCGGAGGGTGAGAGCCCTTCGAGACGATAA
>SFFS01000127.1 GCA_004557805.1 Clostridiales bacterium | reverse complement strand
GACAGCCTGCTCGACTCTCTCCTTCTAAACGGACACCGCGATATCGCGTTCCTCAGCGGTCTCCCCATCGCCTCGCCGCAGCACTGGCGCTATCACGCCTGGCGCGACGCGCTGGCGAGACGGCGGCTTCCCCTGCGCAAGGAGCTGATCGTGGACGGGCTTCCCACCGCCGCTACGGACGAGGCCGAGGGCGTGCGCGCCGTGCGCGAGCTGCTGGCGAGAGGCGTTCCGTTCACCGCCGTATACGCTGTCAACGATCTGATGGCGCTGGGCGCCATGCGCGAGCTGCGCCGGACGGGGCTGCGCGTGCCGGAGGACGTTTCCCTCGCCGGGTGCGACCGTCTGCAGGTGCTGCGCTACGTCACCCCAAGCCTTGCGACGATGGACGTTCACACCTTTGAAACCGGCCGGCAGCTGATGCAGATGCTGCTCGAGGAGATCAACGGCGTTCCGCACAAAAAGCGTACAATCCATGTGGAATTTGTAAACGGGGAGAGCATCGGCCCCGCGCCCGCGCGCTGAGCGCGGCATAAAATCCGAATCCTTGCGCTTGGACGCGCAGAGAGATAGAAAAAAGGAGGGTACCCGAATGAAGAAATGGTTGTCCCTGCTGCTGGCAGCAATGATCGTGCTCGCTTCGCTGGGCAGCGCCGCCCTGGCGGACGACAAGACCGTCATCACCATCAACACGCAGGCAAGCGTCGGCGCGGAAGAAGCGTGGAACGCCGTCGCCAGCGCCTACATGGCCAAGCACCCCGAAGTGAACGTCGTAGTCGACCTCAAGCCGAGCGAGAATTATTCTCAGTGGGTTCAGAACATGTTCGCCACCGAGAACCCCACCGCCGACATCGTCAACATCAATGAAGCCGGCGCGATCTCCGCGGGCAAATCCATCAACTGGCTCGAGTACGTCTACAACGACAGCCCGTACTCCGACGGCATCTGGGCCGACCAGTTCAACTTCTCCGCGCAGGTGCTGGACCTCGTCCGCAACGAAATGACCGCGCTGAGCCTCGACTCCGTGCAGGTTCTGTGGGTCTATAACAAGGATATCTTCGCCAAGGTCGGCGTCGAGCCGCCCGCCACGTGGGACGAGTTCGTGGCCGTGTGCGAAAAGCTCGACGCGGCGGGCTATCAGCCCATCGCCATCGCCGGCGATTACGACAGCTTCTGGGCCGGCGCAATCGGCTGGCTGGCGCAGATTTACGCCGATCAGACCACCCGCTCCATGATCAACGTGTTCCGCGCGCAGGAAGGCGACTTCTGCTACGATCCGGACATCGACGGCGTGTGGTCCTACGATCCGACCGATCCCTACAACGACGACTCCTGGAAGGTCAACCAGAACGCGGTTCGCGTCTATAAGGCCATGGTCGACGGCGAATTCACGGCCGACACCGCCGGCATGCGCACCGTCTGGAATAACTTCGCCAAAATCTTTCCGAAATACGCGGGCGGCGAGAACTTCTTCGGCACCAAGTCTACGGGCGTATCCCCGCTGTTCTATCAGCAGAAGGCCGCCATCATCTGCGACGGCGCGTGGCGTCTGGGTCAGTTCAAAAACGAAATGTCCAAGCTGACCTCCGGCCAGACCGTTGAAAACCTCGACATGGCCGCCGAAGGCATCACCATGTTCGATATCGGCACCTTCAACATGCCCAGCATGGAAGGCGAAGGCATCGAAGCCCCGGCCCGCACCATCGAAGTTGCCACCGGTTTCCTCGGCGCAATCAAGAAGGACAAGGCGCACGACGAAGCCGTCGCCGATTTCATGATGTTCCTCTCCAGCGAAGAAGGCTATTCCGCCTACCTCACCGCCGCCTATGAGGCCGGCATGACCATCCAGGGCCCGCCGCTGGTTTACGGCGCGAAGCTCCCCGCCGACGTACAGGTCATGTTCGATAACCTCACCTTCATCGGCAACTGCCAGAAGGGCAGCGGCCAGAAGCTGGCCCGCGGCATGTCCGGCAGCTCCGGCGATATCACCGAAAGCTATCGTCTCTTCTACGATTACAGCTACCGTTTCCTCACGGGCAAGATCGACATCGAAGGCTGGATCGCCGAGCATTGCGCCAACATCGCGCAGTATCTGCCCGAAGCGATGTCCACCTCCGGCGTCAGCATGGCCGATCTGGAAAACCCGCAGAACGCTCCTTCCGGCCAGTAATCTATCCCTTGCCCGGGTGTATCTGAAAAAAGAACGGACGCCGTGATGGAGTCTCGGGAAATTTTTCAGACGCACCCCAGGGGCTGCCTGCCTTGACGGGCAGCCCCTTTTCACTCTTTGAGGAAAGGAGCGCTTCCTTTGCAAAAACGCAGAACCCTCTGCCTGATCGTCGCCCTCCTGCTGCTGGTGCTCACCGCCGCAGCCTCCGCGCTGTCGGTTTCGCTGGGAAGCAGAAGCCGGATCCTGTCCGAATCCGGCATAAAAACCGGCCAGCAGAACAACACCGTCGCCTTCGACGACGCCCGAAACCTCGTTTTCATGGGCGCGTATACCAATCAGGTAACCGCCTTCCGCGAAGCGGACCCCGTATGGACGTTCCAGACGAACGGTTCGGTCGTGCGGCTGATCGCGCGGCCGGAGCTGGGCAGGCTCTGGATTGGCTGCGTAGATAATCATGTTTACATGATCGATATAGAGACCGGCGCGCTGCTTGGCGATATCAACGTGCAGCGCCGCATTTACGACATCGACGTTACGCGCGACGGCGCGCTGGTGCTCGTTTCCGCCGGCGTGAACACCGCCAAGCATAACCTCATGCTCTACACCGCCGAGGGCGAACAGCGCTACAACCAGCAGTTCCGCACCCAGATCAAGGGCTGCGCCTTCACGGCGGACGGCACGGGCTTCGTGGCCGTCAACAGCCGCGGCGAACTGCAGCGCTTCGACCTGGAGGGCAATGTCCTCGCCACCGCGAAAGTCAGCTATGAGCAGATCGCGCTGGAGCCGTTTTCCGCCGCGCAGGGCGCGGCGCATCTGTCGCTCGGCTCCGACGGCGCGTATACCGTTTTCGACGACGATATGAACATCCTCCTCACCGGCCGCCCCGCGCTGGAAGCGGGCGACGTACCCACGAGCGTCGGCTCCAGCGCCGACGGTTCGTTCATTTTTGTCGGCACCAAGGAACGTTACCTCTACGCCATGGATCTTTCCGGCCGTCAGGTATATTCCGCGCGCCTGAGCAACACGCCCAGCTGCATGGCGCCGCGCGGCGACGCCGTATACGTCACCGGCCTGGGCGATTTTCTCTATACCCTCGACGCCTCCGCGCTCGCAGGCAACGCATCGCTGGGCGATACGGCCGCGCTTCTGCGGCGGGCGGCTCCGGTTTTCGCCGCGCTGTGCGCGTTCTTCCTGCTATTGTTCATCCCGGCCTCCAACCGGCTGCTCGGACGCGCTGCAAAGGCGCTGGTCAAGCATCGCGCGGCGTATCTGCTTTTGATTCCCACGTTCGTGCTGCTTTTCATGTTCAACTATCTGCCCACGGGCATGGCGTTCGTGCGCGCGTTCACCGACTGGTCCAAGACGAATTTCCAGCGCGCACAGATCAGCTTTGTCGGGCTGAACAACTTCCGCATGATGTTCACCGAGGATTATTTCCTGCGCGGCATGAAAAACCTCGCCGTCATCATCGGCACCAGCTTCGTCAAGGTGCTCACCGTGCCGCTCATTCTTGCCTGGATGGTCAGCATGATGGGCTCCGACCGCAAGAAATACATTTACCGCTTCCTGCTTGTGCTGCCCATCGTGGTGCCGGGCGTGGTATCGGCGCTTCTGTGGCAGCAGATTTACGATCCGCAGATCGGCCTGCTGAACCAGCTGCTGAAAAAGCTCGGCCTGGAAGCGTGGCAGCGCGTATGGCTGGGCAATGAAAAGACGGCGCTGTGGGCGATCATCTTCATGGGCTTCCCGTTCGTCAACGCCATGGCGTTCCTCGTCTATTACGGCGGGTTCACCAGCATCGACGTATCGATTTTCGAATCAGCCTACATCGACGGCGCTTCGCGCGGCCGCATTTTCCGCAGCATTCAGCTGCCGCTCGTCGGCCCGCAGGTGAAGCTGATGCTCACGCTCACCTTTATCGGCGGCGTGCAGGATTTCTATCCCATCTATCTGCTGACGGGCGGCGGCCCGGGCACGAGCACCTATGTGCCCAGCCTGGAAATTTACCTCAACGCCACCACCTTCGGCCGTTACGGCTATGCCTGCGCGCTGGGCATTCTGATGTTCCTGTTCATCATGATCGGCACGCTTGTCAACATGAAGCTGCAAAAAGCCGACGCCGGCGTTGGAAAGAGAGGTGCAGGGCGGTGAAGCTGAACACGAAGAAAATGCAGGATCTCCGCTTTGAAATCGGAATCACGCTGGCCACGACGCTGCTGCTCGTGCTGGCCTTCATCCCGATTTTCACGATGCTGCTTCTTTCAATGAAATCGAACGTACAGATTTACGGCGATTTTTTCTCATTGCCGAATCCCATCGAATGGAGCAACTATTCCGTCGCCATCGGCAAACTGATTCCGAACATGATCAACACGCTGCTCGTGGTCAGCATCGCTACGGCGTGCACGATGGTGCTCTCGGTGCTGAGCGGCTACGTGTTCTCCCGGCTCGATTTCCCCGGCAAAAATTTTCTCTATATGTGCGTGCTTGCGCTGATGATGGTGCCGGGCATTCTCACGCTGATCCCGCAATATTCGCTCATCCAGAGCTACCGGCTCTACAACACCTGGGGCGCGCTGATCTTCCCCTGGGTGGCGGGCGGCCAGGTTTTCGGCATCATCCTTTGCCATAACTATATGCAGGGGCTTCCGGGCGAGCTGTTTGAATCGGCGCGGCTGGACGGCTGCGGCGAGGTGCGCGCGCTGTTCTATGTAGCCATTCCGCTTTCCAAGCCGATTATCGCCACTATCGTCGTGATGAAAATGATCGACTTCTACAACGATTTCATCTGGCCGCTGCTGGCCATCGAAAGCAACTCCAAGCAGGTGATCTCGGTCGCCATCCGCGTTTTCCAGGCCAGCACCTCGGGCGGCAACGTCTATATCGGCACGCTGGTCGCCGGTTTCGTCGTCGCGACGATTCCGCTGTTTCTTCTGTTCCTGTTCACCTCCCGTCTGTATATGGAGGGATTGACGGCGGGCGCGGTGAAAGGATAACGGACAGGTTGTTTTTCCGGCGCAGCGCGCCGGGATTCCATTGCGCAGCGCCCCTGAAATTCTATAGAATAAGGAGATTTGCCATGCTGATTCGCTCTCTGCGCGCCAATCATCTGGAAAACCCGCTGGGTTTTCAAATGGACGCCCCGCTTTTCACCTGGACCGTCGACGGCGCGCCCGGAGACGGGCAGAAAGCCGCCCGCATCGTCGTCGGCCTCGCGCCCGAACTGGAAGCGCCCCTGTATGACAGCGGCCTGCGGCCCGATCTTTCCTCGCTCGGCTTTACGCCTGAAATGACGCTCGCGCCGCGCACGCGCTATTACTGGCGCGTGGAGGTGCTTTCACTCCTGGGCGAAACGGCCGTGAGCGAAACAGCGTGGTTTGAAACCGGCAAGCGGCAGGAACCCTGGGCGGCGGAATGGATTGAAGCGCCGTTTGGCAAGGATACGCATCCCATCTTTGCAAAGCCGTTCTTCCTTCGCGAAAAGCCCGTCCGCGCCCGCGTTTATGCGACGGCGCTGGGCGTATACGAGCTGACGGTAAACGGCCGGCGCGCGTCCGACGAGGCGCTTGCGCCGTTCTACAACGATTACAACAACTGGATTCAATATCAGACCTATGATATTACGCCGCTGCTGCGCGCGGGCGAGAACCGCTTTGACGCGATGCTCGGCGACGGCTGGTACAAGGGCCGCTTTGGTTTTGTGGAGGGCATGTGCGAACTGTACGGCGACCGCATGAAGCTGCTGGCTGAGATCCGCTGCGAATTTGCCGACGGCAGCGAGCTGGTTTTCGGCTCGGACGACACGTGGCTGTGCCATCCCGCTCCGGTCGTTGAAAGCAGCATCTACGACGGCGAAGTCTACGACGCGCGGCTGGAGTCCGCGCCCGGAACGCTCGAAGGCTTTGTCCCCGCGAAGCGCTCCGCCGTCCCCGCCGGCGCGCTGACCGAGCGGCTTTCGCCGCCCGTGCGCGTGTGCGATACCGTAAAGCCCGTCCGGCTTCTGCGCACCCCCGCGGGCGAAAACGTGATCGACTTCGGTCAGGTGATGACCGGCTGGGTCGAATTTGACTGCGACCTGCCCACAGGCGCGAAGGTCTATCTGCAATTCGGCGAGCTTTTGCAGCACGATTGCTTCTACCGTGAAAACCTCCGCTCGGCCAAAGAAGAGTTTACGTTCATTTCGGCGGGCAAGCCCGCCCATGTGCGCCCGCACTTTACGTTCTACGGCTTCCGCTTCGTAAAGGTCGAGGGGATGGAACCGGAGCTGGACAAATTCACCGGCTGCGTCGTTCATTCCGACCTTGCGGTGACGGGCAAAATTGAAACCGCCAACCCGAAGGTGAACCGCCTGATTCAGAACGCGTTCTGGAGCCAGATCGGCAACTTCCTCGACACGCCGACCGATTGTCCGCAGCGCGACGAGCGCATGGGCTGGACGGGCGACGCGCATGTCTTCGCCCCCACCGCCTCGCTGACGATGTACACGCCCGCGTTCTATGAAAAATTCCTGCACGACATGCTGCTGGAGCAGCGCGAACTGGACGGCGCCGTGCCGCACGTCGTGCCCGACGTGCTCGATCAGATCGGCCGCCACCTCGGCCGCGACGAGCGCGCCTACGGCTCCTGCGCCTGGGGCGACGCCGCCGCGTTCATCCCATGGACGCTCTACCTGTTCTACGGCGACAGGGCGATGCTCCGCCGTCAGTTTGAAAACATGCGCCTGTGGGTCGACTGGATCAAGAAGCAGGACGACGAGCATTGCGGCGCGAAGCGCCTCTGGATGTGCGGCTTCCACTTCGCCGACTGGCTCGCGCTCGACAACCCCGTGCAGGGTTCGTCCTTCGGCGGAACCGATCCGTACTACGTCGCCTCGGCGTACTATTACGCCT
>SFFS01000126.1 GCA_004557805.1 Clostridiales bacterium | reverse complement strand
ATGCGAAAAACTCTTCCTCTTTCCTTTCTGCTGTTCACATCAGATGCATCGCTATTTGGCTGGCTGTTTTGACTTGATCTCAGGTAGACACTGTCTAATATTTATTTATATCCATTTTCTGTTCTTCCGTTCATTAAATCCCGGCCTGTCGCTTCGCCGTCAACTGACAAAATGATAGCATCCAAAGGAAAAGGTTTCAGGCGGCCCTGCCCCCCCGGCGCAATGAGCGCGCTCTCCGCGAAACTGAGGGAAAGAGGAATAGCCGCGAATTGTTCCTGTGCATTGCATTCGCGAAACTGCCGCCGTTTCAGCTCCGGCAGCGCAAAAACGGTTTCCGAAGCGCGCAAGCGCTGAAGCAATCCGAAAACTCCGCGTCGCTTCCCGCGCTTACTGCCACTGCGACAGCATATCGCGCATCCAGCCGTATACATCCATGCCGTAGACGCGCTGAAGCCGTTCGGGACTCAGCACGCCGTCGATCGCGCCCTGCGCCGCGAATTGGCCGCGATGCATCAGCACGGCGTGCGTGCCGTATTTGCGGGCCAGGCTCAGATCGTGCACGACGGACAGCACCGCCCGCCCGGGCTGCCGGAGCCATTGCTGGATCAGGGAAAAGATATGCTTCTGATAGATCAGGTCGAGATGGTTGGCGGGCTCGTCCAGCAGAAGAATCTGCGGATCCTGCGCGAAAACCTGCGCCAGAAACGTGCGCTGCAGTTCGCCGCCCGAGAGCGTCAGCACGCTGGCATGGCGAAGGCCGGTCAGGCCCGTCAGCGAAAGCGCGCGCTCCAGGCGCTCCGCGCCGCCGGCGTCGCGGGAGGAGAGAAAGCCGGAAGCGTGGGCGTAGCGCCCCAGGCCGACCACTTCTTCCACCGAGTAGGCGTACCCGACGGCGTTCTTCTGCGCGAGCACGCCGAGCCTGCGGGCCAGCTGCGAGGGCTTCAGCGTGCGGACGTTGCGCCCCTCGAGCAGAATTTCGCCCGTATAGGGGACGCCCTGCGAAATCGCTTCAATCAGCGTGGATTTGCCCGCGCCGTTGGGGCCGGCCAGCATGAGCCATTGCCCTGCGCGCAGGGTGAAGGAAAGATGATCGACTACGGCGTGTTCGCCGTAGCGTACCGTGACGTTCCGAACTTCCAGCATCGCGTTCACCGCGCCTTTCTTGTACGGTAGAAGATAATCACGAACGCCGCCGCGCCTACCAGCGAGGTTACGACGCCGATGGACAGCTCGATCGGGCTGAGCAGCGTGCGGGCGGCCAGATCGGCCAGCAGGAGGAAAATGGCGCCGGAGAACATGGAGGCGGGCAGCAGCCGCTTGTGGTTCGGGCCCGTCGCCATGCGCGCCATGTGCGGCATGACAAGCCCTACGAAGCCGATGGTGCCGGAAATGGAGACGCACACGCCGATAAGGACGGAGACGGTGATGAGGATGACCAGCTTGACGCGCTTGACGTTCACGCCGATATGGCGCGCGTTGTCCTCGCCGATGGCGAAGGCGTTCAGCTCGCGGGCATAGCGGAGAAGAATTCCGCCGCACACCAGCAGCGCCAGCGCGAGAATCCGCGCGTGCCGGTAGTTTGTGCCGGAAAGGGAGCCCATCGTCCAGAAGGCGATGGAGCGCACATGGTCGTTTGAAAAGGAGATTATCAGGCTGATGACGCTGGAGGCGAACATAGAGAAAATTACGCCGATGAGGATGATGCTGTTGGTGGAGAGCGAGCGGTCGAGCACGTAGGCCAGCGACAGGATCAGCAGCAGGGAGAGGAACGCGAACGTCATCGCCATGAGCATGGTTCCGCCGTAGGGGGAGCCGGGAAGGGGTATGTCGAAAGCAAGGGCGATGACCGCCCCGAGGGAAGCGCCCGAGGATACGCCCAGCGTGGAGCCGTCGGCCAGCGGGTTGCGCAGCAGGCCCTGCATGGCCGCGCCGCACAGCGAAAGCGCCGCGCCCACCAGCGCCACGTTCAGCACGCGCGGCAGACGGACGTTCAGGATGATGTTTCTGGAGATGTTCGCGGGAATGTCGAACCCCCAGATTGTGTTCCATATGGCGGTCAGCGTATCGGCAAGCGGGATGGATACGCTGCCGGTGCATACACACAGCAGCAGGATCGCCGCCAGCGTCAGCGTGAACAGCGCGTACGTCCATCCGGAAAAGCGTTCGGACAGTGCTTTCATAACGACCTCCCGTTTTGCATCGAAGGGGAACCGCGAGAGGGCCGAAACCCTCCTGAAAGAAAAGCGAGCCCGTCGGCATACGCGGCGGGCTCGGAGACGGGGACGGAGAAGCGCGCTCTCCGCCCGCAATCAATCCCGTCAGGCGGCGGGAGCTTCCGCGGCGTCGACGCCGTTGAGGAAGTTATACAGCTCGATGGCCGCGTCCTTCAGGCGCGGGCCGGGGCGGGAGATGGCGTTGGAATCGGCGCTGTAAACGTCTCCATTCTTCACGGCGGTCACGTCGCTCCAGCCTTCGCGGCTCAGGATTTCTTCAACGCCGGTATCGCCCATGCCGGCGATGGAGACGATGTAATCGGGGTTGCGGTCGATCACCTGCTCCTCGCTGATGGCCTGCCAGCCCTCGATATCGGAGAAGGCGTTGGACGCGCCGCAGAGGGCGGCCAGCTCGTCCATGAAGGTGTTGCTGCCGGCCGTCCACAGGCCCCACTGCAGGGGGGAGACTTCGAAATAGACGGTCTTGCCGCTCTTTTCGCTCTTGGCGGCGATTTCGTCGAAGGTCGCCTGCATATCGGCGATCAGCGTTTCCGCCTCGGCGTCTTTGCCCATCAGCGTGCCGATCATGCGAATGGCGGTGTACACGCCCGCGATGTCGTTCGCGTCGCTGATGACGACCTTCACGCCGTTTTCTTCCAGCATGTTGGCCTGTTCTTCCGTCTGGGACATATCGCTCATCAGCACCACCTGGGGATTGAGCGCCAGAATTTCCTCGATGTTGGTTTCAGCGCCCGACTGCACCACGGGCAACTCCTGGATGGAGGCGGGGTAGTCGCAGTATTTGCCGCGGCCGACCAGCGCGTCTTCGCAGCCGAGGGCGCAAAGGATTTCGCAGTCGGACGGGGTGAGCGCCACGATGCGCGTGGCCGGTTCGGACAGCGTGATTTCACGGCCGTACATATCGGTGACCGTGACGGACGCGTTCTCCGCGAAGGCGGAGGTCATGCTGAAAGCCATCAGCACGGCGAGGAACAGAGCTGCGAGTTTCTTGGACATTTGGGTTTCCTCCTGATGATTCTGGATCAAATGAATCAGCGAGAGGGCGGCGCTTTGATAAAAAAAGCGTCCCTCCCTGAGGAACACTAAACAGACCGGCGCGAAAGCGCCAATCCAAATAGCATATCCCACCCCCAGGGGAATGATGGTTCACGGTGTAAACAAGTCTCCCGGCTTGGCTTCATTCTACTTGCGCGCCTTCCCGCTTTCGCAGTGGCTTCCCGCGGCGCAGACGCCGCGCGCTTTCGTCGGCTTCACGGTTACTGGGACAGCTCGGAAATTTCATCCGATTCCTATGACGCTCCCCCGGTCGGGAGCGCCGCGCATCGCTGCACAGATACACCGGCTATTCATTTGTCATCTGCTATTATAGGCGCGCGGCGGGCTTCCGTCAATCGGTTTTTCGGCGGGCGGGATAGGAACGAGGCGCTCCGCGCCCGGATTTTTCCCGCGGCCGGTCAGATACGGCGGTACGTTCCATCCTCGCCGAGGAGATAGCCCTCTCCGTTCGGCGCCTGGAAATCGTAGTAGTGTCCCTTCGGCACGGCGAAGCGTTCCATGATCGCCATGATCGTGCCGCCGTGGACGATCAGCGCGCAATCCTCCGAAAGGCCGCGGCGCGTCAGCGCGCTGAAGGCGTTCGCGCAGCGCGCGGCGAATTCCGCCCGGCTTTCGCCCTGCGGGAAGGGCAGCTCGCCGCCGGAATCGAGCCACGCCCGATAATCGGCGCGGCGGCTCAGCCCTGCGTAGTTCTGGTTTTCAAACGCGCCGAAATCGCACTCGCGAAAATCGTCGATGATTTCCACCGGCGCGCCGGGATACAGAATCGCCGCCGTTTCCAGGCAGCGCTTCATCGGGCTTGCGAACACGCGCGCGGCGGGGGGAAAGGTACGCGCGCGCAGCGCTTCCGCGCCCTGCGGGCACAGCGGCTCGTCCGTGCGGCAGCCGGTGTAGCGGCGCTCCAGGTTTCCCTGCGTCAGCCCGTGACGGATCAGCGCCCATTTCATTTGATGCGCACCCCGATCCCGCAGACGCAGCGCGTGACCTGTCCGGCCTCCTGCGCCACGACGCACAGCGCCCGGCCCACCGCCTCGCGGAACGCCCGGTCGCGCGCGTCGACGGGTACTACGCCCGCGCCGACCTCGTCGGCGATTACGACGGCGTCGGGGTGTTCCGCGCAGAAGCGGCGCGCGAAATCGCGCGCCTCCTGCCCCTGCGAGAGAACGGCGCGGCGAATCGTCTCGTGAAAATCGGGGAACGTCTCGCTCTCCGGGTTTTCCCGGCGCGCCAGCGCCTCCTGCCCCTGATACGCGCCGCCGATATAAAGCCTGATCACAGCATACCTCCCAATACGACCGCGGCGATCAGCGCCAGCTCCGTCACCTGAATGAACCAGCCCGCCAGATCGCCCGTTACGCCGCCGAAGAGCCTGCCCGTCATGCGGCGATAGTACAGCGTGCACGCTGCCGCCGCGCCGATGCAGATCAGCCCGGCCAGACCGCCGCAAACAAGCCACACCGCGGCGCAGGCGAGAAGATACGCGCCGCTGCTGAGCGTTACCAGCCGCCTGTTCGCGGTGCGCGCGAAGCCGTCCAGCATGCCGTTGGGGCGCGCGCTGGGAAACGCCGCCAGCGCCCATGCGCTCAGGCTGCGCGAAGCGATGAAGCACGCGGCCAGCATCGGCCCGGCCTTGGCGGACGCTTCGCTGAGAAGGCCCGCCGCGAGCAGCAGATAGCCCGCGCAGCCGATCACAGCGAACGCGCCCACATGCGTATCCTTGAGAATTTCCAGCCGCTTTTCGCGGGGCTGGCACGAGGCCAGCGCGTCGCAGGAATCCATGAACCCGTCCATGTGAATGCCGCCCGTAACCAGCAGCGGCAGCGCCGCGCCCACCGCGCCGCGCAGCACGGAGCCGGCCCGCAGCGCGCCGCAGAGCGCGAGCCAGCCCCACAGCGCGGCGCCGGCCGCCGCGCCGATCAGCGGGAAGAAGCACATGGCGTACTTCCGGTTCGCGTCCGACCATTCCGCCTGCGGCACGGGAATGCGCGAATAGGTGGAAAACGCGAGAAGGAACGATGCTATTGCAGGATGCATGGGAGTTCTCCTTTCAGCGCGACGGGAATGGAATAAACCACCTCGACCACGCAGCCGGCAAGTTCGGCGGCCTGGCGGTTCAGAAGCGCCAGCCGGCGCAGATATTCGCGCGTGGTTTCGGCATAGGCGATTCCGTCCGAGAACACGTCGTTTGTGACCATGACCAGGTGGCGGCTGCGCCTGCCGAGCGCGCGCAGCGCGGGAAAAATCCGCTCCACGCTGCCGCCGTCGAACATTTCGTTGGCCGTGAGGTTGACCAGATCTTCCAGCAGCACGACGCCGCCCGCGGGAACTGCCGCCGAGGCCAGATCCTTCCCGCATTCGACAGTCGCGAAGCCCAGCCCCGCCCGCTGCGCCCGATGGCGCTCCACCCGGCGGACGGACTCGCCGTCGCGCGCCTGCATGGTGGCGATGTAAAAGCGGTTTCCGCCGGGCGCGGAGGCGATCAGCTTTTCGGCCCAGGTTGATTTTCCGCAGCCGCTGCCGCCCGTCACGAGCACGATCATTTCGTTCCCTCCTGCCGCGTGTACGCGCCGATGCCCAGCGCGTCGAAGGTGTGCGTGCCGCGGTAAACGCAGAGCGCCATGTCCAGCAGCGGAAAGAGCGCCACGGCTCCGGCGCCCTCTCCGAGCGCCATATCCGCGTGCAGGATGGGGGAGAAATGCAGCTCCTCCATGATGCGCAGCGCGGCGGGCTCGCGGCTCATATGCGAGGGCAGCATGAACTCCCGCGCTTCGGGGCGGAGCCGGATGCCGAGGATTGGCCGGCCATCCGTGCGGCGCAGCAGACTGTCATCGACGCGACGGACAACGCCGCGCTGGCCTGCCTGCTCGACTGCGGCGAGCGCGACAATGTGCATCCCACGGACAAGCGGACGCCCGGCGCGCATCTGGCGGCGCTGGCGCTTCGCCACGCCTATGGGCAGGCTGTCCCGGCGGATGGGCCGCGCCTTGCGCGCGCGGCGCGGGACGGCAGCTGCCTGATGCTGGAATTTTCCGGCGCGCTGAGGGAGCAGCCGGCGCTGATGCAGGCGCTTGAGATCGGGGGCGCCCGCCTGCGCGATGCGCGGGTCGAGGGATGCCGCTGCATGCTCGATCTGGAGGCTCTGCAGGAGAGCGTCCGCGTGCGCTATGCGCAGGCAAACTGGTTTGAGCCTGTCCTCATGGGAGAAAACGGGCTTCCGGTCTTCCCGTTTGACGTGAAGGCCTGAAGGACGAAGGGAGAAGGAATATGAAATTGACGCCGATCAAGATGACGCCGGCCTTCCGCTTCGGCAACGCGACGCCGTGGGGCGGCGAGGGGCTGCGGGCGTTTGGCAAGGCGATTCCTGACGCGCGCACGGGCGAGAGCCTCGAGGTGTCCGTCCTGCCCGGGCTGGAGAGCCGGGACGACGCGGGCCGCACGCTGACGGCGCTGCTTGAGGAGCACGGCGAGGCAATGCGCGGCACGCAGGTGGGCGGGACCTTCCCGCTGCTGCTCAAGCTGATCAGCGCGCGGGAGATGCTCTCCGTGCAGGTGCACCCGGACGACGCCTACGCGCATGCGCACGAGGGAGGCAAGCTGGGCAAGACGGAGGCCTGGGTGATCCTCGCGGCCGAGCCCGGCTCGCAGATCGTCTACGGCATCCGCGAGGGCGTGACGCGCGAGCAGCTGGCGCAGGCCTGCCAAAGCGGCGGCGCAGCCGTGCAGGCCTGCCTCAACCGCGTGGCCGTGCAGCCGGGCGAGGTCTACTACATCCCGGCGGG
>SFFS01000125.1 GCA_004557805.1 Clostridiales bacterium | reverse complement strand
ATGAACTTCAGACGAATCTTAGGGAAATGGCATTCCAACTGCTCAAACAGCAGCAGCCGGGGCTGGCTGAGAATCTTCAGAAAAATTGTGAAAACATGTATGTGGGCAAACTGGCGGTGGGAGGTTCCGATGGTCTGGATCTTGCCGTAGAGCGTCGGCTTGCCGGAAATAAAGAATGGAATCGGCGGATCGGGGATGTGCGAAAGGGAACAGAAACCTTACGCACTCTCTGCGACCATATGCGTGAACTGGCAGAATTGCAGGATACGGCTTTTGAACTTTCCATCCCGGATGAAGGGATAGAGCAGGGGTAAGAGCAGCGCCGTCTGTAATTTTGCGGCGGCAACCGGCGATTGATCCAGATCGGAGCTGCCCAAAATGCCATAATCCATGTGGATGTTTTGCCGCGCCGCCAGCAGGCCCACAAAAGAGCCCCCCAGAGAACAGCCGTAAGCCCCATGGATATGACCGCTGCAATGCTCCTTGATGTATGCTTCTATTTTCTCTGTTTCCTCAAGCATGGTCGGAAACTCTGTGTTTTCCGTCTCATCAAAGCCGTCATAGCTGACGCAGAGTACTCGAAAATCCTTTTCCAGCAGCGGAATGACTCGCCCAAAATTGCCTTTCCAATGGCAGCAGGTTCCGGGCAGCAGCAAAAGCGCCGGGGCGCTTTTTTTACCGAACTCGTAAACCTTCATCTTCCAACTCCCGCTAAGTATCTGCTTTTTGCTCTTTCTTCGGTATCATCCGATTCGTCATAGGCATCGTATGGGGCGTTGGGATCATGGGCTTTTTTCCGAAAGGGGGAGCAAAGCTCATTTTTGTGTGCAAAAGCAAAGTCCATATTGTCCGTCCAGCCTGTGTGTCCGGTTATGAACAACGGATGTAAATCGCGCCCCCGCAGCTTTTCTTCCAGTGCAGTCAGAGATCGCACCGCCAGCTCATTATCCTCTGCCAAGGCGGAAATGAAGCTGTATCCACCGTCCGCACCGAACCAGATGGTGTCGCCGGTAAACAGGTAACGGTCATCAACGAGATACACCATATGTCCCCAAGTGTGGCCGGGAACGAGGAAGCATTCGATTTTGATGCCGTCAATGTTGATGACTTCCCCATCCTGAAGCAGCACTTTTTTGTTGTTGATCGTGACCTGCGGCAGCTTATAAAGATGATAGAGGACCTTGCGGCGTACCTCTCCGGTCAAATAACGGTTTTCAACTTCCCCGATGTACAGCGCTGCGTTTTGGAACAATCCGGGGCTGTCCGCTTCCACCGCGCCCACATGATCCGTATCCTGATGGGTAATGATAGTTGTATCCCGCGTCGATCATGATGGTCGTATCGCCTTTGCGGTAAAAAAAATATTGGCCACCCATTCGCGCACGCAGGCAACGTGACCGTCAATCCAGCCGGTGTTCAGGGGCTTGAAAATCTCCTTGCCGCGATACATCCTGCTCATTTCTTTTTTCTGGAACTCCGTCGCTTTCCTGGACATGCTTTCTCCTCATTTCTTTGCAATGGCGCAGAGCCATCCTTTTTCGTTTTTGTGCGTCTGCACGCCGCTGAAACCGGCCTGCCGCAGCGCTTCCCACAGCTGCCCCTCCCGATAGACGGTCATGCCTTCGATGATCTCCGTCCACCGGTCGTCCTTCTCGTTCTCGCCGCTGCATTCGTTGCAGATGAAGAACACGCCGCCGGGCCTGAGCACCCGGGAAACCTCCCGGAAGCACTGCGGCAGGTCGGGCCAGAAGTAGACCGTCTCAAAGGCGGTAGCCAGATCGAACCGCAAGGCCGCGAAGGGCAGCTCCGCAACGCTTCCCTGCGTTACCGCGCAGCGGCCGCATTCAATCGCCTTTCGATTGACCTTTCGCGCCTTCTCCACGCTGACAGGCGAATAATCCACGCCCACAGCCGCACCGTCCGGACACATCTGCAAAAGCGTTTTGAGGTTCGCTCCGCCGCCGCAGCCGCAATCCAGAATCTGCGCATCCGCGGGGACGTTCAGGAACTGAAGCCCCCACTTTGCCAGCGCGCGATGTCCAACGTTCATCATCGAAACCATCAGCTTGCCGCCCAGCCCCTGCGGCCTGCGCGTGTTTTCAAAAAACGACATGCTCTATTTCTCCTCCTTGCGGCAGACGAACCACGCGATGCTTTTCACGCACCCCATTTCCACCCGGGCGTACATTTTCTCAAGCCTTTCCCGCAGGCTGCCCGCCGTTTCATAGGGCGGCGTGAAAAACTTCATCGGCTCATAAGCGCGGCGGATCAGCCGGTCTGTCCGTCCGCATTCGCCCTTCACATAAAAGCAGCCGCAAAACGTGCCGCCGGGCCTGAGCACGCGAAAGGTTTCGCGGTAGGCCGCTTCCTTGTCCGGGAAAGCATGGAACCCATTGAGCGACAGCACAACGTCGAAGCTGCCGTCGTCATAAGGCAGACTTCCCACGTCCCCCTGCCGAAACGCAACGTTTTTCAGTTCCAGCCGTTCCGCCTTTTCCCGCGCCTGCGCCATCATATCCGCCGAATAATCGATGCAGGTTACGTCCGCCTCCGGCAGGGTTTTATACAGCGGCATGGTCAGAATCCCCGTCCCCACCGGCGCTTCGAGGATCCGTCCGGAAAAGCCTTCCGGAATGCCGGTCAGGGCCTTTTCCAGATATTCATCGCACTCCCGCCTGTTCATATCCCACACAAGGCGGCACACCGCTTTTCCCGGCAGCGTAGAACAGGTAATCATGCCGTCGTAAAAATGATTGCTGCCCGTCAGGCGGTAAGCGCTGCGAATCGCTTCTTTTCTGTCCATTCCCGTTTTCTCCCCTCATGTTCGAAACGCGTCGTCCGCGAGCGTTTGATGGTTAGAATAAACTAACCATCAAGGTTTTGAAAAGCCGCCCTGCGGCAGCTTTCATTCTGTGCGGAACAGCTCCTCGCACGCGCCGTATACCAGCGTTTCCAGCATCCTGGGATACAGCGGCCCGATCTGCTCCTGATGGGACACGGTCAGCACCAGGCCGCGCACCGTGGCGGCGGCCAGCGCCGTCCCGCACGGCGGCCGAAGCCCGCTCTGTTCCAGAAGCGCGCGGATGTGCGTCTCGTCGTCGTGATAATGCGCGGTCTTGATCTCCGCCGGAAGCCTGCGCAGCAGAAACTCCGCGTCGTTCTCGATGAACGTCATGTCGCCGGTTTCGGAAAGCCGGCGGCAAGCCGCGAGAATCGCCTCCGCCGCACGCCGGGCAGGAGCCAGCGCTTCGTTCTGCCGCAGCGCTTTTTCCGCAATCTCGAAAACCTCCGTATGAACGTCCTCCAGCACGGCGAAAAAGAGCATCTCCTTGGAGTCGAAGAATTTATAAAAGGAACCTTTGGAAATTCCCGCCGCTTCCGTCAGCTGTTCCACGGACGTTTTGCGCATCCCGATGATGACCGCGCAATGCCGGGCTTCCTGAATCAGCGCCCGGCGGATGGTCTCATTCTGCCGCTCTGAAAACGCCACAACGCACGCTCCATAAATTTTTGACCAATTTCATCAAACGAGTCATATTATACCGGCGCCGCGCATGTCTGTCAAGAAGATGCCGCAAAAAGGCGCTCCGCCGCATGGATGCGGAGCGCCCGCTCGAATGGAAATACAGCGTTTTATTCCGTTCCCCATTTTTCCGTCGCATAAAACGCAATGGACAGCGCCATCGCGACCGTCCAGCCGATGGGCCAGGAAAGCCAGATGCCGGTAGTTTGCAGCGCCGTGCGGGAAAGCAGCACTGCAAGCGCTACGCGCAGAATCAGATCGGTAAACGTCGCCGCCATGAACTTTTTCATCAGCCCCGCGCCGCGCAGCACGCCGTCGGAAACGAGCTTGGCTGCGATGACAAAATAGAACGGCGCGACGATTCGCAGAAACGCAGCGCCGGTATCCATTGCCGGCCCCGTCGGGCTGTCAAGGAAGATATGGATCAGCGGACGGCAGGCGAAAACGTACAGCAGCGCAAGCGGCACGCAAAGCGTCCAGACAAGCTTCAGCCCCGCGCGAAAGCCCGCCCTGATGCGGTCGTACTTTCCCGCGCCCAGGTTCTGCGCCGTAAAGTTGGAAATGCCGTTGCCCAGCGTAGTGAGCGAAGTGATAACCATGTTGTTCAGCTTGACCGCAGCGGAATAGCCCGCCATGACGGACGCGCCGAACCCGTTGATAACGCTCTGAATGATAATATTTCCGACGGAAATGAAGCTCTGCTGCAAAATGCTCGGAACCGCCACAACGGCGAAGCGCTTCAGATGCCGCCATGAAAACAGAGAATGCCTGCCCTCGGTCTTTATCCGGCGAAAACGCCGGAAAACCACTACAAGCGCCAGCACGCAGCTAACGCCCTGGCAAAGGAACGTCGCCCACGCAACGCCGTCTACGCCCATTCCGAACGCTGTGACGAACAGGATATCCATCCCGATATTGGAAAGCGAGGAGCAGGCGAGGAACACAAACGGCGTTCTTGAATCACCCAGCGCGGAAAAAATGCCGGTCGCCACGTTATACAGGAACACAAACGGCAGGCCGTAAATGTAGATATCCAGATACAGCCGCGAATCGGCAAACACTTCCTGCGGCGTGCGGATCAGCTTCAAAAGGCCGTCGCAGCCGAGCGTTCCGGCGAGCATCAGCGCAAGGCAGAGCGCGCTGCTGGCAATCAGCGCGGTGGAGACGGCGGTTTTCAGCTCGTCATACCGCTTCGCTCCGAACAGCTGCGCCGCGAGGACGGAACAGCCGATGTTGCAGCCGAACGCAAAGGCGATGAAAATCAGCGTGATTTCATAGCTGTTGCCGACGGCCGCCAGCGCGTTATCGCCGATGAATTTTCCGGCGACGAAGCTGTCGGCGATATTATAGAGCTGCTGGAAGATGATGCTGCCGAAAAGCGGCAGACAGAACCGGCGCAGCACGCTCTCCGGCCTGCCGACGGTCAGGTCTCTATTCATCGCTGCGAACCTCCGTGCGCTTGGGCGGGAACGTGAACAGTGCGGCCGTATAAGAGAGGATAAAGCCGAGCGCGTCGAGCAGCAGCGCGGCGTTTACGCCGTCGATGCAGTGCGCCGCCGCACCGAGCAGGAACCCGACGCTCATCGTAATGGAAATCAGCCGCGCATGCGCGACGCTTTTGCCGCCGCTGCGCGCAAGGCTCAGCACAAAAACAAGCATCGCCGCGTCCAGGCACAGCGTCATGAGAATTTCAAACAGACGATCCATTTTTTTCGCATCCTTACATTTCTTTTGTAATCGCCCGGAGGATAACCTCCGCCGTGCCGTCGATTCCATAGCAGCTGGAGGAGAGCATCAGATCGTAGCTGGCGGGCTCGCCCCACGGCGTATCGGAATAGAAATCGAAGTATCTGCGGCGCATGCGGTCGATTTTCTGCATTTTGCGCAGCGCGGCCTTTGCGTCGATTCCGTTGCGCCGTGCGATGCGGCGCGCGCGGTCGTCGTCATCGGCGTAGATGAACACGGAAAGCACGTCGCGCTCCGCGCTGCGGAGAATGGACGACGCGCAGCGTCCAATCATCACGCACGGCCCCCTGTCCGCGATTTCAAGGACGGCGTCCCGTTCGGCGGAAAACACGCGCTGCCGTTCGGAATAAAAAGCGTCGTTCAGCGCGGCGGTATCGGCGAAAGGATTTCCGGACACCGCAAGGCCAAGGCCGATCGGCTGCTCGTCTCCGCTTTCAACGGCGGCTTCGCTCATCCCCGCGTCTTTCGCTGCCTGCTGAATGAGCAGCTTGTCATAGCAAACGACGCCGAGCCTGCGCGCAAGCGTTTCGCCCACCTCGCGGCCGCCGCTGCCATATTGCCGGCCAATGCAAAGAATTGTGGTTTTCATGTTCCATTCCCCCACGCTTTCTCTTGACTTTCGGACACGGCCGTATTTATAATACATCTGCTGTCATATGTAAAATCTCTATCAGGCATGTATAATATATCAAAATCGGATTGCAGCAAACAGCGGGGGGCGGCCAAATGTACATCAGCTATGATTATTATCGGATTTTTTATTATGTCGCCAGATATGGCAGCATTACGCATGCGGCGAAGCTGCTGCTCAACAGCCAGCCGAACCTGACGCGCGCCATCAAGACGCTGGAGAGCGAGCTGGGCTGTCCGCTGTTCATTCGCAACAACCGCGGCATGGCGCTGACCTCTGAAGGTGAAAGGCTGTTCGACCGCGTCGCCGTCGCAATGGAAAACATCGAGGCGGGCGAGGCGGAAATCATCGCCAGCAGGAACATGGAGAAGGGCAGCGTCTATGTGGCGGCCAGCGAACTGGCGCTGCACTGCGCGCTGCTGCCCGTTCTAAAAGCCTATCGCGCGCAGCACCCCGGCGTGCGGCTGAAGATCAGCAATCATTCGACGCCGCAGGCAATCGACGCGATCAAGAACGGCGCGGCGGATATCGCCGTCGTTACCACACCGACGGTACAGTCCGCCGTCGTCGAGGAGAAAACCATCCGCAGCTTCCGCGAGACGGCGGTATGCAGCGCCGCGTTTTCCGCGCTGACCGGGCGGCGCGTCGGTTTTGAGGAGCTGCTGCGCTTCCCGATCATTTCGCTGGGAACGCAGACAAAATCATACGAGCTGTATTCGCAGTTTTTCGCGGAAGAGGGACTTCGCTTTCAGCCGGATATCGAAGCCGCTACGGCGGATCAGATTCTGCCGATGGTGCGCGCCGATCTCGGCGTCGGGTTCGTGCCGCAGGAATTCCTTGCGGGCGCGCAGGACGTTTCCGTTATCGAAACGGAAAAGCCGCTTCCGGAGCGCGAAATCCGGATCGTCAAGCGCAAGGGCCAGCCGCTGAGTATCGCCGCAAAGGAGCTGGAACGACAGCTGCTGCACCGCATGGACAGAGCATAGGGCGGACGAAATGCGCCGGGCGCGTGCTCTCCCCTGCCCGCCGCGCCCCCGGCGGCCCGCACGCGCGCCGCTTCTTCCCTTTCAGCTCCCAGCGCTGAAAGATACAAAAAACGCCGCGAAGCCATGCTCCGCAGCGTTTCAGGCCGTCAAAAAACTATCGTTTTTTGACGGAGGAAACCCGCCTTCTGAAATTCTTCGGAATTTCCGGGCGAAGGCGGGGCGGGGAATGCATTTTC
>SFFS01000004.1 GCA_004557805.1 Clostridiales bacterium | reverse complement strand
ACGGTTTTGACAAACCGTTTGCCGCCAGCAAGTTTGAAGATTAGACATAAACAAATCCTCCGCATGGTCTAAGCCATACGGAGGATTAACTGTTTTACGGACACCCGTCTATCAGGGGGATTTTTGTTTCAGAAGCCCGTCTTATCTGTTCGTTCCATACAGCGGACCATATGCGGCGCATGCGCGGAAATCCGCGCCTTCTTTATCCTTGGTGCCGAACGCGCCCCACGCGGCGGGACGGTAGATCTTATCCTCCGGCACGTTGTGCATGGCGACCGGAATGCGCAGCATCGAACAGAACGTAATGAGATCCGCGCCGATGTGGCCATAGCTGATGGCGCCATGGTTGGCGCCCCAGTTGTTCATTACGTCGTAGGCGGTCTTGAAGGCGCTGCCCTCCTGACCGTCGCAGCGCGGCGCGAACCAGGTGCACGGCCAGGTGTAGTCGGTGCGCTTGTAGAGCGTATCGGACACCTCCTCCGGCAGATGGATCGTCCAGCCCTCGGCAATCTGCAAAACCGGGCCGAGCCCCTTGACGAGGTTGAGGCGGATCATCGTGGCGGGCATTTCGGCGCGGGTGGTAAAGCGCGCGGAATATCCGCCGCCGCGGAAATAGCCCAGATCGGCGTAATTGAAGGTGGTCCTGGCGAGGATGTTCTTCTGATCCTCCTCGGTCGTCTCCCACCACTGCTTCATGACGGCGTTTCCGTTCTCGTCGCGGGCTTCGCCCGTGGCGTCGAGGCAGCAGGCGCCGGAGTTGATGAGGTGAATCACGCCGTCGCAGTCCTTGGCCTTGCCTTCGATTTCATAGCCCGTCACGCGCTTGATCGCCTCGCCGCTCCAATAGGTGCGCACGTCGGCGAACATCTGAGCGCGGTTCGTCAGCAGCTTCATGAACAGCATGCCCAGGCCGTTGAGCACGTCGTTTTCAGTGGCGAGAATATACGGTTCGCGCGCGCCGTTCCAGTCGAACGACGTGTTGAGGATCGTTTCGCCGAAATCGCAGTTCGGATAGAAATCCGTCCACTGGCGCTGGCCCTGGAAACCTGCGGCAATGGCGTTATGGCCGACCTTTTCTTCTTCGGCCCTGTCGGGCAGGTTGGGGTTGCCGTTCATCAGATCCTTGATGATGCAGGCCATCTTGACCGTGAACTCCCAATCCTTTTCCTTCTGCTCGCGGGTGCGCTGCATGGCCTCGGGGTTCTTGTCGAAGCCTTCCTTGCAGTTCTCACGCGTCCACTTCAGCGCCTTCTGATATTCTTTTTCGTCATAAATGCCCTCCGTCATGCGGCGGATGATTTCCACCTCGTCGACCGATTCGACGCGCATGCCGAGATAATCCTCGATAAACTGGCTGTCGATGATCGAGCCGCCGATGCCCATGCAGATGGAGCCGATCTGCAGATAGCTCTTGCCGCGCATCGTAGCGACGGCGACGGCCGCGCGGCCGAAGCGGAGCAGCTTTTCTTTCACATCCTCGGGAATGGCGGGGTCGTCGGCGTCCTGCACGTCGCGTCCGTAAATGCCGAAAGCCGGCAGACCCTTCTGCGCATGCGTAGCCAGCACGGAAGCCAGATACACCGCGCCGGGGCGCTCGGTGGCGTTCAGGCCCCAGACGGCCTTGATAGTGTGGCGGTCGAGGTCCATCGTCTCGGAACCGTAGCACCAGCAGGGGGTAACGCTGAGGGTAATGTCCACGCCCTCGCGGCGGAACTTGTCGGCGCAGGCCGCGCTTTCGGCCACACGGCCGATCGTCGTATCGGCGATGACGACCTTCACGGGTTCGCCGTTGGAATAGCGCAGGTTTTCCTCATAGAGCTTCTTGGCGGCAAGCGCCATGCCCATGGTCTGATCCTCCAGGCTTTCGCGAACCTTCAGCGGTCCGCGGCGGCCATCGATGATGGGACGGATGCCGATCACGGGATACTGTCCAATCAGTCTGCTTTCCATAATCTGTTCTACCTCCCGAATAAAAATTTGGGATCTCTCTTTTTGATAATTATAAACGTTTCGCTCTGCGGATGCAAGGGATTTATTCCGCGCCCTGCGCGGCGAAAAAAAGCCGCCCGCTGCCTGTTTTTTCCAGCATGCCGCGCGCGCCGGATTTCCATCCTATACCTGAAATTGCTCTAAAAGGAGGGAAAGAGCATGGCTGTTCTGATCTGCATCCAGCTGTGCGCCTGTCTGCTCGCGGGCGTGTATATCGTCAATCGAATGAAAAGGGAAAAGGGCGATCCGCCCGTCTCCGCGCCGCGCGCGGCCGGCGGCCGCGGCGAAATGGACAAGCTGGCGCGGCTGCGCGCAATCCGGCTTTCAGAGCCGCTTTCGGAGCGCGTGCGTCCGCAGGCGTTCGAGGACATCATCGGGCAGGAGGAAGGCATTCGGGCGCTGCGCGCCATTCTCTGCGGCCCCAACCCACAGCACGTCATTATCTACGGCCCGCCGGGCATCGGCAAAACGTGCGCCGCGCGGCTGGTGATGGAATGCGCCAAGCATTCGCCCGGCACGCCGTTCCGCCCCGACGCGCCGTTCATCGAGATGGACGCGACGTGCGTGCGCTTCGACGAGCGCGCCATCGCCGACCCGCTGCTGGGCAGCGTACACGATCCGATCTATCAGGGCGCGGGGCCGCTGGGCAATAACGGCGTGCCGCAGCCCAAGCCCGGCGCGGTCACGCGCGCGCACGGCGGCATCCTGTTCCTGGACGAAATCGGCGAACTGCATCCCATTCAGATGAACAAGCTGCTCAAGGTGCTCGAGGACCGCAAGGTGCGGTTTGAGTCGGCCTACTATAACCCCAGCGACGGCAGCGTCCCGCGGCATATCCACGACATCTTTGAAAACGGCATGCCGGCCGATTTCCGCCTCGTCGGCGCGACGACGCGCGGCCCGGAATCGCTTCCCCCCGCGCTGCGCAGCCGCTGCATGGAGGTGTATTTCCGCGCGCTCGACGCGGACGAAGTCGCGAAAATCGCCTCCGGAGCCGCCGCGCGCGCAGGCTTCGAGCTGAGCGCGGACGACGCGGCGTTCATCGGCCGCTACGCGCAATGCGGGCGCGACGCGGTAAACATGGTGCAGATGGCCGCAGGCGCGGCGCAGCTGGAAGGGCGGCGGTTCATCACTCACGCCGACGCGGAATGGGTCGTCGACTGCGGGCACTATCCCGCCCGTCCCGACGCGCTGGCCGGACGGCAGGCGCTGGTGGGGCGCGTACACGGGCTGGCGGTGTTCGGCGCGCAGCAGGGCGCGGTGATGGATATAGAAGCCGTGGCCGCGCCGGGCGGCGGGCGCTGCCAGATCACGGGCATCGTGGAGGAAGAGGAGCTGGACGGCGGCGGGCGGCGCCTGCGCCGCAAGAGCATGGCCCGCGCTTCGGCCGACAGCGTGCTGACGGTGCTGCGCGGCATGGGGTTCGACCTTTCCCACACCGACCTGCATGTGCATTTCCCCGGCGGCGCGCCGGTAGACGGCCCCTCGGCGGGCGCGGCGATGGCGCTGGCGGCGTATTCCGCGCTGACGGGGCACTTCGCCGACGGCTGCACGGCCGTGACCGGCGAAATCGGCGTGGCGGGCGAAATTCGTCCCGTGGGCGGCGTGGCGATCAAAATTGACGCGGCGCGGCGCGCGGGGCTCTCGCGCGTGCTGATCCCCAGGGCCAACTGGATGGAACGCTTTGCCCATGCTGGAATCGAAGTCGTCGCGGTGGAAACGCTCGAGGAGGCGATTTCGGTTTTCTGGCCGCAGCAGCGGCCTCTGCCCGCGCCGCCCGCCGCGACCCGCGGTTGCAAACCCGCGGCCGATTTAGTATAATTACATTGTATCTATATCCAACTTCCGGAGGAAAATCGCTTTGCCCAGAAAGAAAACCGAACGCCTGCCCGTGCTGCCCCTGCGTGGGCTGATGGTGTTTCCGCATATGGTGCTGCATTTCGACGTGGGGCGCAAGAAGTCTCTGGCCGCGCTGGAAAGCGCGCTGGTGGAGGATCAGCGCGTATTTCTGGTCTGCCAGCTTGACGCAGGGGAGGAAGATCCCCAGATGGACGATCTGTACGCCGTAGGCACCGTCTCGCGCGTCAAGCAGGTTCTGAAGCTGCCGGGCGACAACGTGCGCGTGCTGGTCGAGGGCTCGTACCGCGCGCGGCTGACCGGCCTTTCGCAGGAGAACGGTTATCTCATGGCCGACGTGCGCCCGATGCTCGACAGCATGCGTCAGACCGAGGCCGAAATGGAAGCGCTGCTCCATGCCGCGCAGGAATATTTTGAGGGCTACGCCAAATCGTCCGGCCGCATCCCGTCCGAGACGCTCTCGTCCGTGCTCTCCGTGGAGGACCCGGCGCAGCTGGCCGACATCATCGCCGCCAACGTCCTCACCCGCATCGACGACCGCCAGCGCATCCTGGAGCTGAAGGATGTAGGCGACCGCCTGGAGGCGCTGTGCGCCATCCTCGCCCGCGAAACCGAGCTGTCCGCCATTGAAAAGCAGGTGCAGCAGCGCGTGCGCGAACAGATTGAAAAGAATCAGAAGGATTACTATCTGCGCGAGCAGATTCGGGCCATTCAGACGGAGCTGGGCGACCGCGATGCCAACGACGTGGAAGACCTGCGCGAGCGCATGGAAAAGACGCCGCTCAACGACGAAGCGCGCGCCAAGGTGGAGCGCGAACTGGGGCGCATCGAGCGGATGCAGCCGGGTTCGCCCGAAATCGGCGTCAGCCGCAATTACGTCGAATGGATTCTCGATCTGCCGTGGGGCAAAACGACGCCCGACAACCTCGACCTCAAGCGCGCCCGCCGCATCCTCGACGAGGATCACGACGGCATGAACAAGGTCAAGGAGCGCATCGTCGAATACCTCGCCGTCAGCCGCATGAAGGGCACGCTGCACGGGCCGATTCTGTGCCTGGTGGGCCCGCCGGGCGTGGGCAAAACGTCCATCGCCAGGTCGGTCGCCCGCGCGCTGGGCAGGAAGTTCGCCCAGATGTCGCTGGGCGGCGTGCGCGACGAGGCCGAAATTCGCGGCCACCGGCGCACGTACATCGGCGCGATTCCCGGCCGCGTCCTCTACGGCATGAAGCAGGCCAGTACGATGAACCCGGTGTTCCTTTTTGACGAAATCGACAAGATGAGCCATGATTTCCAGGGCGATCCGGCCTCTGCGATGCTCGAGGTGCTCGACGCGCAGCAGAACATGGCTTTCCGCGATCATTATCTCGAACTGCCGTTCGATCTGTCGCAGGTGCTGTTCCTCACCACGGCCAACGACGAGGGTGGCATCCCCGGCCCGCTGCGCGACCGCATGGAGATCATCCGCCTGTCGAGCTACACGCAGGAGGAGAAGCTTTCCATCGCAAAACATCACCTCGTGCCGCGCCAGCTCAAAGAGCACGGACTGACAAAGGCGCAGGTACGGATCAACGATAAGGCGCTTCGCGCCGTCATCGAGGGCTATACCCGCGAGGCGGGCGTGCGCCAGCTCGAGCGCGAAATTGCCGCGCTGATGCGCAAGGCCGCCATGAAGCTGCTCGACGAGGGAAAATCGCGCGTGTCCGTCACGCCTGAAAACCTCAGAGAGTTTCTCGGCCGCGCGTATTTCACGCGCGAAGCGTTCGAAAAAGCGCCCGAGACGGGCGTGGCGCGCGGGCTTGCCTACACCGATTTCGGCGGCGAAACGCTCGCCATCGAAACCACCGTCATGCCCGGCTCCGGCGCTTTGCAGCTGACCGGCCAGCTGGGCGATGTAATGAAAGAAAGCGCACAGGCCGCCATGAGCTACGTGCGCGCGCACGCCGATTCCTTCGGCCTCGCGCCCGATTTCCACAAGACGATCGACACGCATATTCACGTGCCCGAAGGCGCTGTGCCCAAGGACGGGCCTTCGGCGGGCGTGGCGATCACATGCAGTCTCGTCAGCGCGCTGACGGGCATCCCGCTCCGGCAGGACGTGGCCATGACCGGCGAAATCACGCTGCGCGGGCGCGTGCTGCCCATCGGCGGCGTGAAGGAAAAGCTGCTGGCCGCGCACCGCGCGGGCATCGACAACATCATGCTGCCCGCCGAGAACGAGCCGGATCTGGAAGACCTGCCGGCCGACATGCGCGCGCTGATGCAGATCACGCTGCTGCGCCGCGTTGACGAAGCGCTGGCCGTCGTTCTCACGCGCACGCCGCCGCGCTACGCGCCGCTCGACATGCAAAAGACGACCGTCCCCACGGAGGTACACAATGGTCATTAAAAAAGCGGCGTTCGTAACCTCGCTCGAACGCTATGGCAACTATCCCGGCATCGGCCTGCCCGAAATTGCCGTCGCCGGTAAGAGCAACGTCGGCAAGTCGTCGATGATCAACAAGCTGTGCATGCGCAACAAGCTGGCCAAGGTTTCGGCCACGCCGGGCAAAACGCGGCTGCTCAACGTTTTTCGCATCAACGAGGATTTTCACCTCGTCGATCTGCCAGGCTACGGCTTTGCGAAGGTTTCCAAGGCAGAGCAGCTGCGCTGGAGCAACATGATGGAGGGCTATTTTGCCGATTCCGGCCTCCTGTGCCATGTGCTGCATCTGGTCGATCTGCGCCACGATCCGACCGGCGAAGATCGCGGCATGAACGAATTTCTCCGCGCGACGGGCATTCCTTTCACCGTCATTGCCACCAAGGCCGACAAGCTCAGCCGCGCGCAGCGGCAGAAGCAGGTGCTGGCCATCTGCCGCAGCCTGCAGGTACAGCCGTGGGAAGTGATCCCGTTCTCCAGCGAGGACGGCACCGGCATGGACAAGGTGCTCGAGGTGTTCGACAAAGCCTGCGCCGAGTTCGCCGAAGAAGAGAACGAAAACGAAGAGATGTGAGAGACGGGGGGACGGAGGGACGTTCTGGGGGAAGGGCTTTTAGAAAAAAGCCCTTCCCCCAGACCCCATCCAAAACCGCTTTTTCTTTTTATTACAGGCATATCTTTGGATTGCTGCCTGCTTTGTTTCTGAACTGCGGCCTGCTGAACCGCCTGCCGAGCGCGCCTGTTCGCATTCTCTATCTCCATCTAAAATCGCTTTTCTTTTTTTATTACACAAGCATATTTCCGGCTTGCCGCCCGTTTCATTTCAAGCCAGTGATTCGCTGAATCGCCCGCCTATTGCTGCCCTCCTCTGCCCCCCATCCACCCCCGCTTTTCAGCGATACAAAGAAGACGGAACCCCAACGCGCCTGAAACGCATCGGGGTTCCGTCTCTTCAAGCCGCGCCCTGCGCGGCAAAATTCATCAGATTCGTTCGAGGATCATTTCCGTGATGTTCGCAGCGCAGTCCGGGTTCATGTAGGTCCGCTGCGCGGCGCGCTGCTTTTCCAGCATGCCGCTCATGGGATCGAACAGCGCGCGCACTGTTTCCACCAGCCGTTCCACGTCCGGCTGATACACGCACAGCCCATGGCTTTCCAGCACGCGTGGGTTGTGCGCCTCCTGCCCCGGCAGCGCGTCGATAATCATCAGCGGACGGTTCATCGCCGCCGCTTCCATGGCGCTGTTGGGGCTTCCGCGCATGACGATCAGATCGGCTGTCTGCATTTCCTCATCCATGTTATGAATGAACCCCAGCACGCGCACGCGCTCGCCGTAGCGCGGCGTAAGTTCTTCCTCGAGGCGTCCGCGCAGCTTTTCGTTGCGGCCGCACAGCAGCGTCACGCGGCTGGCGGTATTGGCCAGCAGCTCGCGCGCAGCCTGCACGAAATGGCCCGCGCCCTCCGCGCCGCCCATGAGCAGGATTTCGCGCGGATCGCCCTCCGGCGTGAGGCGAACCTCGCCGCCGGCCTTCTCAAAGAAACGCCTGCGCACCGGAAACCCGCCGACGGTCAGCCGCTCGGGAGCAATGCCTTTTTGGGCGCTGTACGCGCCGGCCTCCTCCGTAAGCGCGATGTTATACGCGGTGCGCCGGTCGAACCACGCGGCGGGAATATCGAGCAGGTCGGCCTGCATGCAGAGAAGCGGCACCTCTGTGCCCGCCTTTTTCATGATGTTGATGATGCTTCCCACGAAGCACGGGTTCACCGCAAGGATTCCGTCGGGCTGGAACTCTCTTTGCAGCGCAAGAAAACGCCTGCGGCAGCAATGCTCGAAAATGCGCACGGACAGGTTCGGATGATGCTCCACCACCCGATAGCCCAGCCGCCACAGCCACAGCATCCATCTGCGCCGCGTAATCCAGCCGTAGGAGTCTGCCAGAAGCCAGCGCTGCGCGCTGTTCATCAGATCGAACCCGTCCACGACGCGATACTCCGCGTCCTCGCGCCGGTCGAGCTGTTCGGTCACCGCTTCCGTCAGGCTCACATGACCGCCGCCCGTGCGGACGGATGTGAGAATGAGCAGCTTTTTCATGCGTCTTCCTCCCAGGGCCGCTTTGCGGCGCGCGCACGCATCATCGTCAGCATTTTTTGCAGACGCGGGCGGTTATATCGCTGAATGAGAATCGGCGGCACGTTGCCCAACAGATTATACAGGAAATAACAGATCCATCCCGCGGGCCCCATGACGATGGGATACAGCAGGCTGACGAGCATCAGCCCCCAATGCACGGCCTCCGCAGAACAGGTTTCCACAATCAGCCGCGCGGCATGCTCCGGATCGCGCGAAAGCCCTGCCTTTTTGCGGAACGTCTGCGGAATGAACCGGCTCATATCCGGAAAAATGTCCTTCCAGTAGCGGATGCGCAGCTTCTCATAAAACGCGCCCCCCTGCTCCCATTTTGCGCAGCGATATGGAAACGCATCCGGGTTGAACCAGCGGCGCGGCAGCATTTCGCCCACAAAAAAGGCGAGCACGCCCATTCCTGCGGCGATCAGGAGGAACTCAAGCAGCCATTTTCCAAAGCTCATGCCAAAAGGATACTCCCACTTTCATTTTCCGCTTTACGGTATCTTTATATATTTTACGCGCGCTTCTTCAAACCTTCTTCAAGAATAAAAAATCTTCCCTTTGCATCTGAAACGGGCGCTGGATGCGACAGGGGCGGGCGCTGGGTTCTCTCAGAGATACAAAAGTGCGAGTTGTGCTTCCGCCTGTCGAAATCATACCGGCGACGCGAAGCAGCGTAACGCTGCGCGACGCCAGCCAATCGTATTTTATAACCGCAATGCGTTTTAAGGCTTTTATTACCGTTCTTCTCCTAAACAGGACTTTTCCTGCATCCTGTCTTTAGCCTTCTGTTCGAATACTGTGCCGGCGAATCGGATACGCTGCGATTGACAGACGCGGCATTTTATGCTATGGTGTATTTGAAAAAGGGAAGAGGCGACAGCTCGATGGAATTTTTCGTCAGTTTAAGAAGGGAAATCGAAGGTTTAGCGGGGCTAAGTCGAGATTTTCTGACGCTGAAATGGCGGGAAAGACGCCGTGATGGAGCCTCAGGGATTTTTTCAGATACACCCCGAGGTGTCGTTAGAAAATGACGCTTGCACATTCCTAGGGCCAGTACGTAACTGGTACTGTAAGGAATGTTCGTCTCCGGTGGCCAACGGAGATGCAGGCGTCATTTCTATATTTGCCCGGTCTTATATGCGAACACTTTAGAAGGACGTGAACATGCAAAGGACTGCCGAACGTGAGCAAAATTTATCTGACGGGAGGTCTGACCCTGATTCTGGCCCTGTTACCGCCAGATAGTCCTAATAGGATATGTTTTGAAAAGCAAAAACCGCTGAAATCCTTTGATTTCAGCGGTTTTTTCTTCGTGTACCCGACTGGATTCGAACCAGCGGCCTTCAGAGTCGGAGTCTGACACTCTATCCAGCTGAGCTACGGGTACAAACATAACGTTTATTATAGCATGGCATTCATGCGAAGTCAAGCGTTTGCATTGACTTGGCCGCTCACAAGCAGCAGAATCTCAGCAAGACCTGCAAATCGTTCGCCCCTTGCAGCATTCAGCTTTCATGCCGTCCCGAAGCGGCATCTGATACCAAAGCCCCGTCTCCGCATGCAGCTTTTTCTGAGTAAAGCAAAAGCCTTGTAAACGTTCATTTACAAGGCTTTTGTTCGATGCGGGAAACAGGACTTGAACCTGCATGAACGTATTGTTCACTAGAACCTGAATCTAGCGCGTCTGCCAATTCCGCCATTCCCGCATATGTGGTGGGCAGGGGTGGATTCGAACCACCGTAGGCTGTGCCGGCAGATTTACAGTCTGCTCCCTTTGGCCGCTCGGGAACCTACCCACGTATTGTATTTGCTCTTGGAGAGCTGGTGAAGGGAATCGAACCCCCAACCTGCTGATTACAAATCAGCTGCTCTGCCAATTGAGCTACACCAGCGCGCAAGCGCTGCTGCGCTTGAAGAGAAAAGTGGCGACCCGGAAGGGGCTCGAACCCTCGACCTCCAGCGTGACAGGCTGGCATTCTAACCAACTGAACTACCGGGCCATCAATCGATGGGCCTTCAGGGACTTGAACCCCGGACCAACCGGTTATGAGCCGGCCGCTCTAACCAACTGAGCTAAAGGCCCACACCCTGAGGCGCACCGCTTTTAGTGAAGAAAAGCGACTCCTAGGGGATTCGAACCCCTGTTACCGCCGTGAAAGGGCGGTGTCTTAGGCCTCTTGACCAAGGAGTCACGATGGCGTGGAAATCGGGGTGAAGGGATTTGAACCCCCGGCCCCATGCTCCCAAAGCACGTGCGCTACCAGGCTGCGCTACACCCCGTCGGCCCAACGCATCACCACAAGCGACGTGTTATAGTATATCCGACCCACGCTTTTTTGTCAAGCGTTTTTTTGCAATTTTTTCAACTTTTTTCGCCGGCCGCCGCACGGAAGTTTCGGGATGATTTCGCCGCCCTCGCGCGTTATGTATATGTTGGGATTTCTGGAAGCGGCGCCCTGCGCCGCGAAGATCATCCCGGCGCTTTCCCGCTCCGATGGAACAGAAAAAATGAAAGGATGCTCAACATGAAAACAAGGCTGAAATTTCTGCCCCTGATGCTGGCGGCGCTTCTTCTGGTGGGAGCGGCCTGCTCCGCGGGCGCCGACGGCTTCGCCTACGCCTACGACAGCCTCGTCACCATCACCTATTCGCGCAACGTCAACGTGCGCGCGGGCGGCGGCACGGAGTATTCCGTCATCGGCACGGCCTATTCCGGCGCGGCCTACCGCTATATCGGCCAGACGGCCACCGGCTGGTACGTCATCGAGCTCGACAGCGGTATCGTCGGCTGCATTTCGCCTTCGATGGGCACGGTCGGACGCGGCTATGTCGACACGCCCGGCTACGATACCGGCTCCTATGACGGCACCTGCTCGTTCCAGATCGGCACGGTCCGCGTCAGTCAGCCTCTGGGCGGCTACATCGACATGTACACCCGCTACGACGAGGACGCGCAGTTTCTCCGCCATGTTTTCAACGGCACCTACATCTGCACCGGCCATCTCTACGGCTATTACATCATCGTCTGCAACGGCTTTATCGGCTATATCAGCGACAGCGACGCGACGTTCACCGAAAATCGCGTGAGCACGTATCGCCCTGATGCGATCGGCAAAGTGTGGATCGAGACCGCCGATATGGTCAACGTGCGCACGGGTCCGAACCAGTATACCGAGCTGGCCATGAGCGTCTGCCCCGGTTCGAGCTATCTGTGCACCGGCATCGACGCGGATACCGGCTGGTACCAGATTCTTCTGCCCACCGGCGTAACGGGATATATTTCGCCCAAGATCGGCACGCTGACCGGCCTCGGCAACGGTTGACGGAGGTTTTTCTGGAATGAAAAGAATTGTTTCCATCATCTTGACCTGCATGCTTTCTGCGGCGCTGTGCGCCGCTCCCGCCTGCGCGGAGCAGGACTGGCGGAGCGCCTATCTGCCCCTGATCGATCAGGCGAACGCCAATCGTGCAGGGGAACTGAACACGGAGTATTTCGTTTACGACATTGACGGCGACGGCGTGCCGGAGCTTTTGATTCCCCGGGGCACCTGCGAGGCCGACAGCATGCTGCGCATTTACGGCATGGAAAACGGCGAAGCCGTCCTGCGCGCGGAGGTTTCCTTCTCTCACTCCGTCGCCTGCGGCGTGCGCGGCATGAACGCGCTGCTGGTGCATGCCGGCCACATGGGCTGGGAATGCGGCACGCTCTATACGCTGCGCAGCGGCGTCGTCTACAGCGAAATCGCTTTTTCCTCCACGCAGGAAGTAATGGAATACTTCGAATTCACCCCGCTGCCCGGCTATGATTTTGCCGATGCGAGCGGCCTGACCTGGAGCGGCAACTCCGACGACGGCAACCTTGACGTACTGCGCCGCGCGCAGGCGTTCTATGGCCCTGCGGCCGGCGGCGTTTCCGTCGTCGGCCAGAGCACGGATACGTTCTCCGCGCTGATCGGAACCGTGCAGATCAACGCCGCGTCGGGCTACGTCAGCATGTATCCGCAGCGCGATGAAAACGCCGGGCTTCTGCGCCACGTCTATAACGGCCAATATCCGTGCGCCGGACGCGTAGACGATTGGTACGTCGTCCTTTGCAGCGGCTATCTGGGCTATGTCCGCTCGAGCAGCGAGTTTTCCTTCACCTCCGACGGCGCGAAAACCTACAGCCCGAGCGGTGTTATCGGCGCCGTTGCCGTCAATACGAAGGATATGATTAACGTCCGCGCCGGAAACAACAAGGACACTGATCTCGTCATGAGCGTATGCCCCGACGCGATGTTCCTGTGCCTTGGCGTCGATCCGCAGACCGGCTGGTATCAGATTCTGCTGCCCACCGGCCAGACGGGCTATGTTTCGCCGAAGCTGACCCATCTTTCGGAGGGCTGAGGGCGGGTTTCCCGCAGGCTTTGGGATATTTTCAGGGCGGCAGGGCCGCCCTTTTTTTCTGCCCGAAGCACGCCGTCTCCCTCGAAAAATCGGAATTTCCGTCACGCGTATGAGCCGCGTTGAAGCCGCTGGCGCAGGGCTCGATCCTCACGGCTTTCCGCAGGGCAACGAAGGAACCTGAGCGCTTCGCTCCGGCAAAAGGCCGCCTCTGCGGCCCCAAAAATCCTCCTCGTTCCTTTTCTTCCTCCCAACGAAAAAGTTGACCTGCTTTTCCTTTCGTATTATAATAAGCGCAGCAAAACTCAAGGATCAACGCTGAAGGGATGGGACTTATGCAGGATAAAACGCAGAATGGCGATCACTACCGAATACGCCATTTGACAACCGACGACGTAGAACAATATAACGATCTCCTGCGCTACGCTTTTCAGGTGACGGAACAGGAACTGACGGAAACAGGCTGGCAGGATGAAGAAATCAAGCAGTCCAAGTTTCCCGTGCTCAGGCGCGCCGACGTGCTCGGCTGCTTCGACGGCGATACGCTGGTTTCCCAGTTCGCCTCATATCCGCTGAAAATGAACATCTACAATACCGTTTTCCCCGTCGGGTTCGTCACCAGCGTATGCACATATCCGGAATACAGCGGCAACGGCATCATGAAAAAGCTGATGATTATGAGCCTGACGAACATGCGCGACGCGCACAGGCCGTTCGCGCTTTTGTATCCGTATTCGATTCCGCTGTATCACCGTCTCGGCTGGGAAATCATTTCCGATAAAATTTCCTATACGATCAAGGATACGCAGATCCCGCAGAAGGAAGAATCGACCGGCTACGTGCGCCGCGTCAAATGGGAGAACGAGGATTTCAAAAACCTTCACGCCCGTTTCGCTTCTATCACGCACGGGTGCCTCTTCCGCAACTCGCTGGCGTGGGAGGAATACTGGCGCTGGGACGAGGACGACACGAACGTCGCCATCTACTATAACCGGCAGGGGCAGCCCTGCGGCTATATGGTATACCTGATCAAGCTCGACATCATGCACATCAAGGAAATGATCTACATCAACCGCGAGGCGCAGAAGGGGCTTTGGAACTACATCCGCGCGCACGAATCGATGATCGACGAGATTCACGGCAACACGTATTTCAGCGAACCGATCGCCTTTGAAATGGATGACGGCGATATTTCCGAAACGATCAAGCCCTACTGCATGGGCCGCATCGTCGATGTGGAGCAGTTCTTCGCGCAGTATCCATGCGACCCGGACGAAAAGCCCGTGCGCATCACCTTTGACCTTTCCGACGGCCTGCTGCCGTGGAACGACCGCGCCTTCACCGTCCTGATTGAAAACGGCAAATGCCGCGTGGTGGAAGAGCCGGGCGAGTATACCGTCAAAATGAGCATCGCAACGCTCACCACGCTGCTGCTGGGCTATAAAACCGCCGAGCGGCTCTACGAGCTGGAGCGCATTGAAGGCACGGAGGAAGCCGTGGAAAAGCTGGACGACGTAATCTTCCACAAGATTCCGTACATCTCCGATTATATTTAAGCAATACCGTATCATTCGCGTGAAGGATGACGAGACGAATTTGCGCCGGATGCGAATTGCAGAAACTGTTCGTGCGCCATACCCCCTATCAGGACCACGAGACGAATTTGCGCCGGATGCGAATTGCAGATGCGGTACGTCAAGAAAGCCGCATGCAGCATACGGCGCAAGGGCGTTTGTCAACCTTCGCGCGGCATTGTGTTGCCTTAGTAAAAAACGCGCGGCCGTCCCGGAAAAACGGGACGGCCGCGCAGCGTAATCTGCGCGCCGCTTGCTGCGGCGTATTTTTTTCGGCGCTGTAAGCGCCTTTTTACAGATCCTGCCGCTCGAACAGCCGCGCCGACTTGCGGTAGGCCGCATACGTCGCGCCGACATAGACGGCCGCGCCCACTGCAAGCGTCGCCAGCTTTTCGGGCATGAAGAGCGGATCGGCCGTATCGAGCCTGTCGCGCAGGAAGGGCGCGACGTGCAGAAGCACCTCGCCCACGATGACCGCCGCAAAAAACAGCGCCGACGCGACGATGAAGCTCGTGCCCACGCGCTTTACGTTGTGGTAATAGGAGGTAAAGAACACCCAGTTAAACCCGCCGAAGAGCATCAGCCCCACGCCGATGAGCGCCGTATTGGCCTCCAGCCCGCCCTCGTTTGCCGGCAGGCCGAGCCTGTGGCGCACCGCGCACAGAACGGCCACCAGCGCCAGCTGCAGCAGCTGGAACAGCGCCGCAAACAGCATCCGCGCCTTCACCGCATCGCGCTTATCCACCGGAAGGCCCACAGTATAAACCACGTCGTTATTTTCGCGGCCCAGCAGGCAGGTGAAAAAAAGCGAAAGCGTGCTATAGAAGAAAACGACCGTATAGGGATAGTTCGGAATCAGCACCATCACGCATAGAAGCAGCATCAGCGGCACGGTGGGGTGCATGGAAAGCACCAGTTCTTTTCTCAGGAGTTTTTTCAACATGACGTTTCCTCCTTTTCCAGATGCACCATAATCTCTTCCAGCGTCGCCTCGCGCGCGTTCGGGAATAGCGCGGCGTTCTCCGCGCGCGTCAGCGCGGAAAAACCATGCTTGACCCGCTTTTCACCCACGAGCGCTTCGCGCTGGGCGGGCGTGAGCGCGGCGGCGTCGAACTCGACGAGCCGATAGGCGGCGACAAAATCGTCGAGCGTCTCTTCCGCCAGGATGCGTCCGCGCTGGATATAGACGATATCGTCGGCGCACTTGTCCAGATCGGATGTGATGTGCGTGGAGAAAAGGATCGACTTGCCCTCGGAGGAGAGCTGCATGAAAATATCGAGCAGCTCGTCGCGCGAGACGGGATCGAGGCCGCTCGTCGGCTCGTCGAGAATGAGCAGCTCCGCGCGGTGCGAAAGCGCCAGCGCCAACGCGTATTTGACCTTCATGCCCGCAGAAAGCTGCGCGGGCGTTTTCGCCTCGTCGAGATGGAACAGCTTCATATAGCGCTCGTAGGCCGCCTCGTCCCAGTCGGGATAGAACGCGCGCGTGACGGATGTAATCGTGCGCAGCTTCCTGTTGGGGTAGTAGTTCACGCCGCTGGAAACGAAGCCGGTTTTCCGCTTGACGGCGGTTTCGCTGCCGCGCAGATCCATGCCGAAGAAGCGCGCCTCGCCCGCATCGGGATGCACAAGCCCCGTCAGCGAACCGAGCGTGGTCGATTTTCCGGCGCCGTTGCGCCCGATAAACCCGCAGATGCGCCCGCGCCCCACATGGAACGAAACGTGATCCAGCGTGAAGGCGGGATAGGTTTTGCACAGTCCTTTCACTTCCAAAACGTCCATGGCTTATTCCTCCTCCCCGGCTTCCGGGAAAATATGGCTCATCAGCGCCGCAAACGCCGATTTGGGCGGAATGGCGATGCCCTGCTTTTCATCAGCCAGCACGATCAGCGTATCGCCGGGATGAATGCCGAACACGTCGCGCGCCTCCTTCGGGATGACGAACTGCCCCTTTTCACCCACTTTGACCGTCCACGCGTATTTGCCCGCCGGCGCTTTTCGCTTCATGCGTTCCTCCAAAAGTTGCAAAAGTATGAAAAGTATGATTTATCATACAATAAAAGCACCCTTTTGTCAAGGGTGCGGAAATTCGGCAGTATGAAGGACTTCCACTCGCTCGCCAATGCGATCGGCGGAGGAGGCGGGCGCGATGCCGTCCGCATACGCGGGGGGGGATCTTTTGAAGCGCACGCCCGGCGCGGTGATGCGCGCGGCGCTTCTGTGCATCGTCCCTGCGATGGCCGTCGTGGTGCTTTTCAAGCGCGACAGCGCGCATGAAACAAAGCCCATGCCCCGGCGCAAAGCTGATCCGCGGAGTGACGTTCGGCGTGCCGGCGCTGCTCGCCGCCAAGCTCGCGCGGCATTCGGCGCTTTACATTCGCGCAAAACTCTGCTATACTTGAGTCTGTGTGGGGATTCACACAATTTTTTGAGGAGGGAATCACATGCCGATCGTCAATTCTCGCGAAATGTTTAAAAAGGCATACGAGGGCGGTTACGCCGTCGGCGCTTTCAACGTCAATAACATGGAAATCATTCAGGGCATCACCGAAGCCGCCAAAGAAGAAAACGCTCCGCTGATCCTGCAGGTGAGCGCCGGCGCGCGCAAATACGCCAAGCACGTCTACCTCATGAAGCTGATTGAAGCGGCTGAGGCCGATACCGGCCTGCCGATCGTGGTGCACCTCGATCACGGCGCCGATTTCGATATCTGCAAGAGCTGCATCGACGGCGGCTTCACCTCCGTCATGATCGACGGTTCCCATTTCCCCTTTGAGGAGAACATGGAACTGACCCGCAAGGTCGTC
This sequence comes from Clostridiales bacterium, assembly GCA_004557805.1. GTDB lineage: Bacteria > Bacillota > Clostridia > Christensenellales > Aristaeellaceae > Aphodomonas. The sequence continues at coordinate 15,271 of SFFS01000004.1, read as the reverse complement.
GAATACGCACACAAGTACAACGTCACCGTCGAAGGCGAACTGGGCCGTCTGGCCGGCGTGGAAGACGAAGTGAAGGTTTCCCACGAGGATTCCTCCTACACCGATCCGGCGCAGGTTCAGGAATTCGTCCAGAACACGGGCGTGGACAGCCTGGCCATCGCCATCGGCACCAGCCACGGCGCGTTCAAGTTCAAGGGCGAGCCGAAGCTCCGCTTCGACATCCTTGAAGAAGTCGGCAAGCGTCTGCCGGGCTTCCCGATCGTGCTGCACGGTGCGTCCTCGGTCATCCCCAGCTACGTTGAAATGATCAACCAGTACGGCGGCAGCATGCCGGGCGCGCAGGGCGTGCCGGAGGATATGCTCCGCAAGGCCGCGAGCATGGCCGTCTGCAAGATCAACATCGACTCCGACCTGCGTCTGGCCTTCACGGGCGAAGTGCGCCGTCACTTCGTCGAGCATCCGGATCATTTCGATCCCCGCCAGTATCTCACCGACGCCCGCAACGGCGTGCGCGAGATGGTGCGCCACAAGATCGTGGACGTGCTCGGCTGCAACGGCAAAGCGTAATCCGGATTCAAGGGCCGCTTGCGGCCCTTTTTTCTTACCATTTTTTGCCACAGGAGGAAACCATGCGCAAATTTCTGCCTCTGCTGCTCGCTTTAAGCATTCTTTTGGGCTGCGCCCTGACGGCGCTCGCCGACGAGCCGTTCGCCTGGACGCTGCGCATCGCCGCGGAAGGCAGCGTGAGCGCCGACGCGATGTGCCTGCTGCCGGACGGCGGAGCGTATCTGGCCGGGCGCGTCGAGGGCGATGCGGACTGCGGGGAGGCGCTCGGCGGAAAGGACGCGTACCTCGCCGCAATCGGCCCCGGCGGCGAAATCCTCTGGCAGAAGCGGTTCGGCGGCTCGGAGGACGATCGCTTCACGCACGTCGTCGAGGGACTGGGCGGCGGCTGTCTCGCGCTGGGCGTAACGGAAAGCTCCGACGGCGACTGCCGCGCCGCGCGCGGCATGCAGGACGCGTTCCTCGTGCGCATCGATGAAAACGGCGAAACCCTCTGGACGAAATGCCTTGGCGGCAGCGCCGACGACGAACTGCTGGCCATCTCCCTCTGGGAAGAGGGCGGCTATCTCGTCTGCGGCCGCACCAGAAGCCGCAACGGCGATCTGGGCGCGAACTACGGCGGCTGGGACGCCTGGGCGGCGCTGCTTTCGGAGGCCGACGGCAAGCCGCAGTGGGTCGTCCGCTACGGCGAGGACGGCGACGACTGCTTCTCGCTCATCCTGCCGCAATACGATCACTGGACGCTGGTGGGCGAGCTGGGCACGGCCGCGTCCGACGAAGAAGCCGCATCGGCACAGCCCGCCGTCGTCACGCTGGACAGCAGCGGCGCGATCACCCGTGAGCAGACGCTGGGCGGCGACGGCCGCAGCGCGCTTGTAACCGCGCTGGAAACGGAATCCGGCTGGCTGCTCGCCGGGCAGACGAACGCTTCCTCCGCGCTGATGCCGCTGAGCCACGGCGGCATGGACGTATGGGCGCTGCTTCTGCGGCAAAGCGGCTCGGTCAGCTGGCAGCGGACATACGGCGGTTCGCGGGATGAATCGATCGTTTCCACGCTTCCGGCCAGCGCGGGCGGGTATCTGTATCTGGCCGAAACGCAGTCGGGCGACGGCCAGGTGACGGGCGGCCACGGCGCGAAGGACGTATGGGTGATGAAGGTAACGGCGCTCGGCTCGCTCGAATGGCAGCAGACACTCGGCGGAAGCCGCGTTTCCACGGCAGCGGGGATCGTCGAGGACGGCGCGGGCGGGTATCTCGTCGCCGGAAGCTCCGCCGCGCAGGACGGCGATATCGGCTGGCATACCTCGCTGACGACAGGCTTCCTCGCGCATCTTGCCGCGAACGGCAACCTGCTTTCGATGGAGCTGATCGGCGGCGCGGAAGAATTCCACGCCGTTCAGCTGGCGCGCAGCGAGGAGGGCGCGTATCTGCTCGGCGCTGTGCGCCGCGCGAACACGAAGGGCATCGAAGATGAAATCTGGCTGGGAAAGCTGGCCGAATAAGCGGCGCGAAAGCGCCCTGTCAGACGTCGATCCATTCAAAACAAAAACAAACTTTTCCTGATATGAAATTGAGCTTTTCGTGCGATACTGTGTCGCAAAGCGACGGAAAGCGAGGCGTTTGCGATGGATCAGGCGGCGGAACGAAAGCGTCAGGTTTTCAGCATTCCAAACATCATGAGCATGTTCCGCATCGCGCTCATTCCGCTCTTCGCCTCGGCGCTGCTGCGCGGGCGGACCGCGGCGGCCGCAGCGCTGATTGCGCTTTCGGCGCTGACGGACGTGGCCGACGGATTCGTTGCGCGCCGGTTTCACATGGTGACGCAACTGGGCAAGGTGCTCGACCCCATCGCCGACAAGCTGACGCTGATCGTCCTTTCGTTCTGCCTGGCGCTGCAAAACAACCGCGTGTGGCTTCTGCTGGGCGTGATGGCGGTTAAGGAGGGCGCGATGCTGCTTCTGTGCGCGCTGTTCCTGCGCAAAGGCGGACGCGCCGAGAGCGCCTGCTGGTACGGCAAGGTGACGACGGCGCTGCTGTATGCGAGCATGGTGCTGATGGTGCTCTTTCCAAACCTGCCGCAGCGCGCGGTTTCCGGGCTGATTCTGCTGTGCACAGGCTGGATGCTGCTGTGCGCGGCGCTATACGTGCGCAAATATCTGCCCAAATGGCAGGAATTGCAGGAAAAATAACCAGGAAAATTTTGGGGCCGCTGGGCGGCCCTCAGGCTGTCCCGCAAGGTTCTGAAGAGCGGAAAGCGCTTCGGATTTTGCGGCTTTTTTTATTTATGTGTGGTATGTTTCAGCATCCGGAGCATGTGAGTTCGGGCTGCGGTGTTTTCCGGTGTTTCCCCGCTTTTGCTGGTGGAACGCAGGGACAGCAGGGAATGCAGCGCGCTCAAACTGTCCATACAAAGGTTCCAATCAGCGGAAATCGCTTTGGGCCTTGCGGTTTTTTTATTTCTGTGTGGTATGTTTCAGCATCCGGAGCATGTGAATTCGGGCGGCGACATTTCCCGGCTTTTCCCTGTTTTGCCGCCGGAACGCAGGGGTGGCAGCGGGGAATGTCGCGCGCTCAAACTTCCCATACAAAGTTTTCAACCAGTGGAAAGCTCTTCAGGCTTTGCCGCCGAAACGCATGGCGGCGGCAAGAAATGTGGCGCGCATCATGCCGAATGGTTTTCTCTTGCAGGGCTCCAACAGCCATGCTGCGCAAGTCCCCACCGCGCCGCCCCCAGCGTCTATCCGGCCGCACGGTTTCAGCAGTCAAAGCCGCCCCAAACCGGGACGGCTTTCCCTTACATCCTGATGCTCCAGTCATCATATTCAAACGTACCCGCGCCATGATGCAGCTTTCCGGCCGCGTCGAGTGCGCGCAGCGCGTTCCTCATCCGCAAAATCAGCTCCGGCTGCACATTCAGCGCATGATGGCCCGGAAAAACACGCGCGGCGGGCAGCGCCGCAATTTTTTCCAGCGAATGCAGATACGCCTGCGGATCGGTGGACGGATAGTCGGCGAACAGCGTGCTCCGATAGACCAGATCGCCGGTAAACAGGTATCCGCGCGCCGCCTCCCAGAAGCACATATGACCCGGCGAATGGCCGGGCGTATGGACAACCTCCAGCACGCGCCCGCCGAGATCGATCGTCTCGCCGCCGCGCAGCACGCGCGCAGGCGCGCCGCAAAAAATCGTATACGCCTGTGCGTCGAAGCCCTCCGGCGGCGCGGGACAGTCCGCCGCCATGCGCTGCACGGCGGCCAGCGGCAGCGGAAACGCATCCTCCAGCCACGCGCGCTCCGCTTCATGCACATAGAATTCCGGAAAGCGCCCGTGCCCGCCGATATGATCCCAATGCGCGTGCGTGGCGGCGGCCGTGATGGGCAGCCCGGTCAGGCGGCGCGTCTCGCGCGAAATATCGGCCAGGCCAAGCCCCGTATCGATCAGCAGCGCGCGCTTTGCGCCGCAGAGCAGATAGCAGTGCGTTTCCTCCCAATGACCGTACTCGCTGAGGACATACGTATCCGCATCCGCGGGTTCAATCGTAAACCAGCCCATTTTCTCGCCTCCGTGCCGCACATGATATCACGTTTCCCGCCCGCTCACAAGCCGCGCGTTTTTCAGGCGGCCCTGCCGCCCTGAAAACAGCCTTTACCGCCGCAGGCTTTTCTGCTATCATGAACACAAGCACAGCGGAGGAGGAAAACGGCATGGAAAACGATTATCTGCATCCTGCGGCGGCGCGCCTGGGGTTCGGGCTGATGCGCCTTCCGCAGCAAAAGGACGGCGGCATCGACATAGGCGAAACCAGCGCCATGGTGGACGCGTTTCTCGACGCGGGCTTCGATTATTTCGACACCGCCTACGTCTATGAAGGCTCGGAGGAAGCCGCGCGCAGGGCGCTTACCAGCCGCCATCCGCGCGAGCGCTATTATATCGCCTCCAAGCTGCCCGGCACGCGCCCCGGCATCCTCACCAAGCCCGAGGATAACCGGCGGACGTTTTTCGAATCGCTCGAACGGCTGGGCATTGAATATTTCGACAGCTACCTGCTGCACAACAACGCGCAGAGCCGCATCCAGCTCTACGACGAGCTGAACAGCTGGGAATTCTGCGAGCAGATGAAGCGGGAAGGATACATTCGCCGGCTCGGCTTCTCCTTCCACGACACGCCCGAGGTGCTCGACCAGCAGCTTACGAAGCACCCGGACATGGATTTCGTGCAGCTGCAAATCAACTTTATCGACTGGGAAAGCACCTTCCTTCAGGCGCACGGCCTCTACGAAGTGGCGCGCAGGCACAACAAGCCCATCGTCGTCATGGAACCCATCAAGGGCGGCATGCTGGCCAACCTCAGCGACGCCTTCCGCGCAAAGCTCCACGGCATCTCGCCCGAAGATTCTCCGGCCGCGCTGGCGCTGCGGTTCTGCGCGTCGCTCGAAGGCGTGCCGGTGGTGCTCAGCGGCATGAGCAGCCTGGAGCAGATGCGGCAGAACATCGCCGCGATGAAAGACGTAAAGCCGCTTTCGATCGATCAGCGCTTCGCGCTTCTGGAGCTGGCCGCCGAGCTGCACCGCAAAACCGGGCTGGGCTGCACCAACTGCCACTACTGCATGGAGGGCTGCCCGCAGCAGATTCCGATCCCCGAGTATATCCGCACCTATAACGACTGCCAGGCGTACAGCGATCTTTCACCGATTCAGCGGCACTACAATTTTGTCGCCGGGACGAACCCGCCGGCGGGCGCATGCCTCGGCTGCGGCCAGTGCGAGAGCGTATGCCCGCAGCGCCTGCCGATCATCGACGCACTGAAAACCGTCGCGGAAAAAATGGGCAAATAACAAAAGCAAACAAAAGCGGGGACGGATGATTCCGTCCCCGCTTGCTTTTGTTCGATTTTCAATTTGGAACGCACGCTGCGGACGCTGAAAACCCGCGTCAGTCGTAGTATTTCAGCGCGCGCTGAATCGCCGCCTGATGATCCGCGTCGACGTTGCCGCTTCCGTGCGTCTTGCTGCCGGTGAAATGAATGCAGACGACGCCGTCGAAGTAGCTGCAATAGTCCTTATCGCCGTGCGCCACCAGATACATCGACCCGGCGTACTTCACGCCGCCGATGGTCACGATAACGGGACGGCGCACATACGAGCCCAAAAAGCTCTTGATCTTGCTGTAATCCGATTCGCTGGCCGGGATCACGTCGGCATGCGAGGTGCCGTTAATGTATTTTGCCTTCCAGGTCACGCCCGTGTTGCAGTCAAGAATGCTGAAGCTGCCGGAAATGCTGTTCATCAGGTTATAGCCCGTGTTGAACCATTTCAGCTCCTGCACCTTGCCGGAGGACGAACCGCCGTTATTGCTGCCGCCGCTGTTCGAAGTGGAGCCGAAAATGCAGCGGATGGTGCCGTTGCCGGCGATGCCGTCGGCCGTCAGGCCCTTTGCGCGCTGATATTTCTTCACTGCCGCCGTGGTCTGCTCGCCGTAAATGCCGTCGCACTTGCCGCTGAGGTAGCCGAGGATGACGAGCGCCTTCTGCAGCTTCACCACGTCGCTGCCGCGGTCGCCCTCGCGCATGGGCTTGGGCGCGGAGCCGAGCTCCGCGATCGTCTTTTCGCTGATCTTCGTGGAACCGCTGCTCGCGCTCGACGAAGAATCGCTCGTTTTCTTGCTGGATACATATTTTTTGGAAACGTAGCCGTATACGACGCCGTATTTTACATAATACCAGTCGCCCTTCTCCTCAAGGATGGTCAGCGCCGCGCCGTTTTTCGGGCATTTGAGCGCTTTGGCGGAGGACGACGGTTTTTCTCTGATATAAAGCCCCGTCGAGGTAACATATCCGGTCCAGGAAGCCAGCGCAGGCGCGGCCAGACAGACCAGCGTCGCCGCGATCAGCAGCGCTGCTATAAATTTTCGCAATTCACACTCCTCCTTTTGCAGGGTTGAATAGGGAATACAGTCAATATATTACAATTTTGTTTCCCTGTCAACCAATCTGTGTAATATTTACCGGCTGTTCATAAATTTTCCCTTCCGCGCGCGGGAAAATTTTGTTATAATCGCACTGTCTTTTAGATAAATCCGAACCGCATGAACCAAAGGAGAAGCGCATGAACCTGAAAAGAATCGATATCGATCAGATGCTGCTGCACGAAACCGGCCACATTCTCTGGGAGGGAGATGCCGGCGTTATCGCGCAGTCGGACGGCAGCGGCCTGGTTCTCTCCGATGTGGCCGACGGCGCGCTGCTGCGTGAGAAAATCCGGGAACTGTTCCCACAGGGGCACCGCTCGTTCTGCGTGCACAGCGACGACGCCGCGCAGGCGCTCCGCGCCGAATTCGGCCTCTCCGGCGAAACCTATTGCAGCCAGTGGGTCTATACGGCGCAGGAAGCGCCGGAATATCCGCCGCACGATATCCGTCCGCTCGCGCCGCAGGACGTTCCGCTGGCAGCTTCTCACTATCATCTCGTAGACGACAGCGAAGCCTATCTTGCCGGCCGCGCCGCAGCGGGACGCGCCTGGGGGCTTTACGAAAACGGCGCGCTGGCCGGGTTTATCGGCGTGCATTCCGAAGGCAGCATGGGGATGCTTGAAATTTTCCCGGAATATCGCCGCAGGGGCTACGGCTACGCGCTGGAAGCGTTTGCAATCGGCCTGCACCTACGGCGCGGCTGGACGCCCTACAGCCAGGTAATCCGCGGCAACGAAGCCTCGGTGAATCTTCAGGAGAAAGTTCGCATGGAGCTTTGCGCGGAACCCGCCATCTGGCTTTTCTGAGCAAAACAGCGGCGCTTGCGCCGCGCATATAAAAAGGCCGCGGATCTCTCCGCGGCTCTTCGTTTTTTTCGCCTTATTTGATTGTCCGCGCGTTCTTGAACGGGAACGCGACGCAGCGGACGTGGCCCTTGATCTGCTCGCGCGTGATCGGCCCGATGAGGTGACTGTCGTTGGAGGAGGAGCGGTTGTCGCCCAGAACGAAATATTCGTCCTCGCCCAGCGTATACGCCTGCATGTTGTAGTTGGCGTGGTTGGTGATGTACGGCTCGTCGACCGGTTCGCCGTTGACGTACAGCGTGCCGTCGAGCATCGAAACGGTATCGCCCGGCAGGCCCACCAGCCGCTTGACGAAGTTGGTGCGGCCGCGATCGGGGTAATGGCAGATGATCACGTCGAAGCGGTTCGGCTCGCCCAGCAGATAGTCGTATTTGGTGACGATCATGTATTCGTTGTCGGCAAGCGTGTAGTCCATCGAATGGCCGTCGACGCGGACGGGTTCAAAAATAAACGTGCGAATCGCCAGCGCCAGCGCGATGGCCACCGCGAACGTCAGAATCCAGCTGAGAATCTCCTGTCCCACTGTTTTTTTCTTTTCTTCTTTCTTTTTGCCTTTTTCGGGCTTGCTTTCCTGCTGCGCGTCCTGCGCGGGCTGAACGGTCCCGGCCGGCTGCTCCTGCGCCGCCTCCGTGCGCTCGTTTTCTTCCATGTCGGTTTTACACATCCTTTCCCATATCCTCCGTGCGCGAAACGAGCCGCTTGACCCGTTTGAAGAAAGCTTCCCGTTCGAGCATAACGATGCGTCCGCACCCCATGCAGCGGATTTTAATATCCGCGCCCGTGCGGATCACCGTCCATTGGCTGCTGCCGCAGGGATGCGCCTTGCGCGTCTCCACCACGTCGCCCAGCTGCACGTTTTCCATCGAAAGCCCTCCGCCGCTTCCGGCCGGATGATACCGCTCAGTATAGCACACATGCCATCGCGGCGCAAGCGCCGGGATTCGGCGGCTGCGGCCCACAGGCGGCGGAAAATATTGCCGCCTTCCGCGAAAAAACCTCCGCAGCGTGGACAAGGCCGGAAAAGAATAGTATAATATTTTCTGTTTTTCACTCCACCCTTTTTTACAAAGGAGTTTTTACGCATGAGCGCAAAGGAAACCATCGCCGTGATCGGCACCGTTTTCGTCGATATCAAAGGCTTCGCCGACGCGCATTACGATCCCGCGGGCCGCAACGTGGGCAAAATCAAGCTGGTGCATGGCGGCGTGGGCCGCAACGTGGCGGAGGACGTGGCGCGGCTGGGCGGCGGCGTGCTGTTCGTTTCCAGCGCGGACGACGATATGCTCGGTCACGGCGTCGTCAACCGGCTGAGCCATTCCAAAATCGACACGCGCTACGTGCGCTTCGCGCCGTCGGCAGGCATGGGCCTGTGGATGGTCATCAACGACGCGGCGGGCCGCCAGGCCGGCGCGATTTCGCAGATGCCGGACGTGAAACACATCGAGCGGATCATCGACGAGCACGGCGACGCGATCGTGCGCGAAGCGGATCATATCGTGCTGGAAATCGATCTCAACGAACAGATCAGCCGCCGCGTGCTCGACCTTGCGTGGATGTACGGCAAGCAGGTCTATGCGCTTCCGGGCAACATGGAGGTGCTCCTGCGGAACGTCGAGCTTCTCAAAAAAGTTTCGTGCTTCATCTGCAACGATATCGAAGCGGGCCGCCTGTTCCATACGGAAACGGCCGGCAAGGACCCGGAGGATATGCAGCGGCTCGTCCGGCGCGGCGTGAAGGAGCTGGAACTCCCCTCGATGGTGATTACGCTGGGCGAAAAGGGCTGCGTCTTCTGCGACGCGCGCAAGGGCGCGCCGGAGGACGGCTGGGAGCCCGCCATCGCCACAGACGTGATCGACCCCAGCGGCGCGGGCGACGCGTTCTTTTCCGGCACGATGCTGGCGCTCACGCGCGGACTGCCGATGCGCAAGGCCGTCAAGGCCGGCACGCAGGCGGCGCACCGCGTGCTGCGCAGCACGGAGAGCACCGTTCCCGCCGCAAAAGCGGTCGAATGAGCGCGCAAAGGCGATAAGGAGGTTTTCTCATGAGCAAACTGACATGGATCGGACACGCCTCGCTGAAAATTGAAACCGCGCAGGGCGCGGTCGTATACGTCGATCCCTATGCGCCGGGCGATTACTCGCAGCCGGCCGACCTGATTCTGCTCAGCCACGAGCACAGCGACCACAACGCCTGGCAGCTCGCCGCGCAGAAGCCCGGCTGCCGCATCCTGCGCGCAAAAGACGTCATCAACCCCGACGGAAGCTACAACGTCTTCGACCTGTGCGGCGTAAAGATCGAGCCGGTCGAGGCCTCCAATAAGAACCACAGCCCGCTCACCACCAGCGGCTATCTGCTCTCGTTCGACGGCGTAACCGTCTATTTCGCCTCCGACACCAACCGCGTCGCGGGCATGGAGGCGCTGGCGCGCCGCAAAATCGACTACGCCTTCTTCCCCATCGACGGCCAGTACAACATGGGGCCGCAGGAGGCGACGGAATGCGCCGATCTCATCGGTGCGGCGCACAACGTGCCCATTCACTGGTTCAGCGCCGACCCAGCCAGATTCCATGCGAAAAACACGCTGCGCATGACTCCGGGCGAGACGATTGAACTGTAAAAAAGGCGTGCGTCCCTCCGCGCGGAAGCCTTTGCAAAGGGCTCCCGCGCGTTTTTTCTCCATATATGAAAAAACCTTGTCATGGCTGCGTTTGTCTGGGTTGCCCATTGGACAGAATTATGGTATAATAAGATGTTGGAAAATCATTAACAGCGTTTAAGGAGGTTGCTCCATGCCCCAAGAGGGAAATCATTACGACGCAACGCAAATCCAGGTGCTTGAGGGTCTGGAGGCCGTCAGAAAACGCCCGGGCATGTATATCGGGTCTACCGACGTGCGCGGCCTGGACCACCTGGTTTATGAAATCGTAGATAACTCCATCGACGAAGCGCTGGCGGGCTATTGCACCGATATTACCGTCACGCTGCACGCCGACGGTTCCGCCAGCGTTCTCGATAACGGACGCGGCTTCCCCGTGGATCTGCATCCGAAGATGCACCGTCCCGCGGTGGAGGTCTGCCTGACCGTGCTGCACGCGGGCGGCAAGTTCGGCGGCGGGGGCTATAAGGTTTCCGGAGGCCTGCACGGCGTGGGCGCGTCCGTCGTCAACGCGCTTTCAAGCTGGCTGAAGGTGACCGTCTATCAGAACGGCAACGTCTACGAGCAGGAATATCATCGCGGCAAGATCGACTACGATCTGCGCATCGTCGGCCACACCGACAAAACCGGCACGTATATCCGCTTCAAGCCCGACGTCAAGAGCGAGGAGAACCCCGACGGCGTGTTTGAAACCGGCGTTTTCGAGTACGAGGTGCTCAAGCAGCGCCTGCGCGAGATGGCCTTCCTCAACAAGGGCATCCGCATCCGGTTCATCGACGAGCGCGGCGCGGGCCACGACCGCACGTTCTACTACGAAGGCGGCATCCGCGAGTTTGTCAAATATCTCAATAAAAACAAGGAGACGCTCTACCCCGAGCCGATCTACATCGAGGGCAAGCGCGGCGATACGACCATCGAAGTGGCCATGCAGCACAACGACAGCTACTCCGAAAACGTATTCTCCTTCTGCAACAACATTCACACCGTCGAAGGCGGCACGCATCTGGTCGGCTTCCGCACGGCGCTTACGCGCGTCATCAACGATTACGGCAGGCGCTTCAACATCCTCAAGGGCGACGATAAGCTCGAGGGCGACGACGTGCGCGAAGGGCTGGCGGCAATCGTTTCCGTCAAGCTGGTGGAGCCGCAGTTCGAAGGGCAGACCAAAATGAAGCTGGGCAACAGCGAAGTGCGCGGCATGGTGGACAGCCTCGTAGCCGAGCAGCTTTCCGCCTATCTGGAGGAAAACCCGCAGGTGGCCCGCGCCATTCTCGATCGCTGCATGAGCGCGGCGCGCGCGCGGGAAGCGGCGCGCAAGGCGCGCGAGCTGACTCGCCGCAAATCAGTGCTGGAAAGCGCGAGCCTGCCGGGCAAGCTGGCCGACTGCACCGAGCGCGATCCCTCGCGCTGCGAAATCTTCCTCGTCGAGGGCGACAGCGCCGGCGGCAGCGCCAAGCAGGGGCGCGACCGGCATTTCCAGGCCATTCTGCCGCTGCGCGGCAAGATCCTGAACGTCGAAAAGGCGCGGCTCGATCATGTGCTGGCCAACGACGAAATCAAGGCCATGATTACCGCCTTCGGCTGCGGCGTGGGGCAGGACTTCAACCTGGAGAAGCTGCGCTATCACCGCATCGTCTGCATGACGGACGCCGACGTGGACGGCAGCCATATCCGCATCCTGCTGCTCACGTTCTTCTTCCGCTATATGCGGCCGCTCATCGAGCAGGGCTACGTCTACGCGGCGCAGCCGCCGCTGTATAAGATTTCGCGCGGCAAGTTTGAAAAATACGTCTACTCCGACGAAGAGCGCGATCAGGTGCTCGCCGATCTCGGCCCCGAGCCGCGTCCCGAAGTGCAGCGCTATAAAGGTCTGGGCGAAATGAGCGCCGAGCAGCTGTGGGCGACGACGATGAACCCCGAAAACCGCACGATGCTTCGCGTGACCATCGCCGACGCGATCACCGCCGACGAAACCCTGTCGCTCCTGATGGGCGGCGACGTGGAACCGCGCCGCGAGTTCATCACCGAAAACAGCAAGATGGTCGTGGACCTGGACGTCTGACAGCGCCGCGCAGGGGCGTGTCTCCGCACGCTCCGCCGAAAATGACTGATATCGAGAGGACTGCGTTCCTTTCGAACTCCCGGGTTTTCTCAGCAGCCGAATAGAAAGGGAATCACAATGGACGGAACAGAACGGTTAATCCCGATTGACATGGAACATGAAATGAAAAAGAGTTTCATTTCCTATGCCATGGCAGTTATCATCAACCGCGCGCTGCCCGACGTGCGCGACGGCCTCAAGCCCGTGCACCGGCGCATCCTCTATGCGATGAACGAGCTGGGCATGACGCCCGACAAGCCTTTCCGCAAGAGCGCCCGTATCGTCGGCGAAGTGCTGGGCAAATATCATCCGCACGGCGATTCGTCGGTATACGACGCGATGGTGCGTCTGGCGCAGGATTTCTCCATGCGCACGATGCTCATCGACGGGCAGGGCAACTTCGGCTCGGTCGATGGCGACGGCGCCGCCGCCATGCGTTACACCGAAGCCCGCATGTCGAAAGCCGCGCTGGAGCTGGTACGCGATCTCGATAAGGAGACCGTCGATTTCTACCCGAACTTCGACAATACCCTCATGCAGCCGGCCGTGCTTCCCGCGAGGTTCCCGAACCTGCTGGTCAACGGCTCCAACGGCATCGCCGTGGGCATGGCCACCAACATCCCGCCGCACAACATGGGCGAGGTGATCGACGGCGTCATTCACCTCATCGATCATCCCGACTGCTCCGTGACCGATCTGATGCAGTACATCAAGGGGCCGGACTTCCCCACCGGCGGTATCGTGCTGGGCAAGGGCGGCATTTACGACGCATACACGACCGGACGCGGCCGCATCATTGTGCGCGCCAAGTCCGAAATCGAGCAGATGACGGCCAACCGCAGCCGCATCATCGTCACCGAGATCCCGTACATGGTCAACAAGGCGCGGCTGATCGAGAAGATCGCCGAGCTGGTGCGCGACAAGCGCGTCGAGGGCATCTCCGATATCCGCGACGAGAGCGACCGCCAAGGCATGCGCATTGTCATCGAGCTGAAGAAGGACGTCAACGCCGCCGTCGTGCTCAACTACCTCTACAAGCACACGCAGCTGCAGGATACCTTCGGTGCGATCATGCTCGCGCTGGTCGACGGCCAGCCCCGCACGCTCAACCTCAAGGAAATGCTCGAATGCTACGTCCGCCACCAGGAGGACGTTATCCGCAGGCGCAGCGCCTACGACCTCGAACGCGCCAAAGCGCGCGCCCATATCTTGGAAGGCCTGCTCATCGCGCAGGACAACATCGACGAGGTCGTCCGCATCATCCGCGCCAGCAAGAGCGCCAACGAAGCGCGCCCCGTGCTGATGGAGCGCTTCGCGCTTTCCGAAAAGCAGGCGCAGGCCATCCTCGACATGCGTCTCGCCCGCCTGACCGGTTTGGAACGCGAGCGTCTGGAGGAAGAGCTCAAGCAGCTGCGCGAGACGATTGCCTATCTCACCGACGTGCTTGCGAACGAGAGCATGGTACTGGGCATCATCAAGACGGAAATTTCCGACGTGCGCGCACGTTACGCCGACGAGCGCCGCACGGAGCTGACCGCCATGGAAGGCGAAATCGATCCGGAAGACCTGATCGAGGAGAAGGACATGGTCGTCACGCTCACGCACTTCGGCTATGTCAAGCGCTGCGATAAGAGCATCTACCGCGCGCAGAACCGCGGCGGACGCGGCGTAAGCGCCCACACCACGCGCGAGGAGGACTACGTGGAGCAGATGTTCGTGGTCAGCAGCCACGACGACATCATGTTCTTCACCAGCCGCGGCCGGTGCTACATGATCAAGTGCTATGAAATCCCCGAGGCCGGACGCGCCGCGCGCGGCACCGCCATCGTCAACCTGCTGCAGCTGGAAGGCGGCGAAAAGGTAACGGCGATGATTCCGATCCCGGACGACGAAGCGGAGCGCAACCTCGTAATGGTCACCCGCAACGGCGTTATCAAGAAGACCGCGCTGGAAGAGTTCAGGAACCTGCGCAAGTCCGGCCTGATCGCCATCATCCTGCGCGAAGAGGACGAGCTGATCGCCGTGCGCCTGACGAACGGACATGACGAGCTGCTGGTCGGCACGCGCAACGGCATGGCCATCCGTTTCGACGAAAACGACATCCGCCAGATGGGCCGCGCCAGCATGGGCGTCAAGTGCATCGATCTGGCCGAGGGCGATTTCGTCATCGATGCGGCTGTCGTCTGGGAGGGCGCGATGGTGCTTTCCATCACCGCCAACGGCTACGGCAAGCGCACCGACATTTCCGAATACCGTCTGCAAAGCCGCGGTGGCAAGGGCATCCTCGCCATGAAGCTGACCGACAAGACCGGCCCGCTCGCCGCGCAGCTGCTCGCCCCCGCCGACATGGATCTGATGCTCATCACCGACGACGGTACGATCATCCGCATGCCGGTGGACGATATCCGCATGGTGGGCCGCAACACGCAGGGCGTAAAGCTGATGCGCATCGCCGAGGGCGCGCAGGTCGTCAGCGTGGCGCTGGCCGAGCCGGAAGAACCGGAAGTTGAGGAAAGCGAAGAACCGGATGCGGGCGCAAATCCCGATACGGATACGGAAGAATAAGCGATCAATACGCAAAAGAAAAGGAGGGCTTCGGGCGGGTGCTCGTAAGACAGTAATCCATCAAAAATTACGAATTACGGCATCTGTCTGACAGGGTTGGAAAACAAACGAACATACGGCATTCGGCTTTGGCTGGATGCCGTTGTTTGTTTTTGGGGCGAAAAGCCTTGTTTTTATGCTCTGTATAGCAAGGTTGGTGATACGGGTGAAATAGTTGCCGTTTCCGTGATAAAACCATGTCAAACAGCGAATCACGGCATAGTGAATGTTCTTCGCTATGCCGTGTAAGTCTTTACAAATCCGCAAGTAATCCCACAAAACCGTTAAGTCGATAGCTGTACGTTTCGATGCAGAGTACGCTGAACTTCACCAAAATCGCCATATCGCCCTTGGATCATAGAAAAGTCACACTTTAATGCGGTAAATTTCGGTGAACCTATTGAAAAACGCCACATCGTTATGCTATAATGTGTGTACACACATTGAATATGAATGAAGGTAAGGCTTGTCTTGTAAGTTCAATATGGATAGCGGTTGTGTGGAACTGAAATTTA
>SFFS01000003.1 GCA_004557805.1 Clostridiales bacterium | reverse complement strand
TCTCCTTAGAATTTTCTGAATCTGATTCTGATTCCTTCCTTGCTTTCGAGTATCATCCATTCGCTGGAAAGGCGAAGAATGCGGAAGGAGGAGGAGAGTGAAGGGATGCCGTAAGGAAGAAGCAGGGTGGAGTCGGTGAGAGGGGTGTCCATGCCGTCAGGGTCGGTGATGGTGGCTTTATATTTGACTGGGTCGTATAGGTGCAAGGTGTCACCATCATGCTTGAAGCGCAAGAGGATGGTGGTGGAAGCACCGGTGTAGTCGGATGTCTTGAGCAGTTTTGCCTGGAAAGACCAGAAACGACGTGAGGGAACCATATTGACAGTCTTGCCTTCGGCGATGGAGTCGATGGTGTGCATCTGCCAGAAACCGTCCAGCTGTCCGTTGCTGTGCGTCTCCATCTCGCAGGATGCTATGCTAAGTGTGAGGACTGCCATGAGGATGGCGAGAAGAGGGGTGTGAAACTTTATCTGCATAATAAACCTTTCCAAATAATACTAAACTGTGCACCTGTATTGTCGCCGAGGAGCATGCCCCTATCTGTACCGACTGTGGCGCGGAGGGTGATGTCGCGGAGTGACTTGGGGAGAGTATATTCCGCTTCTGCCATAAGACTGACGTTACGTTGCACGTCGAGGAATGGATTGGAATAAGTGCCCCAGCTCTTTTGCCATGTGGCGAAGAAGCGATAAGAAAGCGACGGCAGCGGACTGCCAGCAAAGGCTATGTGGATAGCCTTGAAGCGGTTGGACGTGGTGACGAGGGCATGGCCGTCATAGAGTGGTGCACGATAGAGTGGGTTTCCGTTAATCTGTCCCCAGTGTGACCAACTGCCATACGTGCCGTGGTTGAGATAGTTGTCTGCACCACCGATATGGTCGGGGATATACATGCTGTGGTCGTGATAGATAGGTCCGCTCTGATAGCGGCTACAGATATATTCCACTACGATATGGTGGAGGGGCTGGAAGCGCTTGCACGTTATGAATCCTCGCTGCGCGGCATTTTTGCCGGTGTGCAGGCGCACGGCGCGGAGTGCATGCTGCTGACGGAGCAGCGCATGTGCAGCTATGTCTCCTGCCATTTGACCGATCCGCGCCTGCGCGAAGGCGCGGCGAAATGCGCCCAAAAGCAGAACGACGGCACGCTTGATCGCTATATGGACGCCGCGCGCTCCGTCGCTGCGGAAATGCGCGTGCCCGTCGCCGACGCATACGCCGTCTGGAACCGGCTCGAGGCGCACGGCGTGGACACCACGGCCATGCTGAGCAACTATACCAGCCACCCGACGCCCGAGGCGAGCGAAATCTTTGTCGATGTGATTCTTGAAACGCTGATGCGGTGAGTTATACGGTTTTCTCCGCGCCAAGGCGCGGAATATAGCGCGCTTTGAGCAGCGGAATCTCCGGCGAAGCGACGTCGCCCGAAATCATGGAGATAATGGAACGGCCCAGCACGTTGGAAAGCGCGTCGACCGGCTGAGAGATGCGGTTGATGCGATCGGCGAAGGGCAGCGCGAGGCTGCATTCGGTGGTGCCGATCAGCTCCACATCCTGCCCGATGGTGATGTTCATGCCGCACAGGCAGCAGATGGCGCTCATCATCATGCTGCGGTTGGAAGCGACGATGGCCGTGCAGCCCGATTCGAGCAGATGGCGCGTGCTGCGAATTGTCTCCTCCATGACGGAGTTGCAGTAGCAGACCTCGTAGCAATCGGGGTCCAGGCCGCTGTCGGCAATGGCGGTGCGGGTGGCGTTCAGACGCTCCTGCGTGGTGCTCAGACGATTCAGGCCGGCGAGGTAGCCCAGCCTGCGGTGGCCGCGGCGAATGATATCGCGAATCGCGTCGTAGTACGCCTGATATGTGCTCATGCCCAGATAAGGCCCCGGCGCGCCCTGCACGCGGCGGTCGAAATACAGAATCGGCACGTCGGGCAGGTCGTTGCACAGCTCGTCGTAGCGCTCGATGGTGGAAGCGAGGATCAGCCCGCCCACCTGCTGGCTGGCCAGCGTGTGCAGCTGGCGAATCTCCCGCTCCGGGTTTTCGCTGGTGGTCACCAGCAGCAGGGAAAAGCCGCTCTGCGCGCACAGCGTCTCCACGCGCTCGATGATGGTGGCATAAATTTACGGGCAGATTTGCTTGTGAATGACACTATTATTTGTAGGAGGCAATCCCATGAAGAAACTCGTCGCACTCTTTCTTGCGCTGGTGCTCTCGCTCTCGTGCGTGAGCGCGTTTGCGGAGTCCAAGGAACTGAGCATGTACGCCGCTCTGACCGAAGACGAACTGCCCACCTATTTCAGCGCCTTTGAAAAGGCCACCGGTATTCACGTCAATTACGTCCGCCTGTCCGCCGGCGAAATGGTTTCCCGTCTGATCGCCGAAAAGGACAATCCCCAGGTCAGCATCATCTTCGGCGGCGGTTCCGAGAGCTTCATCACCGCTGAAAAGCAGGGCCTGCTCCTGCCCTACACCGCCAACGGCATCGAGAATATCCCGGCCGAATACGTGACCAGCGAATACTGGACGCCCTTCTATCTGGCCATCCTCTGCTTCGCGGTCAACTGCGAATGGTTTGAGGAGAACAACATGGAATATCTTAAGACCTGGGACGATCTGCTCAACCCGGCCTTCAAGGATATGATCATCATGGCGCATCCTTCCACCTCCGGCGTGTCCTCCAACATCCTGACCTGCATGGTGCAGCTCAAGGGCGAGGATGAAGCGTTCGAATACTTCCGCCAGCTCAAGGATGTTGTGCCGTATTTTGCCAAGGCCAGCTCTTCCGCGCCTTCCTCCGTCGCCCTCGGCGAAGCCGCTATCGGCCTGACCGTCGACTCTGACACCCTTAAATATATGAACGAAGGCTATAACATGGACTTCGTATTCCCGGATCCGACGTTCGTTGACATCGGCGCCGTTGCCATCGTGGCCAACGGTCCCGAAGACGAGCTGGAAAACGCCAAGGCGTTCATCGACTGGATTGTCTGGATATCGAGAATGGAATAGCTGTGATATCCGTTTTTGCTCCGTTTAAAGGGCGTCAGCCCGTATTTTTCAAAGAACTTCAGCCCCTGCGGCGAAATGCCGAGCAGCTTTGAAACCACGTGAATCGGATATTGCTTCATATTTTTATGCTCCGCCGTTACGGCGTCTCCTTCTGCTGCGCGGCGTTTTGCAGCCACTCGGCCGCGTCGACGTCGCACAGAACGCCGTCCAGCTCCGAAACGTGGCAGACGGTAAAGAGGAAGGATTTTCCGAGCTTGCTGCTGTCGCAGAGGAAATACCTCTTGCGCGCATGGTTCAGCATCAGGCGGCGCTGGTGCGTTTCGTTTTCGGAGAAATCGCAGATGCGTCCGTCGGCCGACAGCCCCTGCGAGGAGAAAAACATCAAATCGGCCGTCATCGATTCGAGCATGTTCTTTGAATAATTGCCCACGCATACGAGCGCTTCAGGCACGAGCAGACCGCCCGTGCAGTAGGTCTTGATCCTCTTTTCGCACAGCAGCGTCGCCGCGCGCAGGCTGTTGGTGATGACGGTGACGTTCTGCTCCTCGCGCAGATAGTTGACGATGCGCAGCACCGTGGACGAGCCGTCGAGGAAAACCGTGCTGCCCTCCGGGATGAGCGCCGCGGCCTGCCGCGCGATTTTATCCTTGACGGAGCTTCTGTCCTGCTCGCGGATGACGAGCGGGACGGATTTGTTGTCAATATCCAGCAGCGTTACCCCGCCATAACTGCGGACGACCAGGCCCAGATCTTCCATTTTTTTCAGATCGCGGCGGATGGTGACGTTGCTGGCATAGACGTGTTCGGCCAGATAATCGACCGTCGCATGCTTGCGTTCGCGCAGAATTTCGAGGATGGAATCAATTCTCTCCGACTTGAACATTTCGATCACTCCAGAACGGTAAAAAGTATAAATTTCACAATGAATGATAAACTTTGCACATATCGTGATCGTTTTAGAAAATAATGAGATTATTTACCATCTAAACGATCATATATTGACACCGCCCCCTGAATACCGTAAAATTATAATAAACAAAACGGATTTTGTAAACTATGAACATTCAGACGTTTTGAGGAGGATAATAAAATGAGCGTTATTACAATCGTCGGCGCGGGCATGATGGGCAGCGCCATCGGCATCCCCGCCGCGCATAACGGCAACGAAGTCCGCCTTGTCGGCACTCCGCTCGACCGTGAGATCATCGATCATGCGCGCGCCACCGGCGAGCATCTGACCATGAAGCGCAGGCTTCCGGAAAGCTACAAATACTATCAGTTCGAACAGATGCAGGAAGCGCTCGAGGACGCCGATCTGATGGTGGGCGGCGTGAGCTCTTTCGGCGTGGACTGGTTCTGTGAGAACGTGCTGAAGGTCGTCGATCCCGAACTGCCGATCCTGACGGTTACCAAGGGCATGCAGGACGACGAAGAGGGCAACCTGCACGTCTATCCGGAAATTTTTGAAGCCAAGTCCGGCAGCCGCGGCCTGAAGCTGAACGCCGTGGGCGGCCCCTGCACGAGCTATGAGCTGGCCGATCTGGACTACACCGAAGTGACCTTCTGCGGCAAGGATATGGAGCTGCTTCGCAAGATCCGCGCCATGTTCGAAACCGACTATTATCACGTGAGCATTTCCAACGACGTAATCGGCGTGGAAGCCGCCGTGGCCATGAAGAACGCGTACGCGCTGGGCGTGACGCTGG
Organism: Clostridiales bacterium; assembly: GCA_004557805.1. Lineage (GTDB taxonomy): Bacteria > Bacillota > Clostridia > Christensenellales > Aristaeellaceae > Aphodomonas. The sequence goes on along the minus strand of SFFS01000003.1, from coordinate 41,192 downwards.
CCGTCGGACTCGCTGAAAAGCGCGACGGCAAGATCGGCGCGCTGCACTTCAACTCGCAGGCCGCGCTGTTCGGCCAGAGCGCCAAGGAAATGAAGAAGCTGCTGAGCTGGATGGGCGCGCGCGAGGAAAGTCTGATGCTGGGCATCGGCGACCTGTATGTGACCGTTTACGGCGGTCGTACCCGCAAGATCGGCACGCTGCTGGGCCGTGGCCTCACCTTCGACGAGGCCATGGCGGAACTGCAGGGCGTGACGCTCGAATCGATCGTCATCGCGACCCGTTCGGCGAGAGCCGTCCAGAAAAAGATCGCCGCGGGCGAGCTGGACGCGAAGGATTTCCCGCTGCTGCAGCACATTTACGAAATCATCGTCGAAAAGAAACCGGTCAACGTGCCGTGGAACAAGTTTGAAATCGAGTCCGTTGGATGAAGCGTTTCCGCTGAAAAAAAGAACGGAAGGAGGCGTAACGCATTCGAAGCCGAACGCCGCGCGTAAAAGCCGGCGAACATTCGAACGCATTTTACAGACGTTTTACATCAGCCTGGACGCATCATCACCATAAATACACTATGCTTTGCTTTGGATGTGCATAAATCCAAGACAAAAAACAGGAGGAAAAGAAATGAAAAAGGTTTTTGCGATGATCCTCGCTCTGGTGTTCTGCCTGTCTCTGGGCATGACCGCCGCGTCAGCCGAAGGCCCCGTTGAAATCAGCTTCTGGCATGCCTGGGGTTCCGGCGCCAACTACGAAGCGCTGACCAAGCTGGTCGACGACTTCAACGCCGCGCATGAAGGCGAAATCCACGTGACCGAACAGTACATCGGCAACTACGCCGAAACGCTGTCCAAGTTCAACGTTTCCTTCAAGTCCGGCGAGAACCCGACCGTCTCCATCATCGACGCCTGCATGTCCCTCAACGAGCTGCAGTACGGCACGATGATCAACCTGAGCGAATACGCGGCCAAGAACGATCCCGATTACGACATCGGTCAGTTCGTGCCCGCCATGCTCGTGTTCAGCACCGACACCGACGGCAACGTCTGGTCCCTCCCCTACGGCCGTTCCACCCAGATCATGTACGGCAACATGGATCTGCTGGGCGAACTGGGCTACGGCATGCCGCAGAGCTGGGAAGAAATGTGGGAAATCTGCGAAAAGTGGACTGAAAAGACCGGCAAGCCGGCCTATGGTCACCCGATCGCCGGCGGCTACTTCACCTTCTACATCACCGTCTGGGGCGGCGGCGAATACTTCAGCAAGGACGGCCTGGGCGCCTGCATGTATCTCAACGACGGCTGGGAAAAGGCTCTGACCGCGTGGCGCAACGCCATCGATAAGGGCTGGTACGAAGTGCCTTCCCTCACCACCGGCGGCTTCTGGGAGGACTTCATGGCGGGCAACCTGCCCTTCTGCTTCTACTCCTCCGGCAACCTCGGCGGCGCGATCACCAAGACCGAAGGCGTGTTCGAACTGGGCGTTGACATGCTCCCCGGCAAGCTGCAGGATGACGGCAGCATCTATCGCCGCGTGTACACCGGCGGTTCCAACCTGATGCTCTCCAGCAACAAGAGCGAAGAAGAAACCAAGGCCGGCTGGGAATTCATCAAGTTCATGACCAGCACCGAGTCCAACATCTATCACTCCCTCAAGACCGGCTACGTGCTCTCTCACGTCGGCGTTGAAAACGATCCTCGCGTGCAGGAAGCCTGGGCGGCCAACCCGAAGGCCCGCGTTGCTTTCGATCAGCTCGCGTATCTGAACGAAACCCACGTTTCCCCCTACATGTCCGAAATCGACAACGAACTGGTTTCCTCTCTGGAAGCGTTCGCGTCCGATGACATCTCCGTCGAGGACGAAATGGCGAACCTGAAGGACATCATGGAATCCGTGCTGCCCAACGGCATCGTGGACACCTACGAATAATCGAAGCGTATAGAACAAACCTGATGGGCAGGGAACGCGCTTATGCGGGTTTCCCTGCCCGTTGCGAATAAAGAATTCTTCGCAGAAGGCGCCCCGGGCGCCCCTTTACCGGCTGACGCTGCGGAGACAGGAGGAAAACATGGCGGAAATCAGATTTGAGGATATTACAAAAAAATTCGGCGATAAAGTGATCCTCGATCGGTTGAATTTGTCGATTGAGGACGGCTCCTTTACCGTAATGATCGGCCCTTCCGGCTGCGGAAAAACGACGCTGCTGCGTATTATTGCGGGCATCGGCCCCCAAACCTCCGGCAAGGTTTTTCTGGACGGCGAGGACATTTCCGGTCTGCCTCCGGCAAAACGAAACGTCGCAATGGTCTTTCAGAACTATGCAATCTACCCGACGATGACCGTGCGGGAAAATATAGAGTTCGGCCTGAAGAACAATAAAGTCCCCAAGGCTGAGCGGGAACGACTGGTGACTGAAATTTCCGAAATCGTGGGCATTCGCGATATGCTCGACCGCAAGCCCAGCACGCTTTCGGGCGGCCAGAGACAGCGCATCGCGCTGGCGCGCGCAATGGTCAAAAAGCCGAAGGTCTTCCTGATGGACGAACCGCTTTCGAACCTGGACGCGAAGCTGCGTGTCGGCATGCGTACGGAGCTGATTGAGCTGCACAACCGCCTCAAGACCACCTTCGTCTACGTCACGCACGACCAGACCGAGGCCATGTCCATGGGCACGAAGATCATCCTGATGAACAAGGGCGTCATCCAGCAGGAAGCCAGCCCGCGCGATATCTATCATGATCCGGATAACCTCTTCACCGCGCAGTTCATCGGCTCTCCGCAGATGAACGTCATCCGCTTCGGCGATTCGAAGGCATGCTACGGCTTCCGTCCCGAAAAGGTGCACGTGCATAACGAGCCCGGCCAGTATTTCTATGTGCGCAAGGGTACGATCGTCACCAAGGAAATGCTCGGCTCCGAAACGATCTATCAGGTGCGCTACGACGGCAACTCCATCATGGCCAAGAGCCTGGAAGATACGCTGCAGCAGGGCAGTGAAGTGTATATCGGCGTAAAGAAAGAGAACATTCTGCTTTTCGACGAGAACGAGCAGCGCGTTCGCGCGGACGACGTGCGCTACGATGCGTGGATGCAGAGACTGTGAGGGTAGCATGAAGAAGAAACAGATTGCCTGCCCAGCCGGCTATCAGACGCCGTGGGAGAAAATTCGCCCCTACGTCTATATCCTGCCGGCGATGTTCTTCCTGGGCGTGTTCGTCATCTATCCGCTCATCGACGTGGTCATCCGCTCGTTCCAGAAATGGAACATGATTACGGAGCCGACGTGGGTGGGCTGGAGCAATTATGCTTACAACTTCCGGCGCACCGAGTTTAAGGACGCCATCGTGCACACGCTGACGTACGCGCTGTTCGTGGTGGGCCTGGGCCTGTCGCTTTCGACGCTGTTCGCGGTGTGGCTTTCCAAGAAGACGTTCCTGAACAACCTGACGCGCAGCGTTATGTTCATGCCGCACGTTATCGCCCTTCTGTCCGTGGCGATGGTGTGGGCGTGGATCATGAACAAGGATAACGGTCTTTTGAACATGGTTCTCAACTTCTTCGGGCTGCCTTCGCTGAAATGGATCGACGGCTCGGAGACGGCGATGATGTCGGTTATCATCGTTGCGTTGTGGAAGGCGGTCGGTTATAATACGATGCTGATCTACGCAGCCATTCAGAACGTTCCGGCCGAGCTGTACGAGGCGGCCGACCTTGACAACGCCAGCAGCTGGAAGAAGTTCTCCAAGATCACGCTGCCGATGATTTCACCGCAGATGTTCATGCTGCTCATCACGGCGACGACCGGCTCCTTCCGCGTGTTCGATACCATCCGCGTCATGACGCGCGGCGGCCCCGGCACGTCCACGCAGGTGCTCGTGTATTACATCTACAAGCAGGCGTTCGTGCTGCAGGGCAAGGTGGGCTACGCTTTCTCCGCCGCCGTGATCCTGATGCTGATGATCGGCGTGGTGACGATTGCGTATTTCCGCATTCTGTCCAAGCGCGTTCATTATCAATAAGGAAAGGAGAGTGACAGCAAAATGAAACCGAAAATTACCGTTCTGTCCATTGTTAGCACGCTTCTGAAGCTGCTTTTGATTGTCATCTTCCTTTTCCCGTTCTATTGGATGATTGTCACGGGCTTCAAGACCTATCAGGAAACGATCGCGTTCCCGCCGTCCCTGTGGCCTAAGGAGATCCAGTGGATCAACTTCAAAAAGGTCTGGGAATCGGGCCCCTATCTGACGTATATGAAAAACAGCGTCGTGGTGAGCGTCGGCACGCTGATCCTGCAGACGCTGGTCATGGTGCCCGCGTCCTATGCGTTTGCGAAGTTCAACTTCAAGGGCCGCGGCTTCCTGTTCGCCATCGTCATGGTCGCGTTCATGATCCCGCAGCAGGTGACGTTCATTTCCATCTTCAACATGATGTCCTCCCTCGGCTGGCTCAACACGCTTCTGCCGCAGATCATTCCGCACGCGGCCAACGCGTTCGGCATTTTCCTGCTGCGCCAGAACTTCATGCAGATTCCGGACGAGCTGCTTGAATCGGCCCGGCTTGACAATGCCTCCGAGTTCCAGATCCTCACCAAGGTCATGCTGCCGATGGGTAAGCCCACGCTGGTGTCCATCCTCATGCTCAGCTTTATCAGCACATGGAACGATTATTTCTGGCCCTTCATCATGGCGTCCAGCTCGAAGGTGTATCCGCTGACGATGGGCATCGCTGCGCTGCGCGACGTGGAAGGCGCTTACGATTGGGAAATCATCATGGCCGGCAACGTCATTCTGGTCGTTCCGATCATCATCATCTACGCGCTGTTCCATAAGCGCATTGTGCGCGCGTTTGCCTACAGCGGCATCAAATAAACGCACGGAAGGAAGCAAATTCAATGAGCAAGGGAAAATATGCCATTGTCATCAGCGAAGACGCGATGATTTATGAAGACCTGGCGGTTTTGAAGGAGCTGCCCGCCTTTGGTTCCATCTGGGACAAAGCGGCCATCATTCGCCACAACCGCTCGATCTATCCCACGCTTACCTATCCCTGCCACACCTCGATCCGTACGGGCTGCTATCCGGACCGCCACGGCGTGGTGAACAACGAACAGACGATTCTGACCGAAGTTTCTTCCAAATGGGAACACTTCAATCACATCGTGCGCGTGCCGGATATTTTCGACCGCGCCAAGGCGCATGGGCTTACGACGGCCTCCGTCTTCTGGCCGGTGACGGGCAACCACCCGCACATCGACTGGCTGGTCGACGAATACTGGCCGCAGGATGAGACGCAGGACGAGGCCGAGTGCTTTGCCGATGCGGGCGCGAACGAGGCCACGATGGAAATCGTGCGCAGCAACATTCATTTTTCGCGCGGCCACGCGCGCAAGCATCCGTGGAACGACGAATTCATCAACGGCTGCGCGTGCGATATCATCCGCAGGTTCCAGCCGAACCTGCTGATGATGCATCCCGGCAACGTCGACGGCTACCGCCATGACGCGGGCGTATTCTCCAACAAGGCCATACACGGCCTGCACGAGTGCGACCTGTGGCTGAGCGATATTCTGCAGGCGCTGGATCAGGCCGGTATCCGCGAGCAGACGAATGTGTTCGTCGTCAGCGATCACGGCCAGATCGACGTGCGCGGCAACGTGCACCCGAACGTGCTGCTGCGCCGCTCGGGGCTGATCGACGTGAATCCGGACGGCTCCGTCCGCGATTACCGCGCGATGTGCAAATCGACCGGCGCTTCCTGCCAGGTATGGCTGAAAGACCCGCAGGATAAGGCCGTCTGGGAAAAGACGCGCGAAGTGCTCGAAGCGGCCTGCCGCGAGGGCGCGTACGGAATCGAACGCGTCTACACCGTGGAGGAAACCGAAGAAATGGAACACCTCTCCGGCGGTTTCAGCTTCATTCTTGAAACCAACGGCGTCTATTCCTTCGGAAACGACTGGCGCGAGCCGGTCATCCGCGGCGCCGATACGAGCGATTATAAGCTCGCGCACGGCACGCACGGCTATCACCCCGATAAGGGCCCCCAGCCGACGCTGCTGGCGTTCGGCCCGGATATCCGCGCGGGAGCGCGCGTGGAAAAAGCGCGCATTATCGATATCGCGCCGACGGTCGCCGCGTCGCTCGGCTTTGACATGCCGGATACCGACGGACACGTCGTCCGCGAAATTCTCCGCTGAAAAGCACACCTGAGAAGGAGGCGTTTTTATGCCGTTCGTTTCAACCAGAGAAATGCTGAAGAAGGCCCAGCAGGGGAAATACGCCGTCGGCGCGTTTAACGCCGAGAACATGGAAATGGTGCAGGCCATCGTGGCAGCCGCCGAGGCGGAGCATGCGCCCGTGATCATTCAGACCACGCCCGGCACCCTTAAATATGCCGACGCGATGATCTTTGCGGGGCAGGCGAGCCGCCTGGCCGCTGCGGCCAAAGTGCCGGTGGCGCTGCATCTCGATCACGGCAACTCCTTCGAGCTGGCCGAATATTGCGTCCGCCAGGGCTATACTTCCGTCATGATCGACGGTTCGCTCCTGCCGTTTGAGGACAATGTGGCGCTTTCGCGCCGCGTGGTGGAAATGGCCGGCGATACGCCCGTCGAGGCGGAGCTCGGCACGGTGGGCGGCAAGGAGGATTCGCACGAGGCGAGCATGTCCTACACCGACCCGGCGCAGGCGGAGGAGTTCGTCCGCCGCACCGGCGTATACAGCTTCGCCCCGGCCATCGGCACGGCGCACGGCGTTTATAAGAGCACGCCGAAGATCGACCTGGAGCGCCTGAGCGAAATCGCCGCCCGCGTCGACGCGCCGCTGGTGCTGCACGGAACGAGCGGCGTGCCGGATGAGACGGTGCGCGCGTGCATCGAGCGCGGCATCTGCAAGGTCAACTATGCGACCGACCTGCGCATCACCTTCACCAACGCCGTCAAGGCGTATATCGCCGAAAACCCGAATGCGTTCGACCCGAAGAAGTATCTTGGAGCCGCAAGGGCGGCCGTGACGGAGCGCGTGCGCGAACTGATCCGCGTATGCGGCAGCAACGAGAAGGCGTAACGCCGGAATGAAGAAAGGGGCGACACCATGAAAGCAGCGGTGCTGTATGGGAACCGGGATCTTCGCTATGACGATTGGGAAACGCCGGTCTGCCGGCCGGGCTGCGTGAAAGTACACGTCCGCGCGACGGGCATCTGCGGCAGCGATGTGCCGCGCGTACTGCACAACGGCGCGCATTTCTATCCGATCGTGCTGGGCCATGAGTTCAGCGGCGACGTCGTAGAAGTGGGCGAGGGCGTGACGAGCATTCAGGTGGGCGATACCATCAGCGGCGCGCCGCTTCTGCCGTGCATGAAATGCCGCGACTGCATGCAGGGCAATTATTCTCTCTGCAAGCATTACAGCTTTATCGGCAGCCGCGAGCAGGGCAGCTTCGCCGAATATATCGTGCTGCCGGAGGTGAACGCGGTCAAGTATGATCCGTCCATCCCCTATGCGCAGGCTGCGATGTTCGAGCCCTCCACGGTGGCGCTGCACGGCGTTCTGCAGGGCTCCTACACGGGCGGCGGCAACGTGGCCGTCGTCGGCTGCGGTACGATCGGCATCTTTACCGCGCAGTGGACGAAGATTTTCGGCTCGAAAAAGCTCGTCGTGTTTGATGTGGACGACAGCCGCCTGGCGCTGGCCAAGCGCATGGGCGCCGACGAAACCGTGAACACCACCCGCGAGGGGTGGATGGAACAGGCGATGGCGCTGACCGGCGGCGCGGGCTACGATCACGTGTTCGAAACGGCCGGCAACCCGGTGACGGACCGCATCTGCTTCGACATTGCGGGCAACAAATCGCACGTGACGTTTATCGGTACGCCGCACACCGACCTCACCTTCACGCCCAAGCAGTGGGAGAACATGAACCGCAAGGAGTTCTTCCTCACCGGCAGCTGGATGAGCTATTCCGCGCCCTTCCCGGGAAAGGAATGGCAGCTGACGGCGCACTATTTTGCTACGGGCGAGCTGAAGTTCGATCCCGCGTTCATCTTCCGTACCTACCCGCTCAGCCGGGCGTGGGAAGCGTTCCAGCTGTATGACGATCCGGCCAGCGTACACGGAAAAATCATGCTGGTGAACGAATAAGAAAAACAAAATCGCCCGAGGAGCGACATAACGCCCCGCTTATCAGACAGCGCGATACGCCGGCCGGTAAGCGGGGCGTTTTTTATCGGACGGCCGCTGCGCGGCGGTCTGCCTGCGGCGAAATTCCACTGTTTTTCCGGATTTTTTTGTGTACAAAAGTGGAAATTTACGGTATAATCGAGTTAATATATCAAAGCAAGAAAATAAAGAAAGAGGCAATGCATGCGGGCAAAGAAATACGGAGCGTTTGCCGCGCTGCTCCTGGCGGCGCTGGTTTTCTGCGGCGCGGCGCAGGCGCAGAGTCCCTACGACGGTACCGTTGCGGAAGCGGATGTATTGATCGAGATTCCCGCGCTGCGGCAGTACGGCGGATACACCTGCGGGACAACCTGCGTGCAGATGCTGATGAACTGGATTTTTCCCTATCAGGGCGACCTCAACCTTGCAGCCTATGAAGAAGCGCTGGGGACGACTGAGGAGGCGGGCACGCCGCCGGAGAGCATCGTCCGCTTCCTGAAGGAAAGCGGCGTAGCCGCCGCTGAAAAAGAGCACCGCACCATTGAGGAACTGGCTGCGGCGCTCGACGCAGGCCGCCCGACGCTGATGTGCATTCAGGCATGGTCGTCGGCGGACGACGGAAGCTACAACACGGACGATCCCTCCGACGCGGAAACCTACCTTGCGGAAGGGCATTGGGTGATCTGCGCCGGCTATCAGCGGCTGGAGAGCGGATACCGCTTTTTCTTCAACGACCCGGCCTGCGTGGGGCATTGCCTGCTGGACGAAGCGGAGCTGGACGCGCGCTGGATCGATATGGACGGCGAAGGCCGGATATACGATCATTACGGAATTGAAATCACCGGCGCAGCCGGTTACGACCCTGACGGTGCGTTCCATCTGGAATGACTGTATCCTCCCTCGATCGTTTTTTTGGAGGTTCGCCATGTATAAGCGCATCCTGAGTCTGGTGATGGTTCTCGTCCTGCTCTGCACCGCGCTGCCTGCGTCCGCCGATGAGCTTACCCTGCTCAATGCGGGCGAAATCAGCAGCGCGCGCCGCCTGATCGCCATGGACGGCGACGCTGAAGGCTGGCAGAAGGGCACGGCGCCTACCGCGTTGATGAACGCCCTGCAGGTGCAGCAATATCTGGAATGGCTGCTTTCCGACGAGATCGGCGGGCTGATGGTTCAGATCTTCGACAGCGCCGAAATGCTGGACATGATTCAGCCGGGCAGGGGCGATTCGCTCGACGGCATTTCTGAAACGCTTCAGCGGCTGAACAACCAGATCGCCTTTTACCGCGACGAGCTGGAGCAGGGTCGGCTTTCTATCTATAACGACCTGAAACGGCTGAGCAGCGGCGAGGAACTGACCGAGCGCGAACAGCTGCGCATTGCGCTGCGCGTGCGGGAGGATATGGCGCAGCTTCAGCAGATCATCAAAAACGTGGCGGATAACGCCGCGAAATATTCTGATCTGCTCGCCGGTCACGGCCTGACGTTCAACAAGCTGCTCGACGCCGCCGACACGCCGGACGGCGAAATCACCGACAGGGCGAAGCAGCAGCTCCTGGATACGGCGGAAGCGCTTACAAACGACGAACAGAAGCTCATTGCCGCGCAGAACGGCACGGATTTCAGCGTGCTCGTGCTTTCGAGCAAGCAGTTTGGTTTTATCGTGCGGGATGCGAAGGGCGATCCGCTCAAGGATGCGAATGTCAAGGTTAAATTGTCCGCAAAGCCGACGACGTTCCGGGAGGCTACCACGGACAAGAACGGCCTCGCCACTTTCATGATTCAGGATTTCAATCCGAACAAGAACAACAAGGTTGTCGTTGACGTTGAGATAACCAGCGACTACCGCTGCACCCGCGAAATGCGCTCGATGACCATTCGCGGCGGCACATCGGAAACGGTGCGGCTGGAAACATACGCCAGTCAGCCCTTCCTGCGCATGGCCTGCTATAACGGCTCGGATTTTCTCAGCCAGCAGAACACCATTTTCTACACCCCGAAAAACGATGCGAGCCAGCGCATCGACATCCTTATCGACGATCTGAAAAAGGCGAAGATCAGCGGCTGGCTGTATCTCTGCTATCAGACCTACGACGAAAACGAAAACGTCGTCGATACGGAAGAACGGCGCAGCTTCACCTCCGGCACGGCGGTCACGTTCTACGGCGCATATTGCCAGAAGCTCGTGCCGAACTCGACCCTCTCGGTTCGCGTGGAAACGACCTCTTTCAGCAAAACGTATTCGACGCAGCTGCGCGTGGAAAAAGCCGTTGTGGAAGAGCCGGCCTTCATAGACTCGAAGGCCATCAGCTTCACCTCCGGCGGGCTGAATTTCAGATTCCCCTTGAGCATTCCCTTCATCGGCGGCAGCACCATGTCCCTCGGTATTCCGGGGGTAAACGGCCAGCTGGCCATCGATCCCAGCGGCTATATTCAGTTCGCCTACGGCCGCAATTTCCAGAGCGAGGAGCTGAGCTGGAAATCCGAAAGCATGCGCGATAAGACGCAGCGCATGGACGATGCGGACAAGCAGACGCAGCGCGACGCGAACGCCATCGACAATCGCGTCTACAAAAACGCCGGTGCTACCGATCAGATGAAGTTTCTGGGCAATACTACCGCCGCGGTGACCGTATTCGCCGGGCTGCAGGGACGCATCAAGGAGGATGTGAGCCGCTTCCGCCTGACCGGCGCGGGCGGCGTGCAGGCCGCCTTCAAGGGCGGCTACGGCTGGCAGTTTCTTGTCGGCGGCGCGATTCCGATGTTTGCGGCGCTCGATTTCACCTTCGCGCTGGGCACTTCCTTCGCCCTCGCGCTCGAGGCGAACAGCGATCTGTCCGACCCGAAGTTCATCTTCGGCAACGGACAGGGCCTGACGATCGATATCCTTGCGGAGCTGGGCGTGAGTGCCGGCATGGGCGTGCGCGGCCTGCTGAACGTGGCGCTGCGCTTCTTCGGCAATATCGCGCCGAAACTGCGGCTGACCAATCCGGTAAGCGCCGCCGTGACGCTGGCCATGGGTCTGGAAGTGACCGCGCAGGCGTTTCTTGTAAAATGGAAGCAGACCCTCTGGAAGGGCACCTACGGCGCGGACAGCGCCGCGAACGGCTCCGAAACGCCCGACGAGAAGCTCAACAGCGCCGACGTTTATACGAACATCGAAGCGGGCGTGAACACGCCTTCCGCTCCGAACACTGAACTGCCGCCGAAGAACGGCATGGCGCTTGCGCCCGATAGCGAGGTGGAGGTCTTCTCCCGGCTGGACAGCCTTTCGCAGGAAATTCAGTATGTTACGCTGACCACGACAGACGGCACGTCTGCCACGTCCGCCACGTTCGGCTTCTGGATTACGCCGGTAACGGATAAGGGCGACCGCAAGGGCGAGCTCGTATGGTATAACCTCGACAATCCGGCCAATCACGGGACGGTCTCTCCCGGCGAAGGCGCCGACGGCTGGCGCGCCACGGAGACGGATTATTCCTTCGTTATCGCAGGGGACGGCGACCTGGTGGGCATTAACATTCTCAGCGGCGTTTTCGGTTCCCGTGAGGATCATAAGCCGATCAGCAGCCATATGACGCTGGCTGTGATGCAGGCCGTTAAAAAGGAGGATGGCACGCTGGCGCTCGAATTCACCTTGGCAGCGGGCTACTATCTCAACAATGCGTGGGCCGCAAGAGGCACGGAGCAGGGAGCGGCCTATAGCGGTTATTCGCTTTCCATGCCGGTCATTTACTTCAACAAATCTGCTCAAGATCAGTGGTATATGAACGCCACGTGTAATTATGAAGATATTAATACAGGGAAAACCAATGGAATCATTTCCATTGAGCGTCAACGCACGGGCGATGGCGTAAAAGACTCCACTGCAACGAACGATAGCCCAGAGCGGGGGGATTACATGTCTGAGCCCGTAACGATCACGCGCTGTCTGGCCGCTGCTCAGCCGGTTGGCTTGCGGTTTGACGGCACGAGCGTCGAGACAGGCAAAAGCCTCTCCTGCTATTACCGCCTTTCCGTTACGAAAGAAGCCTCCTCTGCCATGGCGGAAACGACCGGCCTGTTCGCTCACATGAACGGAACGCGGATGAAGCTGGATGAGAACGTCGTATTCTTCTCGCCTTGGGTGCGGCACGGCGCAATGTACGATCATAACGAATACCTGTTCTACCTCAAGAAGGGAAAAGCGGACGACGGTTCCGACTGCTACCGGCTCATGGGCGCGCAGCATAAGATAGGGGAGGGAAACTTCACCTGCCGCGATTACGACGTGACCATGTACGCCGAGAATTTCAAAATCACCACCGTCAACGACGGCAGCCCTAAAGGAATCACTTATCTGTACTGGACGGAGTGCGTCGCCCCCGGCGACGACTCCGGCTACCAGTCGCAGGAAAAATACGAGGTCAAGTGCGTGCGCTTTGATTCCGAGGGCTACAGCATGAGCGAGCCCTTCACGCTGGTCGAGCTCTCGCAGATGCCTTCCAGTCTGCATCTGATGATGGACGGCACCGGTTACTATACGACCGAGCTTTCCAGCGGCAAAGGGCAGGGCGACGCTTCCGCTGCTGTCAGCCAGCAGCTGGTTCGCTTCGCCTTCAGCCTGCAGACAGCCGTCAGCCTTACCGGCGTTGTGTCCTACGATCCCTGCGTGTGCGCGGGCGAATACGCGACGCTGCTGTTTGCTGTGGAAAACACGGGCAATCTGCCCGTTTCCCGCTTCACCGTCGCCGTTATGGAGCAGGGCGCGACGACGCCTTTGCAGCTCATTACGGTCGATTGCCGCGATCCGCTTTCCGCCGGGGCGAACAGCTCCTCCGGCTCTGCGGCCAATTCGGCGGACTATTCCGTCTCTCGCGTGGACGGCATTTTCGACGACATAAACGGCGACGACTGGCTGGTGCGCACGGTGGGGCTTACCGGCGCCGATTCGGATACGCCCAGCGTCAACAGCGAAAGCCTCGAACGCAAGCATACCGACCTGCTCATGCCTGGCGGCGTGCACACATATCGGGCTACCTTCAAAGTTCCGGACGACTGGAACGGCCAGAAAAACCTGACGGCCGAACTCGGTACGGTCTTTGCGCTGACCCACTACTCCAACTCGCTCAACGGCGGCAACGCGAACGATATAAGCCAGGAGGTCGGCATCGACGCAAACGGCAACTACGTCGACCGGGACGGCAATCCATCTTCTGCGAGCAATGATGCGAACGCGCTGCCCTTCTCCAAGGTCAAGCGTGCGGCTGCGGCTGAAGAACGTTCGAAGGACATCAACGTGGGCAGCGGCGACCTGATGCTCGATTGTCAGCCCTACGTCGATCCCAACGGCGCGCAGTATGTGCGCGTGAACATTGTGGGACGCTCCGATACGGCCGCCGCCTTCTCGCCGACGCTTACCGCAAAACTTGGCAATACCACCGTCTTTACCTACCGCTTCGCCAACCCCATCGACGAGGATTTCGGCTACACGCTGGATATCCCGACGAAGACGCTGCTCGGCGACCGGACCAGCGGCGAAATCACCTTCACCGTCACGGATAACCTCGGCGAGAACGCGCTGGGCAGCGAGTTCGCTTCGTTCGATAACGAGCGCACGGTCAAGCTGGGGAAGGAGCTGTACATCGTCCGCCAGCCGGAATCCGTTTCCGTCGTGGAGGGCGAGGATGCGGTGTTCACCGTCGTCGTCTCGGGCGGCGTGCCGCCCTATACCTATCAGTGGCAGCGGCTGAACGAAAACGGCGTCTGGGAGGATATTCCCGGCGCGAACCAGTCGCAGCTGGTCATCCCGTCCGTGAGCATGAGTGATAACGGCGCGCGCTTCCGCTGCGTAATCACCGACAGCGCGGGCGACACCGTTATTTCCAACACGGCGGCGCTCTCGGGCGGCGGCGCGACGCTCACCGTCTGGGCGCAGTTCCCCGTAACGGGCGACCGGGCGCAGCCCGTCCTGTGGGCCGCCGCGGCGCTGCTGTGCGCGGCCGCGCTGTGGCTGCTTCTGCGCCGCCGCAAGGGATGAAGCCCATGAAACGCCGCGGCGGCAGAAATTTCCGCTATCGGAGCGGCCGGCGGCGCTATCGTCTCGTTGACAGAAGGAGCAGGGCGCTGCGGCTTTTGCTGACGGCGGCGCTCTGCTGCGTGATGGCGCTGTGCGCCTTTCAGCTGATCCGCTACGCCGCCGACGCGCGCCGCGCAAAGCGGGCGTCCGCCGAGCTGCGCGAAATCTATTACGCCCAACCGGATGAGACCGAAGTCCCGGCGGAAACGCCGCCTGCCGCGGAGGAGACCGCCGTGCCCGCCGCTGCGGAAGAGACGGCGGCGGCCGACCGGCTCCGGGCGGTTCTCTATCCGAACAACCCATACGCCACGGTCAGCAGCCGGTTCCGGAAGCTGCGGCGGCAGAATCAGGATATCGTCGGCTGGCTGACGATCGACGGCATGCTCGACGAGGCCGTCGTTCAGCGCGATAACGCCTATTATCTCACGCGCGACTATCGCGGCTACCACAACGCAAACGGCGCGATTTTCCTCGAAGAAACGTGCGCGCTGGATACGCGCCCCTATACGCTCCTGCTGTATGGGCATAACATGAAAACCGGCGCGATGTTTGGAGGGCTGCGCAACTATGAAACCCTCCGCTACTATAAGGCCAACCCGTTCATTACCTTCGATACGGCCTACGAGGAGGGCGAGTACGTTATCTTCGCGGCGGGCACTGTCAGCGTAACGCCCGGGAACACGGACAGCGTGAACGTTGCCGCGCTCAGCTCGGCCTCGATTTCCCAGCGCACGGAAGCGCTGGAGGCGCTGCTGCGCTGCTCGGTCTATCAGAACGCGCCGGACGTATGCGCGGAGGATCAGATTCTCATGCTGATGACCTGCGCAAGCGACGACAGCGAGCGCCGGATCGTCGCCGCGCGCAGGCTTCGCGAGGGCGAAACCCGGGAGGATGTGGAAGCCGCCGTCGAGCGCGTCCGCAAGCGCTGAACACGCGGGAAGCGCGTATGTCATACAGGGCCGCCCTGCGGCCTGATAAACAAAACCGTCTCCGTGCTGAAATGCGCGCGGAGGCGGTTTTGTCTGTCTGACGCTCACATGTAATATAGCATATTATATCATGGCGGTTCGTTGTGCATAATGCACATATATGCATAAACATAATATTTCTGCTGAAACGACGGAATTCATTTGCGTATAAGCGAAAAATGCCTTTATATATTTGGCTTTTTGACATCTTCATGCGGAGTTTTAATCGAATTCCTGATTTTTATACGTTTATTTTTGTTTTGAGATATTTTGTCGTCTGGACGACATGGAAAGTGTCGCGCAGACGACTTGTGCCGTATTGTTATCGGCGATACAATTAGTTCATCTGCTAATAACAGATAAAACATCTCTGCATTAGGAGGATCTCCACGTGAAGAAGTCTCTGAGGCTCATCGGAACGCTCGGCCTGTGCGTTTGCCTGCTGGCAAGCTGCTTGCCCGCGTTCGCCGAAGGCAACGAACAGGTTGTTTCCGGTACAGGTACCGGCCACAACGGCGATATCGTCGTCAACGTCACCCTGAACGACGGCGTGATCACCGGCGTTGAGGTTGTCAGCCAGGCGGAAACCGCCGGCCTGTGCGACGCTGCAATGGAGCAGATTCCCGCCGCTATCGTCGCGGCGAATTCGGCTGACGTAGACGCCATTTCCGGCGCCACCGACAGCAGCAACGGCATTATCGCCGCCGTCAAGGACGCGCTTGCCAGCGCCGGCATTGAAACTGCCGGGGCGGAAGAAAAAGTTGGCTCCCGGGCCGACTACGAAGACATTCTTCCTCTGCTGATGGGCAGCAACAAGGCCGTCGCGGACGACGAATACTATGCCGGTCTTTCCTTTATCGCCGACCGCTTTAACTATTGGGCGGACGTCGCCGAGGACAATCAGCCGGAGATCCGCACGCTGAAAAACGGCGTGAAGGTGCAGCGCACGCCCTCCGAATACGGCGTGTACGCCTGGCAGATCAGCGGTAAGACCATTTCCTACAACACCTACTTCCTCAACGCCGACGAGCGCGGCTGCGGCGCATGCCATGAGGATCTGAACGAAACCCTGCGCAACATGAAGTTCGCCCATCCCGCCGTGTGGAACAGCGCGTTGGGCACCACCGCGACCGTCGCCAACTGCATGTTCTGCCATGAATACACGCACGGCTACTGCATCAGCGATTACGATTTCGGCACCTTCATCCACGGCATGCACATGGGCCGCTACTGCGGCGATGCGTTCGAAGCCATGGGCGGCAACTGCCTCAGCTGCCACAACATGACCGCCGACGGCCAGGGCGTCACCCTGTGGGACCTTGTCAAGTATGACAAGATGGTTGGCATCATCAAGGTTCCGGACGTGGAAGGCGAATTCGCCTACAGCCAGGATCTCAAGCAGGATCAGGATGATATGTTCACCTTCGACTGGCAGCATTCCTACTATGACGCGCTCCGCCGCGGCACCGGTCTGAACGGCTCCGGCGTGAACGAATATCCGGAAGCGCTCTACAACGAATGGACCATCACCGTTGAAGGCAACGTCAACAACCCCTATACCGCTTACCTCAAGGATCTCGTTGAAGAGGCCGAGGCGGAGGGCGTGACCGTCACCAAGCTCTCCAAGAAGCACTGCACCTGGAACTCCGTCGGCGGCGGCGGAATCGGTCAGGTCGAAATCACCGGCATCCCGGTTTCCTGGCTGCTTGAAAAGGCGGGCGGCTATCTGCCCGACAGCTCCGGCGTGAACTGCAAGCGCGCCGACGGCGGCGACCCCGAGCGTTCCTGGTCGATGGATTACCTCCCCTACGCCTATCTGGTCTATAAGGTCAACGGCGAACCGCTCGACGCGACGCACGGCGCGCCCTGCAGCAACTGGGTGGAAGGCGCCGACGCGCAGTCCAGCACCATGACGCCCGACCGTTACGTGGTTCGCAAGGAATCCGAAAACTTCGATTATGGCAGCGGCGCGGGTACGCCCAACGGCTGGTACGATGTGGACGGCTCCTACATGAACAACCCCAACGCCACCATCCTCAACGTGCCCGACGGCCTGATCGTGCAGACCGGCGAACCCCACGTCTTCAACGGCTATGCCGATGCGTACAACGAGAAGATCACCAGCGTCGAAATCTCCATGGATAAGGGTGCAACCTGGACCAAGTACGACATCGAAGACATGGATCCGCATCTTATGCTGACCTGGACCTGGACCTTCACGCCTGAATCCGACGGTTCCTACGTGATGATGATCCGCGCTACGTCCGAATCCGGCCGCGTCAGCAACGAAAAGTATTATCAGAAGGTCATGTTCACTGCCCGCAGCGATGCGAACGAACTGGAATAAGGAGAGCACGGAAATGAAAAAGAGCACTCGAATCCTCTCCGGCCTGACCGGAACCGCCGCCCTGCTCGGCGGAGGGATGAATTATGCGGCGGCTGCGCCGCAGGATGTTGCGGCCGTCGCCGACGAATCCGGCGTGACCGTCGAAGCGCGCGCGCAGGAGCAGTATGACAAAATCGCCAACGTCGAAGGGACCTTCTCCTTCACGCAGAACAAGCTGACCCCGCCGGACGAGGTGTTCAACCTTTTCGGTACGGCCGCTACCTACGCATGCGCCAAGCCCGGCTTCGCGTTCAGCCCCGAAACGAGCGAAGTGTATTACATCAACGTCGGCGGCAGGGTGAAGAAAGCCTACACCATCAGCCTGAGCGAACTGAAATCCCGCAGGACGTGGACCCGCAACATGCTCTGTTCCTGCGCCACCGGCAATGCGATCGTCAACGCGCGCGTGACCGGCGTGCCGCTGAAGGACATCCTCGATATGTCGCAGGTTGAAGAGGACGCGAATACCATCGTCATACGCGACTCCGAAGGCTACGGTCTGCCGCTGCCGCTGTCGTATGTGATGGAAAAGGAAGCCATGCTCGTCTATAAGGTCGGCGATCAGGATCTGCCTGAATCGATGGGCTCCCTGCAGGTGTGGATTCCCGATACTGTGGCGAAATACTTCACCCGCAACGTGACGGAAATCGAACTGCTCGCGCAGGACGAAGTGCCCGAGGTAGAGGGCGCTGAAGAGGCGCAGCGCGCCAAAGTGAACATCGTCAACCGCATGACCAGCGCGCTGCACGTCGGCGACAGCATCTGCTTCGAAGGCTATGCCGACGATTGCGGAACGCCCATCGCGGCTGTCGAGTTCTCCATGGACAACGGCGAAACCTGGACGTCCTGCGCCACCAAGGGCGCTTCCACGACGGAATGGGTCTACTGGTACTTCGATCACGTCGCCATGCAGCCCGGCACCTTCAAGCTCGACGTGCGCGCCCGCACGGCCGACGGCACGGTGTCGCCGCTCGCTTCCAGCATTGTCTTTACCGTTGAAGACGGTCAGGGCGCGTAAGAGAAACGCTGCCCGGACAGGAGAAACGCAAATCCCTGCAAGCGCACGCCTGCAGGGATTTTTGCGCTTTGCGTACTCCCGGAAAGCGACGGTTCTGACGAATCTGTGGGAAAAATTGCATTTTTGCAAACGAAAGTTCTGTTAAGAAACCTCTTGCAATATTCTTTGAGACATGATAAAATAAAACATCATATGGCATTTACTTCCATAAAAAACAGAAAATTTGTGGCATAAGCGTTCCTCGCGGCAGTAAAACCACGAACATGTCGGTTTTGATAAAAACCGGGAACGCGAAGTCCGACGAGGCCAACGCGCGGCGCGTTTGACTGCGCCGCGACAGCCGCCGGTTGCAGTTCATACAAAACGGCGACGTTTTGCAGTGGTTTCCTGTTTTCAGATCACGGAAGCATTTCACAACTGCCCGGCCGAAAAACGACCGGTTTTTTTATTGTGCGTTTTTGCTTTACGCCGCGGGAGGGGAGCGGATGCGGAGCGCATGGGACACAAAGACTACACCAACCGTATGAAAGGGGCATCGAACAATTTGGCTGGCGTTATGGAATTCATCGATTTTTACAAGGCTGTTGGCGGCGATTACAACGAGGTGATGCGCCGGTTGCAGTCCGACGCGATTATCCGGAAATATGTGCTGAGATTCCCTTCAGACCCGTCGTATGACGAGCTCGGCAAAGCGCGGAAGGCGGATGACATCGAAGCGGCCTTTCTTTCCGCGCATTCCCTCAAGGGACTTGCCGCTACGCTTGGCTTTTATCAACTGGCGGCGGCTGCCGCCGCTTTAACGGAAGCGCTGCGCCCGAGAACCGCTTTCCCAGCGGAGAAGCTTTTTGTTGCCGTCGATTCGGCTTATGCGCAGGTCGTCAAGCAGATCGCGGCGATTTCAAGATAAAAGAGATTCCCTTTACAGCTGAAGATCGTTTTTGCCGCGCCTTTAAGGCGCAGCGAAAGGCATGCGCCGGTAATGCCGCCGGTCTGTTTCGTCTGCCGCGGCAGGAAAACGCGCGTGTCTGCGAGCGGCTTACAAGGAGCGTTTTCCGGAAGCGCCTGAATCATGCAAGGGCGCTTTCGGCCTGTTTGATGCGCGGGCGTTAGGAAATATGGGTCTTTCGAAATTTGTAGACGGCCCAGAGACGCTGAGCAGTTGAAGGCTGTGCATCGGGATAAAAAAACAGCCTGTCCTTTCGAACAGGCTGTCCTCGCTGGAGCATAGGGGAGTCGAACCCCTGACCTCCACAATGCCATTGTGGCGCGCTACCAACTGTGCTAATGCCCCATGTCTTGGCGACGAGATATATACTACACCATATTCGAGAAAAAATCAAGCCCTTTTTGCAAAAAAATCAATTTTTTTGTGAGCCTGACGATTCGCCGCCGCGGCGGCGGAGAATCGGCTCGAGCGGCTGCTCAAAGGCGGCGCGCTGGGCGGGATCGGCCGTCAGCGTCACCTTGCACACGAGCAGCAGCAGCGGCCCGAGCAGCATCCCGGCAAAACCCATCGCGCGCAGGCCCGCGTACATTGCGGTCATCGTTGAAAGCGGGTGCAGGCCGAGCTGGCGGCCGATGAGCTTCGGCTCCATCAGCTGCCGCGTCACGGCTGTGACGGCGTACAGCGCCGCGAAGCCGATTCCCCGCAGCAGGCTGCCGGTCAGAAATCCGTGCGCCGCCGCAGGCAGCAGAAAAAGCCCCGCGCCGATGACGGGCAGCGCGTCGGCCGCCGCAATCAGCGCGGCCAGCGCCACAGCGTATTCGATGCGCATCAGGCAAAAGCCGAGCGTCAGCTCGATAAAAATAATAAACAGCAGCATGATCGTCGCGCGCACCTGGCAGACGACGCATTTGCCCACGCCCGCGCGCATGCGGCGCAGCGGCGCGAGCGCCTTTTCCGGCAGCATGCGCCGCAGCCAGCCCAGCGCCTGTTCGCGGTCGCGGCTGAGGTAGAACGCCCCCAGCAGCGTCAGCACCAGAAAAAGAAGCGCCGTGGGAAGCGACGTGGCGGTTTTCAGCGCGCCCATCGCCGCGCCGGAGGCCAGCGTGGCCGCGCGGGCGGCCAGCTGCGCGCCGAGCGTTTTGAGCAGATCGATCAGCTGCCGTTCCAGCCGTGAATCGCGCAGGTTCAGCCCGAACGGGAACGCCGCCACCCAGCCCGTTACGGCGGCCGTCGCGCGCTCGATCAGCGCGGGCGCGGCGGCGATCAGCGCCTTGCCCTCCTCGACGAGCCGCAGCGTGAGCAGCAAAAGCGCAAGCAGCAGCATCGCCGTTACCAGCAGCACCACGGCTCCTGCGGCTGCGGCGCGGCCGCGCGGGCGGCGCCTGAAGGCCGCCGTCAGCGCGCGCACCGGCCGTTCGATCATCGCGGAAACCGCCGCCGCCAGCGCAAACGGAGCGACGTACGGGAACAGCTTTACGCCCGCGAGAAACGCGGCGCAAAGCGCCAGCACCCACAGAGCGCGGCGCGGGAGATCGTTCCATTCGTCATTGAAGGCTTTCGCCCAAAGAAAAAAGCGGCTCATGCCGCTTATTTTTCCCGAACGAGAGCGATATATAACACGCCGTTGCCGTGCGTGCGCGCGTCGATGCGCACAGGAAAATCAAACTGGTTGCGGAAAATGAAATCAAGCTCATCCGAGCCGACGGCCGCGTCTGCGCCGTGCGGCAGATAGCTCGCGCCGCTGGGGCCGTGCGGGCGGCGATAGAGGATATCGATCCCTCGCCCGGAGAGCGGCATGAGCGTGTTATACAGCGTGGACGAAACCTGACAGGTGCCGCCGCCGTAGCTGGGCGCGGTGCCGCCGTCGAAGAACGACATGGCCTTTTCGTAGCCCTTGCCTGGGCCGTAGGGGCCTGCGATTTCGTTGAAGGAGAAGCGTTCGCCCGGCTGAAGCGTAACGTCGATCCACTTGCAGCCTACTTCAATATTCTTGATGCGCCCCGGCACAAGGCTACCCTGCAGCGTATAGAACGAGCAATACGCCGCGAGAATATCGCCCGGCTGCGCTTCGGCGGCCGGGAGCACGGGCTCGACGGCCGTAATGTGTTCGTCCAGTTTCACGTAGCCGTATTGCCGCCAGTAGATCACCTTGCCCCAGCCGTCCTGGATGTCAATGAGCGCCAGCCGCTCGCCCTCCGAAACGAGGAACAGCGCTTCCGCGCCGTCCTCCGGAGCCTGACGCACCACGCATGGCGAGCCCACGTCGGCCACATATTCGCCGGCGACGGCGCCATAGGGCAGGTCGTCTTTATCGATGGGGGTCTGATCGGCCACAGTGTGGCGCAGAATCCATCCGGTCACGCCGTCCTTGACGACCTGCAGCCAGCTCGGTTCGCAGGAGACGATCTGTACGCGTGCGCCCTCGGCATAATAGCCTACGGCTTCCGCGTCGCGCGAGGGCTCCTTGCGGATGGTGACGGCGCACGTGGTCGTGGCGCGATAGCGCGGCTGAGGCGCTTCCGCCTCCTCAGCGAAAGCGCCCGCAGCAAAAATCATGCAAATCAGCAGCGATACCGCCGCAAAACGAAGTTTTCTTGTCATTTGAGCTGCGCCTGCGCGGCCTTTTCCAGCGCGGCGTTCAGGTCGAGCGCGGCCCCGGTGGAGGCGGCGCGGGTGTTCACATACAGCTTGATCTTCGGCTCCGTGCCCGACGGACGCACGCAGACCCAGTTCCTGCCCTCAAGCTCGTAATACAGCACGTCGGAAACGGGCAGACCCATCTGCGCGGTTTCTCCGTCTGCGTCGGTCCGCAGACCGGTCTTGTAGTCGCGCACGGCCAGCACGGAAAGCCCCGCGAGGGATTTCGGCGCGTTCGCGCGCAGACCTGCCATAATCTGCTTCATTTTCGCGACCCCGTCCTTGCCCGGCAGCGTTACGGACGAAACGTGCTCCACCGAGTGGCCGTATTTTTCGAAGATGCGCTGCAACTCGTCCCACAGCGTGCGGCCCTGCGTGCGCAGATACAGCGCCAGTTCCGTCACCAGCAGCGAAGCGTTTACCGCGTCCTTATCGCGCACGAACGTGGAGGACAGGAAGCCGTAGCTCTCTTCAAAGCCGAACAGGAACGTATGCTCGCCCGTCTCCTCGAAATGCTGAATCTGCTCGGCGATGAACTTGAAGCCCGTCAGCACGTCGATCATCGCGACGCCGTAGCTTTCGGCGATGGAGCGCGCCAGCTCGGTCGATACGATCGATTTCACGGCTGCGCCGTTCTTCGGCAGTCTGCCCGCTTCGGAGAGGCTTTCGAGGATGTAGTTGAGCAGCAGGCAGCCGATCTGGTTGCCGGTCAGCAGCGCGAAGGTACCGTCCGGCTTGCGCGTGGCAACGCCCAGCCGGTCGCAGTCGGGGTCGGTGGCGAAGCAGCAGTCCGCGCCTTCGCGGTTGGCGATTTCGATGGCAAGCGTGAACGTATCGGCGTTTTCGGGGTTGGGCACCTTTACGGTGGGGAAGTTTCCGTCGGGCGCTTCCTGCTCCCGGACCACCAGCAGGTTCGTCACGCCCATTTCCTTCAGCACGCGGCGCACCGGCAGGTTGCCCGAGCCGTGCAGCGGCGTGTAGACGATCTTCAGTTCGCTCCCGTGCTCGCGCAGCAGCTCCGGCCGGATGGCCAGCGTTTTCACCTGCGCGATATACGCGTCGTCCACCGCGGCGGGGACGTACTCCAGCAGCTTCGCTTCCAGCGCGGCCGCCTCGCCCATCGGTTCGCACTCGGCGTAATCGTGCGCGCGGATCAGCGCGAGCACTTCGTCGGCGCGCTCGGGCGGCATCTGCGCGCCGTCCTCCCAGTAGACCTTATAGCCGTTATACTGCGGCGGGTTATGGCTGGCCGTGATGACCACGCCGGCCACGGCCTTCATATAGCGCACCGCGAAGGACAGCACCGGCACCGGACGCAGCGACGGGAACAGCCATGCCTTCACGCCGTTCTGCGCCAGGACAAGCGCCGTCTCTTTGGCAAATTCGGCGCTCATGCGCCGGGAATCATAGGCGATTACCACGCCGCGCTGCGCCGCGCCCTCCAGGCGGTTGATATAATCGGCCAGGCCGCGGGTCGCACGGCGGACGGTATAGACGTTCATGCGGTTCTCGCCCGCGCCCAGCACGCCGCGCATGCCGGCCGTGCCGAAGGACAGCCCGGTGTAGAAGCGGTCCTCGATCTCTTTTTCGTTGCCCGCAATGGCGAGCAGCTCGTCGACGGTCTTTTTATCGGAAGCAAATTCTTTCAGCCACTTTTCGTATCCTTCGCGGTATCCCATGAAAATGCCCTCCCTCGTCCTTTGTGCTTTTTATTGTACCACCGATTACCGGTAGGATTCAATGGAATTGAGCAATTCAAATTCGCGAATATCGCGCACGGAGCTGTACGGATAGCGCGTGAGCACCACGCCGTTGCGCCAGTACAGCGGCATGAACGGCCCGTCCTCGGCCATCTGATCCTGAATGGCATACCAGTCCTGCTGGAACTTGTTTTTCAAAAGAGTCAGAAGCGGCGTGGTTTCGTTGCCGTTTTCGTCGGTTTCAACCGTGGGCGCTTTGCGCAGCGCGGTCAGCAGCTTGCTCATCGCGTCGGAGCGGTAGCGCGCGTAGTTGCCGTAGCCGTTGGAGAGCAGGCAGAACGTCGGATCGGGCGTGACGTCGAAATTATAGGCGCACAGGAACAGGTCATAGTCGCCGCTTTTCAGCTTGGCCTGGCCGTTTTCAAACGAATAAGCCGAAACGGTCGTCTTGATTCCCACGGCCTTGAGCATCGTCCGAATTTCCAGCGCGGTCTCCTTGCGAAGCGCGTTGCCCGATTCGTTGTAGTAGTTCAGGCGGAAGGTCAGCGTCTGCCGGCCGCTGTCGGTCATTTTGCAGCGGTAGCCGTTGTCGTCGTACTGATCCCAGCCCAGTTCGTCGAGCAGCGCGTTGGCGCGGTTCGGGTCATAGCCGTAGCGGTAGCCGTCGGACAGCTTGTCCGGATCCTTATACAGCCACGTGCCGGGAATCTGCAGCGTGTCGGTCGTGGTGACGATGCCCTGATAGACGCTCGTAACCAGGCGGCTTTTGTTGATCGCGCTCATGATGGCGCGGCGCATTTTCTGATCGTTCAGCTTGGAAGCGCCGTTGTTGATCATCAGGCATTCGAGCTGGCGCGTGCCGTAATCGTAGGAGTTGATGCGGTTGGAAATCACGCCGCGATAGCGCACGGCCGTGGTGGAACGGGTGGCGAGGATGTCGATCTCCTCGGCCTCGAACGCCTGCAGCGCCTCCTCGTCGGTCTTGTAGCAGATCGCGTCGATGGAGGAAACGTAAGGCGTCTGTCCCCACCAGTTGAGGTTGGCCGTGAGGGCCAGCTTTTCGCCGGGGGTGTAATAGTCAACGCGGTAGGGGCCCGTGCCGGGCGGGTTTTCGTCATAGGCGCTCTGCGCCTGAATGACAGGGAACGTCATCGCGTAGAGCACGCCGTAATAGGGGCGGCTGGTCTGCACGCGCAGGGTAAGATTGTCCTCCGCTTCCCAGCTGGTGAGCACGCCGGAGACGCTGTCGTTGCCGGCCATGAGCCAGTAAATGCCCTTTTCGTTGTTGGCGCTGCCGCTCTCAGCCAGCTGCTTGATGACGTCCATCGTCGCTTTTACGTCGTAGGCGGTGAGCTTGCGGCCGTCGTGAAAGTATACGCCGTCGCGGATATGGAAAATCCACGTCTTGCCGCCGCCCTGCACTTCCCATGATTCGGCCAGCGAGGGCACCGGTTCCTGGTCGTCGTTGAGCTCGACGAGACTTTCATAGACCAGGTCGAGCACGGAAATCAGGTCGCGGTTCATCACCGTGAGCGGATGCAGCGTTTCTGTTTTCGGCGAAACCATGCCCACGCGCATGTAGGTCGGGATTGCGGAGGCGGAGGAGGCGAAGCCGCACAGCGGCGTCAGCAGCAGCGCCGCCGCGAGCAGCGCCGCCAGTCTAATTCTCCCAGTAGAGTTTCCGGTAAATCGCATGCGTTTTCACCACCCTTTCCACGTATTGCTTCGTATCTGGATATGGGATTCGTTCTACCGGCAGCGTCCGGCCGTCCGGCGAAATCGCCGGATCCTTGAGCCATTCCGCCACGCGCCCCTGCCCCGCGTGATAGCCCGCCGCCATCTTGACCACGTCGCCGCCGAACGTCCGGGCGAGGTAGCCCAGATACCAGCAGCCGTAGCGCAGGTTCGTGTTCACGTCGAAAAGCCGGTCGGGCGTGTAGTTTGCGGCCTCGCCGAACTTTCCGGCCAGCCATGCCCCCGTTTCCGGCATGATCTGCATCAGCCCGCGCGCGCCCACGCGAGAGACGGCGGAGGGGTTGAAGCGGCTTTCGTTATAGATCATCGAGGCCACCAGCGCGGGGTCGAGCCCCTGCTCGATGGAATAATGCTCGATCAGATCGCGGTATTCCAGCTTATATGTCACCCTTTCCAGCAAGGTTGGGCCGAAAAGAAAACAGACTGCGGCGAGCAGCGCCAGCGCGAACAGCCTGCGCAGCGGCCGCCGTCTTTTTGGGTGCGCCGGGCGGCGCGGATGTGAAACCGTCATCTGTCCGCCCTTTCCCGCGCCTGGCGATACAGCGCGATTATGCGTTTCTGCGTTTCCTCCATAGGGCCGGAGGTATCGATCACCGCGTCGGCCCGGCGGCGCTTTTCCTCCATGGGCATCTGCGCGGCGATGCGCGCGAGCGCCTGTTCGCGCGTCGCGCTGTCGCGCGCGATCACGCGGGCGATCTGCTCCTGCTGCGGCACGGAGACGACCCACGTTTCGTCGCACCGTTTTTCCATGCCGCATTCAAACAGCAGTGGAATATCCAGCACGCACACGGGCGCGCCCGATGCGCCGGCCTCGCGCAGAAATTCGTCCAGCGCCGCGTTTACGCGCGGATGAACGATCGCGTTCAGCTCGGTCAGCGCCGCCCGGTCATGGAACACTACCGCCGCAATTTTTTTGCGGTCGAGCGTGCCGAAGCGCGCGGCTACGTCCGCAGCGGCCGCGCCGCCCTCGGCTGTGACCGCGCGGGAAACCGCGTCCGCATCGAAAACAGGCGCGCCCAGCGCCCGCAGCGTCGCCGCCGCCGTCGTTTTTCCGCAGGCGATTCCGCCCGTCAGTCCGATAATCCGCATTGATTTTCTGCCTCTCATGTGGAAATAGACGATTCGCGAATGGAAAACCCTGCGCTATTTCGCATCAAACCAGCTTTCGGCGCAGTGCGCGTCGGCTACGAGCGGCACCCGCAGCTGCGCGACGTTTTCCATGCAGCCGGTCAGAAGCGCTTCTGCGCGCCCGGCTTCGTCCGGCGGACATTCGACGATCAGCTCGTCGTGTACCTGCAGGATGAGCCGCGCCTGCATTTTTTCGGCGCGAAGCGCCTCGTATACCCGCACCATCGCCAGCTTGATGATATCCGCGGCCGCGCCCTGCACAGGGGTGTTCATGGCTGCGCGCTCGCCGAAGGAGCGGATGTTGTAGTTCGAGCTTTGCAGCTCCGGCAGCGGCCTGCGCCGGCCGAACATCGTGCGCGCGCAGCCCAGCGCCTTGCCGTCGGCCACGGCGGAATCCATAAACCGTTTTACGCCGGGATAGCGCGCAAAATACCGCTCGATAAACGCGGCGGCCTCCTTGCGGCTGACGCCGATATTGCGCGCCAGGCCGAAATCGCTGATGCCGTAGACGATGCCGAAATTGACGGCCTTCGAGGCGGAGCGCATCTGCGGCGTAACCTCCTCGAGCGGCACGCCGTATACCTCCGCGGCCGTGCGGGCGTGAATATCCTGCCCTTTGACGAACGCGTCGATCATATTTTCGTCGCCCGAGAGATGCGCGAGGATGCGCAGCTCGATCTGCGAATAATCCGCGTCTACCAGTAGCCAGCCGGGCCGGGCGATGAACGCGCGGCGGATGCGCCGTCCTTCCTCGGTGCGCACGGGGATATTCTGCAGGTTCGGTTCGTTCGAGGAAAGCCGGCCTGTCACCGTCGCCGTCTGATCGAACAGCGAACGCACGCGGCCGTCACGGTCGATCTTTTCGGTCAGGCCGACGATATAGGTCGCGTTCAGCTTCGTCACGCGGCGGTATTCCAGCAGCTTTTCAATGGCCGGATGCTGGCCGCGCAGCCCCTCGAGCGTGTCCGCGTCGGTCGACCAGCCGCGGCTCGTTTTGCGGCCGGAGGGCAGCGCAAGGCGCTCGAAGAGCACCTCGCCCAGCTGCTTGGGGCTGTTGAGGTTGAAAGGCACGCCGCCCGTCTCGGCAGCAGCACGCCCATCAGCGGCAGCTCCATCTCGCGGTAAAGCGCCGTCATGCCCTCGGCTTCCAGCGCGGCGTTGTGTTCGTCGCACAGCCGCCACAGCTCGACCGCGCCGCCGTCGAATTTGCGCTCCTTCGCGCTTTTGAGCGGATCGAGCAGCCAGTCGGACAAAAGCGCATCGTCCCGCGCGCACGCGGCTTCAAAGCGAAGCCCCAGCGCGTCGAGCGAACGCAGCAGCGCTTTTGCGCCCCACAGGCGCAGGCAGTTCTTTCTATTAAACAGCGGCGCAAGCGCCGCGAAGGCTTCTTCTTCGCGCAGACCGGGGGAGAGCAGATCGCCCATCAGCGTTATGCGCGCGCAGCCCTTGCGGCAGGCCAGCGTAATGCTCTCGCCCGGGCAGAGCGCGCATTCCTCCACGCCCTCGATCCAGGCGGCGATTTCCTCCGCGGTCTCCAGCGCGGTTTCTTCGCCGAACTCGAGCGCCGGCGCGGGGGCGGGCGCTTCTGCGGGCGCGTCCGTGCGCCGCATGGCGGCCACCTGTTCCAGCCGCCCCTCGAGCGAACGGAAGGCCAGCGCTTCAAACGCGTCCTTCGCGCCGGACAGATCGCCCAGCAGGCAATCCTCGAGCGTCGTCTCCAGCGGCGCTTCGCGGCTGATGGTCGCCAGCCACTTTGATTTTTCGGCGCTTTCGCGCCCGGCCTCGAGCTTCTCGCGCAGCTTGCCCTTCTGCTCGGAGGCATGTGCGAGCACGCCCTCCACGCTGCCGTATTCGCCCAGCAGCTTCAGCGCGGTCTTTTCGCCCACGCCCGGCACGCCGGGGATGTTGTCGGAAGCGTCGCCCATGAGGCCCTTGAGGTCGGGCACCTGCGCGGGAGTCACGCCGTACTGCGAGAGCACCGTGGCCGGGTCGAACTCGACCGTATCGCTGATGCCGCGGCGGGTATAGAGCACGTGCGTCGTATCCGTCACCAGCTGCAGAGCGTCGCGGTCGCCGGTGACAAGCATGGCGGGCAGCCCCGCCTCCTCGCACCTGCGCGCGAGCGTGCCGAGAATATCGTCCGCCTCGAACGACGGCACCTCGATGATCGTCGCGCCCATCGCCCCAAGCAGCTCCTTCACGCGCGGAAACTGCGGGCGCAGCCTTTCGTCGGTGGGCTTGCGGGTGCCCTTATAGGCGTCGTACGCCAGATGGCGGAAAGTGGGGCCGTGCATGTCGAACGCCACGGCGAGGTGGCTCGGCTCGTATTCCCTGAGCACCTTCAGCAGCATGCCGGTGAAGCCGTAAACGGCGTTCGTCGGGTTGCCCTGGCCGTCGTCCAGCTCGGCGATGGCGTGAAAGGCGCGGTGCATCAGGCTGTTGCCGTCGATGGCAACGAACAGTCGGTTCATAAGAAAGGCCCCCTTTCGTGTTTTATTATTGTAGCACAGGTGCGCCTGTTTCATCAATGCGCAAAACCGCATGGCAGATTCTGCAAAACAAAGCGAAAAACTTGCAGAAAAACAAATTTGCATGATTTGTCTTTCGTGAACGGACACGAAAAACATGGACATTTCAAGGATTTTGCGAAAAATCATCAAAAAATCCCGCGGACACTCCTTGCAGCATATTGACATACGTTATTCATCTTGCTAAAATACTTTCAACCCTCGAAGGGAACCACTGAAAACGGAGGCCGGATATGAATTCAAAGTTTGCCATGTATATCCTCAAGCGGTTCGGCATGGCGGTTCTGACGATCTTTCTGGTGATCGCCATTACGTTTTTCGTAATGCACGCCATTCCCGCCAGTCCGTTCAGTTCCGAGAAAGCGAAATCGGATGAGACGATTGCCGCGCTGGAGGCCAAATATGGCTTCGATAAACCCGTGCCGGTGCAGTTTTTGAATTACCTCAAGAACATTGCGCGCGGCGATTTCGGGCTCTCCACCAAGTGGATCGGCAGCACGGTCATCGATCTGATCAAGGGCGGCTTCGCCTATTCCGCCAAGCTCGGCCTGTGCGCCGCGCTGATGGCGATCGTTACGGGCGTGATTCTGGGCGCGCTGGCCGCGCTCAAGCGCGGAAAAGCGCTGGACAAGATCATCCAGGTGATCACAACGGCGCTGGTGAGCATGCCCTCGTTCGTCATTGCGACGCTTCTTCTGATTATTTTCGCGCTGAACCTGAAATGGGCGCCCACCATGGCCACGCAGCCGGGCGGCATGGTGCTGCCGGCGCTTTCGCTTTCGCTCTATCCCATGGCGTACGTTACGCGCCTGGAGCGCTCGGCGATGCTCGACGTGCTCGGTCAGGATTACATCCGCACCGCGCGCGCCAAGGGCCTCAAGAGCAGCCGCGTCATCTTCAAGCATGCGCTCAAAAACGCGATGGGCCCCGTCATCACCTACGCCGGCCCGATGATGGCCTACATTCTCACCGGCTCGATGGTGGTGGAGAACATCTTCTCCGTTCCCGGCCTCGGCCGTCTGTTTGTCAACAGCATGCTGCGCACGGATTATATGATGATTATGGGCATCACCATCTTCCTTGCGGTGATGATTATCGTCATGAACTTCCTGGCCGACGTGCTCTACAAGGTGATGGATCCCAGGATCAACCTGTCCTGACGAGGTGAGCAGCATGGAAAACAGCCCGAAGAAAAACTTCCTTTCCTTCCAGATCGACCCGGCGAAGTTCGCTCCGGCGACGGATGAAGAAAAAGCGCAGCAGCTGACGCAGCGGGAGTCCACCTCCTTCATGCGGGACGCCATGCGGCGCCTGCACCGCAATAAAATGGCGATGGCCTGCCTGTGCATTCTGATTATCATCGCGCTTATTGCGGTGATCGTGCCGTACTTCTATCCCTATTCCTACACGCAGCAGGACGTTTCCGGCAAGCACATGGCTCCGTTTGAATATTCCAAGAAGGAGCAGCAGCGCATCGCGCGCGGCGAAAAGGTGTTCCCGCACATCATGGGCACCGATAACCTCGGGCGCGACTACTGTATCCGCGTCATTTACGGCACGCGCATTTCGCTGATGGTCGGCCTGATCTCCGCGCTGATCGTCGTGGTGATCGGCATCATTTACGGCGCGATATCGGGTTATTTCGGCGGCAAGGTCGATATGATCATGATGCGCATCGTCGATATCATCTACTCGCTGCCCGACGTGCTGATCGTGATCCTCCTTTCCGTTGCGATCAAGGATATTATCAGCACCTCGAAAAACAGCCTCATTCTCCGGCTGGGCCCGGGCATGATTTCGATCTTCATCGTTTTCGGCCTGCTGTATTGGGTAGGCATGGCGCGCCAGGTGCGCGGCCAGGTGCTCTCCATCAAGGAGCAGGAATACGTGCTGGCTGCCCGCGCTATGGGCGCGAAACCCGCGCACATCATCCGCAAGCACATGCTGCCCAACTGCGTTTCGGTTATCATCATCACGGCGGCGATGCAGATTCCCAGCGCCATCTTCACCGAATCGTTCCTGTCGTTCGTCGGCATGGGCGTTTCGATGCCAATGCCGTCGCTCGGTTCGCTGGCCTCCGACGCGCGCAGCGGCCTAGTTTCGTATCCGTATCTGCTGCTGTTCCCGGCGGCGTCGATTTTCCTGATCGTTCTCTCGTTCAACCTGCTGGGCAACGGTCTGCGCGACGCGTTCGACCCGAAGCTGCGCTCGTAAGGAAAGGGGGAAACGACAATGGCAATGCTTGAAGTAAAAGACCTGCATACATCGTTCTGCACTCCGGCGGGCGAGGTTAAGGCCGTGAACGGCGTTTCGTTCAATCTCGACGAAGGCCGCGTGCTGGGCATCGTGGGCGAATCGGGCAGCGGCAAGAGCGTGACGGCGTATTCCATTCTGCAAATTCTGACGCATCCGGGACGCATCGTCTCGGGCAGCATCAAGTTCCGCGGCGAAGAGCTCGTGGGCGCGGGGGAAGGCGCGCTGCGCAAAATCCGCGGCAACAAGATTTCCATCATCTTCCAGGACCCGATGACCAGCCTGAACCCGGTTTACACCGTGGGTAATCAGCTGATGGAGAGCATTCTGCTGCACACGGGCCGCAATAAGGAAGAATCGCGGAAGCACGCAATGGAAATGCTCCGGCTGGTCGGCATCAGCGAGCCGGAAAAGCGCATGAAGCAATATCCCTACGAGCTTTCGGGCGGCATGCGCCAGCGTGTGATGATCGCCATGGCCATGGCCTGCGAGCCGGATATCCTCATTGCCGACGAGCCGACCACGGCGCTGGACGTGACCATTCAGGCGCAGATTCTGGAACTGATGCAGAGCCTGCAAAAGAAAATGGGCATGGCAATCATCATGATTACGCATGATCTGGGCGTGATCGCCGGCATGTGCGACGAGGTGATCGTCATGTACGCCGGGAGCGTCTGCGAGCGCGGCACGGCCGATAACATCTTCTATCGCCCGCGTCACGAATACACCAAGGGGCTGATCCGTTCCATCCCGAACATCGACCGCGACAGCCGCGAGCGGCTGATCCCCATCGCCGGCACGCCCATCGATCTGCTGCGCATGCCCAAGGGCTGCCCGTTCGCGCCGCGCTGCGAGCACGCGATGAAAGTGTGCCTCGATGGCAAGGCCGACGAGGTTTTCGTCGGGAAAGACCACATCGCCGCCTGCTGGATGAACGTGCGGGAGGCCATGGCGAAGAACGCGCTGGTTTGCGATGAAAACGGCAAAATCCTTCGCATGAATCTGGACGGAGGTGACATGGCATGACGCAGACGGCGCAGCCGCTGGTTGACGTGCGGCACCTGAAAGAATATTTCCCCATCACGACGGGGTTCATGAAAACCACGATGCTCAAGGCCGTGGACGACGTGAGCTTCACCATCGGCCGCGGCGAAACGCTGGGCCTGGTGGGCGAATCCGGCTGCGGCAAGACGACGGTAGGCCGCACGCTTCTGCACCTGTACAAGCCTACGAGCGGCGAGGTGTGGTTCGACGGCAGGAAGGTCGACAGGAGCACGCTGCTGGAATATCGCCGCCGCGCGCAGATGGTATTTCAGGATCCGTATTCTTCGCTGAACCCGCGCATGACCGTCGGCGATATCGTCGCCGAGCCGATCGACGTGCACAAGCTGTGCAAAACCCGGCAGGAGCGCGCCGAGCGCGTGCATGAACTGCTGCAGACCGTCGGACTCTCCGGCGAGCAGGCGACGCGCTACGCCCACGAATTCTCCGGCGGCCAGCGCCAGCGCATCGGCATTGCCCGCGCGCTCGCTTCCAATCCCGAGTTTATCGTCTGCGACGAGCCGGTCAGCGCGCTGGACGTTTCCATTCAGGCGCAGGTTATCAACATGCTGGAGGATCTGCAGGAAAAGCTGGGCCTGAGCTACCTGTTCATCGCGCACGATCTGTCGGTCGTCAAGCACATTTCCAACCGCATCGCGGTGATGTATCTGGGTAAGATGGTCGAAACCGCCTCTTCGGTGGAGCTGCACCGCCATGCGGCGCATCCCTATACGATTTCGCTTCTGTCGGCCGTGCCGATGCCCGATCCGGAAAAGGCGCGCCATGCGCACCGCATCGTTTTGCAGGGCGACGTGCCCAGCCCCATGCACATGCCGTCCGGCTGCCCGTTCCGCACCCGCTGCGGCCGCGCGACGGCGCAGTGCGCCGAGGCCATGCCGCCCATGCGCGAGGTTGCGCCGGGTCACTTCGCGGCCTGCTATCACCTCTAAGGCGGCGGAATGCTTTCAGGGCCGCAGGGCGGCCCGAAAAAACGCCGTGTCCCTTTCCTTTCCGGTTGTACCGCCCGCCGCACCCAATGGTGGAGGGCGCTGCAATAAAACAAAAAATATCAGGAGGAGCAAACCATGAAAAAGCTACTCGCACTGGTCCTGTCTCTGGCGATGATGCTCTCTCTGGCCGCGGTCGGCACCGCGAGCGCCGAGGGTGAAGTTGTCAACGTCATGTACGGCGGCGGCACCCCCGAAACGATGGACCCGGCGCTGAACTCCGCGTCGACCGGTTCCAACACCATTCGTCTGGCGTTCTGCGGCCTGATGGGCACGCAGGTCAAGGACGGCGTCGCGCTGACCAATCAGCCTGAAATGGCCGAGAGCTATACCGTCTCCGACGACGGCCTCGTCTACACCTTCACCCTCCGTGAAGGCCTGAAGTGGTCCGATGGCAGCGACTTCTTTGCCAGCGATTTTGTCAAGAGCTGGAACCGTGCCATTGATCCGGCGCTGGGCGCCGACTATGCGTACCTGTTCGACGTGATCGCCCGCAAGGACGATGGAACGCTGGACGTGGTCGCCGACGACGAAGCCCGCACCCTTACCGTCACCCTGCCCAACCCCTGCGCCTACTTCCTCGAGCTGTGCGGCTTCACCACGTTCTATCCGGTGAAGGTTGAACTGGCCGACAACGAAGGCGCGTGGGCGATCAACCCCGAAACCTACATCGGCACCGGCCCCTTCCGCATGACCAAGTATGCGGTGGACGACGTTGCTTCCTTCGAAAAGAACCCCTACTACTGGAACGCTGAGAACGTCCATCTGGGCGGCGTGAACGCCTACCTGGCCGAGGACAGCGTCGCCATCCTGGCCGCGTATGAATCCGACGCCGTGTCCTTCATCGAGAGCATGGACCCCGCCGAGTTCGAACGCCTGAATGCCACATACCCGGGCGAGCTCGTCATGGGCGCGCAGCTGGGCACCTATTATGTACTGTTTAACTGCCACAAGGATCTGTCGCCGGAAGGCAAGACCCTCACCGTGCAGGAGCAGTCCAAGGCGCGCTATGCGCTGGGCCTGATGATCAACCGTCAGGACGAAGTGGACTACGTGACCATGGGCGGCGAAGAACCGGCGACCGGCTTCTTCCCGAGCAACCTCTCCGACGGCTACAACAGCAACGTCCGTGAAGCCGAAGGCTACGGCACCTGGTACACCGGCACTTCCGAACCCTCTGAAGAGAACCCCGTCTACACCAAGGATATGGTCGAAGGCATCAAGATCCTGATGGATCTGGGCTACAGCTACACCGGCAGCATCGAGGGCGGCGATATCATGTTCACCGACGTGCCCGCCTTTGAATTCTCCTTCAACCAGAACGCCACCAACAGCGCCATCGTGCAGTACATCCAGGAGCAGTGGAACAGCGTCGGCATCAACGCCGTCATCAACACCGAAGCCTGGGCCACGCTGCAGATCAAGCTGGGCAACGGCGACGCCGAAGCTTCCCGTATGGGCTGGGTTGCCGACTTCAACGACGTTGTGAACTTCCTTGAGATCTTCATCAGCAAGTCCGGCAACAACTATCCGCGCCTTGGCCAGGATTACGGCGATTACACCAAGTACACCGACATCACCAAGGACGCCGGCCTCGGCGCTTACTGGGGCGAAAACGGCGACCAGACCTGGGCCGAAGCGTATGACGCGCTCGTCGATCAGGTGAAGGGTGAAACCGATCCGGCCACCCGCGCCGCCATCGCCGCCAAGGCCGAGCAGGTCCTGATGGCCACCGGCTGCGTGCAGCCGCTGCACTACTACGTCAACCCCTACATGGCCAAGCCCAACGTCAAGAACCTTGCGGTTCTGCCCACCGGCGACGTCGTGTGGAACTACGTGGAAATCCAGTAAGCTTCGCGCGGACAAAGGGAACCGGCCAGTCCGGTTCGCATAAGACAGCTTACAGCCACAGCGGTTTGCTCCGCTGTGGCTGCTGTATTTTTTGCCGGGATGTGATAATATGAAGCCGGACGGAGAGAACAATCGAAAGGCGCAGAGGGAACTCATATGCTGAATATAAGAAACGCAGCGGATACAGATCTGGAACAGATCATGGAAATCTACAGGTATGCCCAGGATTATATGATACGGAACGGAAACCCCACGCAATGGGGGCATTTCTATCCGAATGAAGAACTGGTTCAATCGGATATTCGTCAGAACGTTTGCAGGGTCATATACGATGAAAGCGGGATACACGGGGTGTTCGCGCTGTTTGAAGGCAGGGAACCGACCTATGCTCGTATTGAAAACGGGAATTGGCTGAACGACGAGCCTTATCTTACAATCCACAGGATTGCGGGCGACGGTCAGGTTCACGGCCTGTTTCAGTGCGCCGCAGAATACTGCAAAAGCATTTCCCGGAATGTCAGGGTGGATACTCATGCGGAGAATCGAATTATGCAGAAGCTGATTGAAAAGAACGGCTTTGTAAAATGCGGAATCATCCATGTGAAGGATGGAACGCCGAGAATTGCGTATCATTGGGCGGGCGTATAAATCCCGGCCCGCAGCTCCGCACGCTGCCGTTGCCTGCCGGGGCGCGTTTTTCTTTTGCCGCGCAGAGCGCGGGAAAAAACGGTGCGGCGAAAATTTTTCGGCGCGGAAGGCAGGGTTTTGCCTCCAATCATCGTATTATACGTGTCGATGGCAAACGAAACTATCTATGGAGGTGTAGCTATTATGAAGAAACTGATTTCGCTGTTCGTCTGCATTTCGCTTCTTTGTCTGAGCTGCGTGGCGCTGGCCGATGGAAAAGTGACCCCGCCCGCGGAAACCACCGTGACGACGATCGCGCAGGCGGTCGAGGACGTGAACGGCGACGGCGCGGCCGATACCGCGACACTGACCGGCAAGCAGGTGCCCGACGCGGTGTATGTGGAGAACCTCTCGCTCACCGTCAAGGACGGCGCGACCGGTGAAACGGCCGAGCTTGCGCTCTATGAGAACGCGGGCTATGCCCCGAAGCTTTGGATTGGCAGCCTGACCGCGCCGGAAAGCCGCGAAATCATGGTGACGCTTGAAAGCGGCGGCAGCGGCGGCACGTGCTATTATTCCGTTTTCGGCGCGAAGGACGGCGGCTATGCGCCCATCTTCGATACCGAAGCGTATTGCGCGGAGAACATCTTCGACGTGACGTTTGAGGATCAGTACCTCGTGCGCGTGCAGAGCGCCGCCGATGGTACGGTCTGCGTGCTGAGCCTTGCCAACCGCGAGGCGGACTATCTGAACGAACTGTACAACGAAGACGGCACGCTCAAGAGCGCTGCGACCGGCGATGTGTACGGTCTGGGTTACATGCTGCCCGTCGATACGGACGGCGACGGCGTATGCGAACTGGTTGCGTTCCAGAGCGTGTGCGGGCTGTATCACGCCGACGCGCTGGGCACGCTGATGAACGTGCTGCATTGGGACGGCGAACGCTTCGTCTCCAACGGCCAGAGCGTGATCGTGCCGATGGAAGCGCCGGCTGCCGCGTCTGAGGCGGAAGCCGCCGCGGAGGCCGAGGTTCCGGCGGAAACGCCCGCTGCGGAAACTGAAGCTCCGGCAGAAGCGCCTTCTGCGGAACCCGAGCAGAACGGCGCCGTCGGCTGACAAAACCGTGCAAAGGCCGCTTCTCCCGCGCGGAGAGGCGGCTTTTTTATGCGGCGCGGTGCGCCGCAAAATCATGAATCTCCTTGTCTTTTTCGCGGGTTGATGGTATCATGATTTCTATCAGCCATGAAAAAGCGAAGGGGATTTTCTTTTGATGAATAGCAACGCAATGCTGGAAAAACTCAAAAATGTCAAATGCTTCCTGCTGGATATGGACGGCACGTTTTATCTCGGCGACAACCTGATCGACGGTTCGCTCGATTTTCTCGAATGTCTGCGCCGCACAGGGCGGCAAGCCGTGTTCCTCACGAACAACTCGTCCAAGAGCCGCGAGATCTACGTCAGGAAGCTCCGCAGGCTGGGCGTGACGGAGCCGTTCCTGCGCGTGTATTCTTCCTCGCTGGCCACGGGCCGCTACGTGCTGCGCGAGTTTGCGGGCAAGAAGGCGTTCCTGCTGGGCAATGAGGCGCTTCGCGCCGAACTGACCGGCATGGGCGTCGCCATCGACGACGAGCATCCCGATTATGTAATCATCGGCTTCGATACAACGCTCGACTATGCGAAAATGACGCGCGTGTGCGATCTGGTGCGTGCCGGGCTGCCGTATGTGGCCACGCATCCGGATTTCAACTGCCCGACGGAGACGGGCTTCATTCCGGATATCGGCGCGATTATGGCGTTCATCGAGGCCAGCGCGGGCCGCAGGCCGGATATCATCATCGGCAAGCCCTATTCCGGCATCGTCGAGGGCGTGCTGGAATATACCGGCCTCAAATGCGAGGACTGCGCGATGGTGGGCGACCGGCTTTACACTGACGTGGCGACCGGCGTGAACTTCGGCATGACGGCCATCATGGTGCTCTCTGGCGAGGCAACGCTGAAAGATCTGGAAACCTCCGAGGTGAAGCCGGATCTGATTTTCAACCGCCTGGCGGAAATGATCCCGTATCTGGAGGGCTGAATATGAAAGCGATTATTCTGGCGGCGGGCAAGGGCTCGCGGCTGCACAGCGCCGAGGCCGACGTCCCCAAGGCGCTGCACGAGCTGCGCGGCAAGCCGCTGATTCAGTACGTGCTGGACAATCTCGATTTCCTCGCGCCTGAGGATATTACGATCGTCGTGGGATTCCTGGGCGAACAGGTGAAGAAGGCACTGGGCAGCGGGTATCATTACGTCGAGCAGAAGCAGCTTGACGGTACGGCGCACGCCACGCTTTGCGCCGAACCGGTACTGCGCGGCTGTGCGGAGCCGGTGCTTGTGTGCTATTGCGATATGCCGTTTCTGCGCCGGGAAACCTATCAGGCGATGTTCCGCCTGCACGAGGAGACGGGCGCAGGAAATACGCTGCTGGCGGCGCATATCCATCCCATTCCGGCCTATGGACGGCTGATCCGCAGCGAGGCGGGGGAAATGGTGGACATCGTGGAGGATTCCGCGTGTACGCCCGAGCAGAAGCGCATCGATGAAGTAAACGTGGGCATTCAGGTGCTCGACGGCGCGCGCATGTGGGATTGGCTTCACGAGGTGGACAACGACAATCCCAAGCATGAATACTACCTGACGGGCCTGGTGCGCGTTCTGGCGCGCAAGGGCGTAAAACAGAGCACGCTCGAGCTGGCCGATCTGAGCGAAACGGCGGGCGTGAACAGCCTGGAAGATCTCGCAGCGGCGGAAAAACTGCTCGACGCGGGATATTGAATCAAAAACGAAATGAGTTTTCCTCCTCCGGAGACGGGGGAGGATTTTTTTGAAATGTAAAAGCGGGAAGCAACTTTGCGGTTAAAGCCGCAAATGAAAGCCCATTGATGCTCTGTTTTCTGACGCCTCCCGCCCTTTTCAGCGCGGTTCCTTCTCCACAAACCCAACCGGCTTTCTTGAAGGGGAGCGCGAGGGGGACTTCTTTCTTCTGAAAGAAGTCCCCCTCGCAAAAAACAATTTAATTTTCTTTATTTCCCGAAGTACCGCTTCAGCAGGCCGTCGAATCCGCGGCCGTGACGGGCTTCGTCCTTGGCCATTTCATAGAATAGGACTGGTTGGAAATAATATGGGCGTTAAGGAAATAAAGAGTTGTCTCATAAGCAAAATGCAGCTATCCCCCTTTCCACCGTGTGGATGCGCCATAAGCGAATGAAAGCTCCAAAGTCACACACTAACACTTTGGAGGAGACAAATGAATACCACCGGAATCTTTCAGTTGAAGGACGGCACTTGGGGATATCGTTTCAAAATCTGCGTCAACGGGAAAATCATTGACAGACGACGCACGAGAGATGAAAATGGCAACAGTTTCAAAAATAAATCGGAAGCGTTCCGCGCGCGCAAAGCAGCTATTTATCAGGCGGAGAATACCCCGCCGATTTGCGAAGAGCAAGTGGTAGCCGACGCGCCCGTAAGAAAGCGCATCAGGGAGGTGTATGAGGAATATTGCGCGCACGGTCGCAAAGACCGGGCATATGCAACAATCAAAAAGCAGGATTCTCTTTGGACAAATCACATTTGTGAAGCGTTCGGAAATCAATATGTCGATGCGATTTCCGTTGCGCAAATCACAGATTTTTTAACGAGCCTATATTATGAGGAAGGGTTCTCATATTGCTATGTTGAGTCGTTCCTGAAAATGTTCTACCTTATCTTCGGACAGGCGTACTCCCGGAACTATTTGAGTGTGGATGTCTATAATAAGCTCTGTGTCAACAAGGATACGAGAATACGCATGCCGAAAATGAAAATTGACGAGGATACGGATATTGTTGCGTTTACGGAAGAAGAATGCGCGGCAATGGAGCAATATTTTCATGGAACGAACGCGGAAACAGCTTATTTATTGGGCCGCTATTGCGGCCTTCGAATCAACGAATGCTACGGCCTAAAATGGAGTCAGGTTGATTTAGAAAAAGGAACGATTCGAATTGAACAGCAGATGCAATATCAGGATGGCTTGATAAAGCTCGTTCCGTTGAAAACTCGCAATGCTCGCAGGACGATATATTTATGTCGCCGCGTGAAAGCTTATCTGGAAGAGCTTGCCGCGCATAGAAAAACTGCGTCGGATACGCTTTTGCAACAGCAAGAACAAAATCAAACCTTCATTCAAGATACGGACGGGCGGAAACTATCTTCCGTCGAATTGGTAAACTGTCTGCCAAACGGCAAAATTCAAACCGTGAATTCAATGAAGTACCATTCCCGCATCCTGAAAAGCGAATATCATATCAATTTCAAATATCATTATCTGCGGCACACCTACGGGACGCGGCTTGCAGAGATGAACACCCCTGCCCATCTGCTCTGCAATCAAATGGGACATGGAAATATTCAAGTGACGCAACGATACTATATCTCTATTTCAAAAGACGGAATCGACGCGTTAAAATCAAATTTGGAGAGGTTATAATAGGTCAGCAAGGAGATATCTTACAACTTTGGGATTTAAAGTAACGTTTTTATTCGCAGCTTTTGGTTAAAGTTAATTGCACCGCCTGCGCCTCCAGCAAGCGGTGTTTTTTCGCGAAAGAAAACATATTTTTACACGTCTAAATTTATTGCTAAAATGGTCAAAAAGCCTTGTCCTGCTTGCACTTTCGCCCTTTTTTACTTTTTATTTTCTTGCCTGTTTTTTGTCGTCTGCGCTTGCTATAATATGGGCACAAGGTTGAGGGAAACAAAAACGAAAAATCCTTGTAAAATAAAGGCTTGAAAGGACGAAATCATTATGAAACTAGCAAAAGTTCTTGCTGCGAAGACTTACGAAACAATGGACGGAACAACGATGGAAATCGTAATGACATTACCGGCTCAGGCGCGGCCCCAGGACACATTCAAACTCTTTGGCCTTACGGGACACATCAAGAGTTACAAGGTATCGGAACTTATGCCGCTTCCGATGGCTCTGGAATATTCAAAGCAACTCCGGCAGCAAACGAACAAAAGAATCAGAGCTGAAATCATGCATTGAACTTGCAGAAATGGAGCAGAATGATGAATTACAATATTGATTGCACATTGAATCATAGCGAGAAAGTGATTGTT
>SFFS01000124.1 GCA_004557805.1 Clostridiales bacterium | reverse complement strand
GATGGACGAAACGGGCAGCATTGCCAACATCGTCAGCCGGGAATACCCGATCGCCTTCCCGCATCCCGGTTGGAGCGAGCAGGACCCCGCCGATTGGTGGGCGGCGGTCTGCGACGGTATCCCCGCGCTGCTGGAAGGGTTTGATGCGTCTCAGGTCAAGGGCATCGGCGCGGGCGGCCAGATGCACGGGCTGGTGGTGCTGGACAAAAATGACGCGGTTATCCGCCCCTGCATCCTTTGGAACGATGGCCGCACCCAAAGGCAGGTCGACTACTTAAACGGTGTTATCGGCAAAGACAAGCTGAGCCGTTACACCGCGAACATCGCCTTTGCAGGCTTCACCGCACCCAAACTGCTTTGGATGCGGGAGAACGAGCCGGACAACTTCGCCCGCATCCAAAAAATCATGCTGCCGAAGGATTACATCAACTATAAGCTGACTGGCGTCCACTGCACCGATTATTCCGACGCATCGGGCATGCTGCTGCTGGACGTCGAGCACAAATGCTGGAGCAAGGAAATGCTGGACATCTGCGGCGTGCAGGAATCCCAGCTGCCGAAGCTGTTTGAGAGCTGGCAGCCCGTCGGCACGCTGACTGCCG
This sequence comes from Clostridiales bacterium, assembly GCA_004557805.1. Lineage (GTDB taxonomy): Bacteria > Bacillota > Clostridia > Christensenellales > Aristaeellaceae > Aphodomonas. The sequence goes on along the minus strand of SFFS01000124.1, from coordinate 7,463 downwards.
AAGCCGCCCAAATGCTGGGCCTGCCTGCGGATGTGGTCGTTTGCGCGGGCGCGGGCGATAACGCCGCTTCGGCTATCGGCACCGGCGTTGTGGAGGACTGCCGTTCTTTCCTCACGCTGGGCACGAGCGGGGTCATCAATACGCACATCGACACGCTGCGCGTCGACGCGCAGGGGCGCGTGCACACGTTCTGCGCCGCCGTGCCGGGCGCGTGGCTGGTCGTCGCGTCGCAGCAGAGCGCAGGGCTTTCCATGCAGTGGATGCGCAACACCCTCTACCCCGAGGATAACGAATATGCGCGCATCAACGCCGATATCGCCGCGCGGCCCATCGGCGCGCAGCGCCTGCTCTACCTGCCCTACCTGCTGGGCGACCGTTCCCCGCACATGGATCCCGACGCGCGCGGCGTGTTCTTCGGCCTTTCGAGCATCCACACGCGCGGCGACATGGCGCGCGCCGTGATGGAAGGCGTAAGCTACGGCCTGCGCGACTGTCTGGGCGTGATGCGCGATATGGGCATCGTCCCGCGCGAGATGCTCGTATGCGGCGGCGGCGCAAAAAGCCCCATCTGGCGGCAGATGCTCGCCGACGTGCTTTCCGTGCCGATGCGGCGCATGGAATCATCCGACAGCGGCGCGCTGGGCGCGTGCATTCTGGCTGCGGTGGGCGCGGGCGTTTATGCGAACATCCGCGAAGCATGCGGCGTTTCCGTGCGCTGTGGCGGCGCGGTACAGCCCGACGCGGCGCGCAGCGCGGAATATGAAAAATTCTACGCGCTTTTCCAACGGTTATATCCGCATATGCAGGAAGATTTCAAATTCCTGTCGAAACTGTAACCGATTCAGAAAAAGGGGATTCATGCAATGAAGAAAATCTGTGTAATGGGCAGCATTAACGTCGACCTGACGGTTTCCATCCCGCGCTTCCATGCGCCGGGCGAAACGATCGAGGGCACGAACTTCGCCACGTTCACCGGCGGCAAGGGCGGCAATCAGGCCATCGCCGCGGCGCGCCTGGGCGCGGATGTGACGCTCGTGGGCGCCATCGGCGAGGACGATTTCGGCCGCAGCTATCTTGAAACCTTCCGCAAGGAAGGCGTGAACCCGGCGGGCGTAGCCGTCGTTCCGGGCGTTTCGACCGGCACGGCGCTGATCGAAGTGGCCGCCGACGGCGACAACCGCATCGCCTACATTCCCGGCGCAAACGGCAAGCTGACGGAAGCGCTGATCGACGCGCAGCGCACGCTGATTGAAAGCGCGGGCGTGTTCATGTTCCAGATGGAAACGTATCTGCCCGGCGCGTTCCATGCGGCCAGGCTCGCGCACGAAGCAGGCGCGTGCGTCATCCTCGATCCTGCCCCGGCGCAGCCCGTCTCCGCCGAATGGCTGTCCTACTGCGATTACGTCACTCCCAACGAAACGGAATTGGCCCTTCTGACCGGCATGCCGGTCAAAACCATCGAAGATGCGGAAGCCGCCGCGCGCAAACTGATTTCGATGGGCGCCAAAGCGGTGCTGAACAAACGCGGCCCGCAGGGCGTTCTGCTGGTAACGGCCGAAGGCTCGCAGCTTTTCAAGGGCTTCAAGGTGAACGCCGTCGATACCACTGCGGCGGGCGATTCGTTCAACGCCGGCTTCGCCGTGGGCCTTGCGATGGGCGATTCGCTGCCGGATGCGATCCGGCTGGCCAATGCCGTGGGCGCGCTTTCCACCACGGCCGCAGGCGCGCAGGCCGCCATGCCCACCATGGCCGCCGCGAAGGAACTGATGGATTCGCAGCGCTGACGCGCTGAAAAAACGAAAAAACCTGCCGCGCTTGCCATGCGGCAGGTTTTTTTCGCGAAACGGATTATTTCACGGTCATTCTGTTTCCGTCTGAAAGCCACAGGAGATTGGCCGCAGACGTGCCTCCCGCTTCTTCAAACAGCTCATACATGTTTACGATGGTCTCCAGCATCGAATCGGTCATAGCGAAATCAATATCATATTTCTGTCCCCAGAGTCTCACCTTTACAGTTTCGCCATTCTTCTGCGCCGTTTTCAGCGCTTCCAGAAAGGAGAACGTCTCCCCGTCAAACAGAATCCCCAAATCTTCTATTATGTTTCCGTCGGAAACTCTTATGTTCGAATCCACATCGTAGAACGTATAACGCTTCTCTCCGACTTTAAAAATCATCCTTTCAACCTGCGCCTTCTCCTCTACAGAAAGCATGCCGATTAAAGTGAACCATGCGCTTTCCTCATCGTCCTCATAGAACACCACCGGACACAGCGCGCTGTAACTGTCCGCAACGCCGTCCGGAATAAACATGACGGAAAGAAGATCTGCCGGTGTGACCTGAGCCGTCCCGTCCATTTCATCCCATGTTACTACAACATCCTCATTTTCTTCAAATACCGTCATATCGATCGCCGCCGCAAGCGCACAGCTTCCAAGCATCGCAAGGCAGACCGCCAGCACCAGACACACCGCTTTTCGCAAATTCATTTTCATTGTTTTCTTCCTTTCTTTTCTCATTTCAAAATTTCTAATTTCAGATATATCACAATTTGTGATATATGTCAAGTTATTTCTCCTTCACTTATAGAATAAACTGTATGAAAAATGAGAATTTTCGTCTCCGCGATATCCGCGAAGATCACGACCTGACGCAAACCGCCGTCGCAGAATTTCTGCACGTGCGCCAAAGCGCCTATTCGCAATACGAAACCGGCCAGCGCCAGCTTCCGCTCTCGGCGCTTATGCAGCTTGCGCTGCTCTTTCAAACCTCCACCGATTATATTCTCGGCCTGACAGACGATCCCAGGCCCTATCCGCGCTCCCGCCGCCTTGCGGAGAAATCCAGGTAGCGCGAGCACGCAAAAAGGCGCGCTCCCGTGCGCCCGAAAAAATCCATCAACTTATCGTTTTCAGGATCAAAACCCGATTGAACCGAACGGCCTGCTCTTCCTTGATGGGCAGGCCTGCCTGATCGTGCCGCCCTGCCTTCCCCGCGCAAAAACGTCCGGAAGGAATCCCCTCCGGACGGTGCGTTCGCTTCACTTTTTTTGCGGGCCGGGCAGCGTCAATACGCTCCCTGCCCCTTTTTCATTACCACCAGCGCCTGCCCGGGCGCGGCGGCGGGGTTCAGGCGTTTGATGCTCTCCTCCGTCACGCGCAGCCGCTTGGCAATATCCCACAGGCTTTCGCCGCGCTGCGGCCAGACCATCACCAGCCCGCCATGCTCCGGCGGCGCTTCTTCGGTGCGCGCGTTCTCCGGCAGGCGCACAGGCGTTTCGCTCACCATATCTGCCGCAAGGTTCATGGTGTATTTTACTTCCACGCGGTCGGGCGAGATACCCTCCGCCTGCACGTTTCCGGCCGTCAAGCGCACGCTGGCGTTCGCGGGCAGCGTACCCTGAAATGCGATGCGGAACGGGATTTCCTGCCGCGCGCCCACCGGCGCGGTCTGTCCCGGCGGCTGATAGATCACCTGCGCGTCGAGCATCCCCTCCACAATCACACGGCCACCGGCCTGCTCGGCCCCCGTAGCCGTCGGCGTAAGGATCGCCGCCAGCACGCGGCCGACGGGCGGCGCATCGGCGGGCAGCGGCAGCACCTGCTTATCCGTCTCCTTCGCCTCCAGCGACGCTGCGCCCGACAGGCAGTTCACCGCGCGCGTATCGAGCGCGACGCAGTCGCCCGAAAGCGTATATGCGTCCCGCAGCGTATGCAGCGTCTGCGGCGCAAACGATTCCGCCTCAATATCCAGCACCGTCTCTGTGCGCAGCACGCGCGTGCCGTCGCCCGCATCGACGGAAGAAGCCACGACGTCCTGCACCTGCACGCTCGCGCGCAGATCGTCGCCCGCCGCGCCCTGCAGCTCCACCGTCTGCTCGAAAGGGAAGCTGTGCTCGGTCACGATCAGCGGCGCTTCCGGATCGCTGCCTGCATGGAACACCTCCAGCAGCACGTTCCCATCGACCGTCGCGCGCCCTTCGCCGCCTGAAACGGAACCGACCTCCGCCCGCGCGCGGGCATACAGCGTTTCGGAAATGGGCAGCCCCGCGTCGAGCGCAAATTCCTCGCGCAGCAGCGCCGAGGCCGTGCCGGAGGCCGCATGGCGCAGGAGCTGATAGTCCGTTTCCTCCGTCTGCAAGTCCTTGACCTTTGGCAGGCCCGTCACGATTTCCGTCTCCTCCGGCGCGAACACGCGCGCCGAAAGGTCGGTCACCGCGCGCAGGCGCATCCGGCCGCTGACGGGCTGCGCCGAAGCGCTCTGCACCGCGCCGCGCACCTGCGGCCGCATTCGCGCGTCCACGCCGGGCATATCTGTCTGATGGCTGAACGCGCAATTCGCTTCGAGCACGCGAATCTCGTCGCCGCCCTGCCGGTACAGCACCTGAAACACCACCGCGCCGTCCATCGCCAGCCTGTCCTGCTGCGGCTCCACGCCGGAAATGACAAGCCGCGCCTCGCAGCCCAGCACCGTCGCCTCCTCGCGGATGCCGCCCGGCAGCGCCACCTCGCCCTCTACCAGCGTCTGCTCGCGCGCCTGTGCGGCCACACGCTCAATTTCCACATTCTGGCGCAAAATATCGTCCATCTGCGTCCCTCCCCGCCTTCTGTCTCCCTGCACGGTATGCGCGCAGGACGGGCGATATGCCGCTGAGATGATTTCAGGGCGCTTTCGCGCCTCAAAGCATTACGCATCCCATCCATCCGGCAGAATGTCCGCATGCGGCGGGCGCTGCACGCGAACGCTTGCCGCAAGCTCCCGATTGAGCTGCATTCTTCGCTCGTCCGGGAGTTTAGAGTCCGAAAGTTCGACATGCGCGGGCGGCAGCGCATGCAGGTATTCCAGCAAAAATCCCAGATAAAAATAAAGAAAAACGGCGCGGCCGTTTTTATTGGCCATGCCGCATTTGCCCTGAGAAGAAAACATCTATGCCATTTTTTCTAACGCGCGCCCCCGCGTTCACCGCAGCGGCGTTCCGGTTTTCCCTGCAAAAACGCGATACAATTCGCAATTCTCTCCCGGAAAACGGTTTCGGCGCGCTCCTGCATTCTCTGCAAAAGCGCGCCGCCTTTTCTTTACAGCCGCAGCGCCGCGTCCTCCGTTTCTTCAAGGCGCGCCAGCGCCGCAAAAAATCACGAAGCCGCCCGCGGATCCATCGACAGTTTGCCCGCCACCAGCGCGATGAATTCGCCGTTCGTCGGCTTGTTATCCAGCGAGCAGACGTTCGGACCGAACACCTGATCGAGCACGTCGATGCGGCCGCGGCCCCACGCCACCTCGATTGCATGTCGGATCGCGCGCTCCACCTTGCTCGACGACGTGCCGAAGCGGCGCGCAACCGTCGGATAGAGCTCCTTGGTGATGCGGTTGATCATCTCCGGCTTTTCCAGCGTCAGGCGCACCGCCTCGCGCAGATACTGATAACCCTTGATGTGCGCGGGAATGCCGACGGTCAGGAACAGCGTGGCTGTGCGTTCCTCGAGCGATTTGCCCGGACCCGCCGCAAGCGCGGCGCTCGGCGCAGGTTCGCCGCGCCGTTGGTTCGCCACTTCCACCACACGCCGGTAAAGCAATTCAAAATCGAACGGCTTCACCATGTAATAGCTTGCGCCCATTTCCATCGCGCGGCTGATAAAATCCTCCCGGCACAGCGCCGTCAGCGCGATAACCTCGGGCTTCGCGCCATCCTCGCGCCGGTGCATCCGGTCGAGCATCTCAAAACCGTCCACGCGCGGCATAATCATATCCAGCAGCATCACATCCGGCATGTTTTTGTCCAGTTGTTCCAGCGCTTCCATACCGTTGGCCGCCGTACCGATCACTTCCACATCGTCCTTGGCTGCGAAATAATCGGCAATCATTTTCCGCAGTTCGCTATTATCTTCAACTACCATTAGTTTAATCGGTTCCATGAAATCACCTCTTGTTGCTTGTAAAGGCTGCTCTCCCGTTGGGTGTAATTATAGCATAGAAACGCGTCGTTTCAAAGCATTATTTTGTTGCTATGAGCAAATAATTCCATAAGAAGTTATTCTTCTTTTTTCCGCGGCTCCCCCGGAGGGTATCTGAAAAAGGAAGATGCGCCAGGATGGAGTCTCATAGAATTTTTCGGATACCCACTAAAAGTCCCTTCCGCTCCGGAACATCTATTACACCTCTTTCTGCTTTTTTCGCATGTTCTGTAAATTGTATGCCGTCTCAATGCGGTTTTATTCGTTTTCCGCAAAATTTTCCCACCGCTCGCGTTTTGACCGCGCTGCGCGCGATATATGCTAAAGCCGCGCTCCGTTCTCAGGCTGCGCGGCTTTCCCTTTCAGATTATTTTTCTTTTTCCCTGTGAGGATACTGTTCCATGCCATTTTCGCAGCCGTGAACCGGCGACAGATGCGCATCCGGCATTTTTCGCGCGTCCGTCTTTCTCAAGAAACTCTGCCTGTGCGCATCGCAGGCGCAACCATACAGCGTTGAAGCGAACAGCCGAAGACAATCCCCGGCACGGCGGAATACTTCCGCAACGTCTCTATATAGGGGACACGCGTCAACGCCGCTTTATACCCCGCAAACGAATCCGTATCTGCCCTGTCCGCCGAACGTTTGGGAGATTTCCCGCCTTCCGTATTCCCCCGGAGCTTTTTCGGCAAAATAATGCGCATGAATCTCTTCATGCGCATTGCAGACTGTCGAAAAAGTCCCAAGGAGAGTTTGAGAGGGCCGCAGCCCTCTCATCTTTAATCATTTTTGGCGACATGTGCGGCAAAAATGGTTGAAAATGCATTCCCCGCCCCGCCTTCGCCCGGAAATTCCGAAGAATTTCAGAAGGCGGGTTTCCTCCGTCAAAAAACGATAGTTTTTTGACGGCCTGTAATGCGCATGAATCTCTTCATGCGCATTGCTCTTTTATTTCTCTATCCAGTTTTTCGCACGTTCCACAGCGCGCTTCCAGCCACCGCGCTGCGCCGCGCGCTCCGCCTCCTGCATCGCCGGAGCGAACTCGCGCTCGCGCCGCCAGCCCGCGGCAATGTCCTCCTGCGTCAGCAGGCCGACGGCCATACCGGCCATCATCGCCGCGCCCAACGCCGTCGTCTCGATGACGGCGGGCCGCTCCACGTTCACGCCGAGCATATCGGCCTGGAACTGCATTAGGAAGTTGTTCGCGCATGCGCCGCCGTCCACGCGCAGTCCGCGCGGACGGAAGCCGCAATCCTGTGCCATGGCGTCGACCAGATCGGCGCTCTGCTGCGCAATCGCTTCCAGCGCGGCGCGCACAACATGCGCACGGCCCGTGCCGCGCGTCAGCCCGACGATCGTGCCGCGCGCATACATGTCCCAATGCGGCGCGCCAAGGCCGGTAAACGCGGGCACTACGTACACCCCGCCGTTATCGGGGATCGACAGCGCCACCGCTTCCGTTTCGCTCGCCTTCTGCACCAGTTTCATCTCGTCGCGCAGCCACTGTACCACCGCG
>SFFS01000123.1 GCA_004557805.1 Clostridiales bacterium | reverse complement strand
AGACGCAGATCATTACGATAAACTTGCGTGTAAAGAGGATATTGAGCATCGAGAATTTTTCGGCGTTCGCCGGGTTTGCCAGCAGCCCCATCGCGCCCTCGAACGTTCCAGCCGGACAAATGTACTTGCAGAAGGCAGGCACAGGAAAACGCTGCGCGGCATACGCCAGCGGAACCGTAATCACGAATACGCCGAGAACGGCATATTTCAGATACGACAGCGCGCGCGTAAAGCGGCTCTTTCTGATTTTCGGCGTGGGGACTTTATAGAAGAGCTCCTGAATCAGTCCCATCGGGCATAGCCAGCCGCAGATCGTGCGCCCCAGCGTTACCCCGAAGAGCATCAAAATGCCCAGCACATACCACGGCGCGCGGTTCCCGCTCGAAGCGAGCGCGTTTTGCAGCGCGCCCAGCGGGCACGCGCCCACCGCTCCGGGACAGGAATAACAGTTCAGCCCCGGCACGCAGACGTTTTTCAGCGGTCCCGTATAAATATCGCCCTTGACAACCCCCTTCGCATGGGCGTTATAAAGCAGCGCGGCATAGACCTGAATCAGCCGCCGCCGGGTGGGCTTATGCGCGCTCCACCATGCGCCCGTCTTCTTAGCCAAGGCCGATACACTCCGTACAGATATTGATCGCTTTCACAAGCACGTCGCGCATGCCGCCGTTACAGACGCCCAGCGCGATCAGCGCGGCGGCGGCAAGCAGCAGCGCCGCGCGGCAGACGTTTTTTGCCGCGGCGCTTCGCGCCTCTTTCAGGGGTGCCTGCCGCCGGGGCGCTTCCTTCGCCAGTTCTATTTCGCGCAGCAGGCTTTTTTCGCGCGCGCGCTCATAAACTGCAAGCGCCGCAATCGCCGCAGCCGCGCAGGGCGCGATGCAGCGCAGCATCCGCCCCATCGTCGTTTCCAAATCGCGCGAGGCGAAGCTGTCCGGCCGTGCCAGATAAACTCCCGCCGCAGCCGCGCACAGCGCGCAGACCGCAGCGCACCCCGCCAGCCATCTGCGGCGCTTCGCTTCTTCCGCGCGCATCGCTTCCGTTTTTTCGCAGCGGCCAAGCAGCGCTTCCAGCCGATAGGCCGCGGGCGCTTTCAGGGCGGCCCTGCCGCCAGAACCCCGCAAAGCCAGCGCCGCCGCCAGCAGCGCCGCCCAGAGCCATACCGCCCATGCAATCCTTCCGAACCGCTCCGCCACAATTTCGCGGCTGAACACATTTTCAATCAGCACGCCCGTTTCGGTGCGGTTCGCCGGAGACGTGCCCTTCAGATATGCCGCTGCGCATTGCCAGATCAGCAGCGCTGCCAGAAGCAGCGTCGCCGCTGCCAGAAGCCAGCGCAGCGCGCGCGAAAACCGCGCCCTGCCCGTTTCGTTCATTGTCCGCTCCATTTATTCGGCAGCCGCCAGCACAATCGTCATTTCGCCGCCCGCCTCGGGCATCACAAACGTATCCGCGCATTTTGCAAAGCCCTTGGGCGCTTTCAGCACATGAATTTCATAGGCGTAGGGCGCGCCTGCATGCTCGACCGCGCCGTTTTCATCCGTCGTCAGCACCATGCACGTCTTATCATTGCAAACCTGTATCATCGCACCGGGAACGGGCTGACCGTCCGCGTCCAGCACTATAACGGCATATTTGCCTTTCTGCCCGTCGCAGCGCCACGTTCCGGCAGCATTCAGCGCCTCTTCACTCTCAAAAAACGCATACGCCGCGCGAGGCTCGCTCTCGTCCTGCGCATACAGCGCCACTCGTCGCTCACCCTCTCCGTTTTCGCGCTTTTCCACGGCGTACAGATAACCCTGCGCGTCCGATTCAAGCGCATCCAGTTCAATCCGTACTTCGCCGTCCATCAGATACGCGCCCTTTTCCGCGCGAACGCGAAGCACGGCGCGCCCTCCCGCAAGCAGGTTCGCCGGCGCTTCCTCGCCGCCCTCCGCTGTAAGCGTCCCATGCAGCATGCCGCCTTCGGCGAGCGTAATCGCATATTCTTCATTCTCCGCCAGCGCGGCCGCGCAAAGCGTGCATACAAGCGCCAGCATCAGCGCAAGGATTCTTTTTTTCATTGTCAATCCTCCTGCATTTTGGTAAAGCATCATAGATAACGTTTGAAGTATACCATTTCATCCTCGCGTTGAAAAGAGCAAAAGCGCGGGAAACCGCGCCCGTTTCAGGCTGTTTTTTCCCGCGCTGACGCGCTGATATATTCATGCGGCCATGGAGTCTCAGCAGCTTCCTCCCTCCTGCGCATCCGCCGCGCAGTGCTTTGCAATGATTACGTCGACGGCCAGTCCGCCGCCTTCAGCCGGGCGGAAGAACAGTCCGCAATCCTCCTCGGGATAATAGAACCTGAGACGGCTGCGGATATTGTTCAGACCGATATGCCGCCTTGCGTCGTCTCCGCCCGAAACGCCGTCGTCCATGCAGGCGCGAATGTTCTCCAGCTGCTCCTCCGTCACCGGTTCGCCGTCGTTCACAATCGAAATGCAGGCGCGATCCTCGCCAAGATCACGCACGATCACGCGAATATTTCCCTGATAGCACCGCTCCTTCAGTCCATGTTTGAAGCTGTTTTCCACCAGCGGCTGCAAAATGAAATTCGGTACGTCGATATCCAATAGCGCCGCGTCCAGCTCGAACGACGCATGCACGTTCGGATAGCGATACTGCATGATATTCAGATATGCGCGCACCATCTCGATCTCGTTCCGCAGAGACACGGTCTGCGCGCTGTATTCCATGCCGTTGCGGAAGAACAGAATCAGCTGGCGGATCATATCCACGACGCTGTCGTCGTCGTGCATGGCGGCCTTCATCTGAATGGTGCCCAGCGTATTATACAGGAAATGCGGGTTAATCTGGCTGCGCAGATAGAGCAGCTGCATTTCCCTCTGCCGCGCGCGTGCGCGCTGAAGCTGTATTTCCGCCTCGCACTCCTCGAGCACCAGATCGTTGATCGTATCGACCATCTGCGCAAACGCCACGCTGAACGCGCCCAGCTCGTCCACATCGTCCGGCAGGCGCATGCGGACGCTGCCGCCGATGTCCATCTGCTCGATCTGCTCCCGCAGCTGCACGACGGGCCGCGCAAGCCTGCGCGAAACGATGGACACATACAGGAAGAACAGCGCCGTCAGCGCAAGCACGCACACGATCGCAGTCAGCACGAAGTATTTCGCCTTCTGCCATACGGCCGAGGAATCGCCGATCAGCATCACGCGGATTCCCTTCTCGCTCTGCGCCGTCGCCACGACGATTTCGCGCCCGCCCGCACCGCCGCGCGTGCGCAGAATCTCTTCCGCGCTGTTCTGCGCGGGAAGTTCAAGAAACGCCTGCGTCTCCTGCTCGCCGCACGTGGAATAGAACGGCTCGCCCTCATACAGCACAAGCACGCGGTGGGTTTCGCCGATTCCGCCGAGCATTTCGTCGAGCGTATCCGCGCGCGACTGCACCTCGAGGAAGCCCAGCCCCTCGCCCTGAATCTCCTTGACAAGGCTGTACACGCGCGCGCCGTCCGTCAGCGACCATTCATCGTCGTGCGGAGGAATCAGGCGCGCGGCGCCCTTGCGGTTTCGCACGCCGTCCAACCATGGCAGATCTTCCAGCGCGACCGACGAATCGATTCTGTTTTCACGGTAATTATAGGACGCCGCCGTATCGCCGTAAGCGTTATAGAAAAGAACGCGATGAAAATTCTTTGTAAAAAACCACTGATTCAGTTTTACGGTAATTTCCCAGAGCGCCTGCGTATGCCGCAGATCACGGTCTCGGTTGTTGACGAGATATTTGAGGTTGTCGAGGACTTCCATATCGGACAGGATGCTGTCGATGGCCGCCTGCATCAGGCCGATCTGCTGATCGAGCTGCGCGGCGCTCTGCTGTGCCAGCGTCTGCATCGTGGCGAACTCATCCTGTTCATACCGGCGCATCACCAGCGCCACGAACACCGTGCCGCAAATCAGCGCAACGGCCGCAAGCAGCGCCACAAAGCTGACCCATATCCGTTTCTGGAAGCCCATTTCTTTTCCTCCGTCAGCCCTTCACCGCGCCGGACGTCATGCCCGCGACGATCTTCTCATTGAGGAACAGGAACAGAATCAGCATCGGCAGCACGACCAGAATCACGTTCGCAAAAAGCAGATTGTATTCCGTCTTGAACAGGCTGATATAGCTGTACAGCGTCAGCTGAATGGTCGCGTTCTTCGTTCCCGGCAGGAAGTAGAGCGGGTTCATGAAATCGTTGAACACGGTTACGGAATTGAGAATCACCGCCGTCACCGTCACCGGCTGCAAAAGCCGGAAGATGATCGAAGTGAAAATACGCGGGCTCGAGCAGCCGTCGACCATCGCTGCCTCTTCCAGCTCGATCGGGATCGTCGCCACAAAGCTGCGGTAGAGCATGGTCGTAAACGGAATCGTCAGCGCAGTTTCGATGAGGATCATGCCGGGCATCGTCTTATACAGATGCAGACCCTGCATAATCCAGATTGTGGGCATAATCGACGGCGGCACCATCAGCCCAATGGTGATATAGTTACTGGCCGCGCGGCTGAGCCTGTCGCCCCGGCGCTGAATGAAATAGCCCGCCATGGAGCAGATAACCACCAGCAACAGCACCGCGCCCACCGTTATGATAGCGCTGTTTTTAAAAGCGCGCAACAGCTGATAGTTATTGTTCTTGATAACCTGCCCATAGTTTTCAAAATGCCACTGCGTCGGCAGAGAAAACTTCAGCATGTTCGATTCCTTTTTATCCTTCACAGATTCCAGGAACATGAACAGGAACGGCACGACAAACACCAGCGCCGCCGCGACCGCGCCGATGAGCGTGCCCAGCATGGTATATGTCCTTTTGCGCTTTGTCACAGCTGCGACACCTCCCTGCTGAGAAGGAATTTCTGGAGCGGATAGGAAATGAGCGAAATCATCACCAGCATGATAATATTGCCCGTAGTGGACATGCCGTAGTAGCCGTTCGCAAACTGGCGATAAACCGTCAGCGCCAGCACGGTGGAGGAATTGCCGGGGCCGCCGTCCGTCATGGTTTTAATCAGATCGAACGATTTCAGGCCGCCGATGAGCGAGAGGATAATCACCGTGTTCATCGCGGGGCGCACGAGCGGCAGCGTAATGTTCCAGAAGGTCTGGAGGCGCGACGCGCCGTCGATTTCCGCCGCCTCGTAGTAGGTGCGGTCAATCGCCTGCAAACCGGCGATATAAATAACCGTCGATACGCTCAGTCCCTTCCATACATCGGTCACGATGACGGAAACAAGCGACGTATTCGGACTGTATACAAACTTGGAGGCCTTCAGGCCGAAGGACGTCAGCACGGCGTTAAAAACGCCCTTTGTTGGATGCATCAGCGCGCAGAACGTGATGCCGATGGCGACGTTGCTCACCAGATGCGGAAAGAACACAACCGAGCGCAGCGCGCCGCGCAGGCGGATGTTGCTGGTGAGGAAGATGGAAATCAGCAGCGCGAGAACCACCTTGCTCATGCTGGTGGAAAACGCGTAAATCAGCGTATTCCCCAGCCCCTGCAGCAGCTGCGAATCCTCGAAAAACATCTTATAGTTCTGCAGGCCTACAAACCGGAAATCCGCAAACGACCAGACGGTCATGCTGAAAAACACGCTGATAATCATCGGGACGATGAACAGCACCGTAAAGACCGTCAGCGCCGGCAGGATATACCACACAGAGTATTTCTGGGCTTTACTCATTTCTCCGACCACCTCGTCAAATGTGCGTTTTCTAAAATGCGGCGCTGCCGGCAGAGCGCCGGGCAACGCCGCAAGTTAGGGCTACGGGTATTTTTTCAGCGCAGGGCGCTGAAAGATCATTCCCAATCGAGGCCCAGCTGCACAGCCTGCAGCTTGCAATCCTCGTCATAAAGGGCGGCCGCTTCCGCAGCGCTGTACAGGCCGGACAGGATGCCGCCAGTGAAGCTGCGGCAGTTCGCGCCCTTGACCGCGCTGATGAATTCCTGCGCGGAGCAGGTGCGGCCCGCGTCAAAGTACGCCTGCAGGTCGTTGGCAACTGCCGGATAGGTGTTCATGATGGTATAGCCCTTCACGAGCATCGCGCCGTGCGGCACAACGGCCTCGGTGTAGGCGTCGAGCGCTTCGTCGGAAATATAGAACTCAAGGAAACGGAGGCAATCGTCGATCTTTTCGGAGTTCTTGTTGATGTAGAACGCTTCAGGCTGCCAGACGGTGATGCCGGTGTTCTCCGGATCGTCGCCGGGGATGGCGAAGATGCCAACATTATCGGTCACTTCGGAGCCATAGAGATCATAGAGGTTGCCCAGGATCGAGGAGAAATAGATCCAGTGCGCGCTGTTGCCGGAAGCGAACAGCTCCAAGCCGTCTTCCAAGCCGCAGGCTTCGTGGCCGTCCTGCAGGTAGGGCAGCACGGTCTCGTACTTCTGCCAGCTCTTGAATGCGGCAGGGTTGGTGGCGTACTTGGCACGGCCGGCTTCAAACTCGGTGACGAAGGTGGGATCTTCGGCCATGACGTTGTAGAAGTCGCCCAGGAAGATCAGCTGAGTGGAGCTGGTCTTGGCATCCGCGCTGAGAATGGCGTTGTAGCCGGCGTTCTTGATCACTTCGCAGTTGGCGAGGAATTCGTCCCAGGTCTTGGGAATCTCAAGGCCGAGTTCTTCGTACAGGGGCTTCCAATACAGGATGCAGCCCGCGTTGCTGCAGTCGATCGGCACGCCGTAGGTCACGCCGTTCACGGTCACGGACTGTTCGAAGCCGTCGTCCAGGCGATCGGTGATTTCAGGGTGATCGTTCAGGCTGAGGAAATACGCAGCCGGGTTCTGCGCCACGAGCAGCGCGCCGCAGTTGTAGGACACGATGTCGGTCGCTTCGCCGGCGGCCAGGCGGGTCTTGAGAACGCTCTCGTCCACACGGTTCTCGATTTCAACGGTGATGCCGAGCTTTTCCTTTGCCAGCGCCAGCACCGCGTCGATGCCCGTCATGACCTGATCGTTTCCGACCATCATGCTGATGGTGGCTTCCTTGTATTCCCACTCGCCTTCCGCGGACGCGAAAGACGCGAGGCTCAGGCACAGCGCCAGAGCAAGAAGCAGGCTAACCAGTTTTTTCATACTTTTGGCTCCTTCCTAATGAATCGTTTTTCCGGCTCTATCCGGTACTGCGATCAGTATAGCAAATTGCCCCCGCGAAAAAATAGCCGCTTCTTTTGCTGAAATGTGCAGAATTTCTATATCGTTATTAGGGTGTGTCTCTAAATCCGTCCTGTACGATCACCCGTCTTTCTGCGCGCGGTACTGAGAGGGCGTCAGCCCCGTCTCCTGTTTGAACGCGCGGGAAAACACGCGGTAATCGCGAAACCCTACCGTCTGCGCCACCTCGCCCACGCTCTTATACGTGCCCTTCAGAAGCGCCTTAGCGCGGTTCAGCCGCAGCATGAGCAGATAAGCGGAATAGTTCATACCCGTTTCATTCTTGAAAAACTGGCTGATATAGCTGGCGTTCATATGGAAAATCCCGGAAAGCCGCCGCAGCGACACCTCCTCGGAAATGTGCTCGTTCAGATACGCCACCATCTGGCGGATGACGGGCTGCTGCTCGGGCTCCTGCTGAATCTGCGGCGCTTCGCGCCTTTTCCCGCTCAAAAGCTGCATCCGCGCGCGGCCGAGCGATTCGGAGAGATCATCGAAACAGATCGGCTTGACGATATAATCGAACACGCGGCAGCGGATGGCCTGGCGCATATAAAACGCGTCGTTATAGCCGCTGATCATCAT
>SFFS01000122.1 GCA_004557805.1 Clostridiales bacterium | reverse complement strand
GTGATGTTCCTGCTCATTTTACAGCAGCCGAACCTCTCTACGGCGGGCAGTATTTTGATCGTTGCGTTCGTAATGGTGGCCGTCGCAGGGGCGCGCGTCGGACATCTGGCGCTGATGGGCGCCGCAGGGCTGGCGCTTGGCGCGTTTTACGCATGGAGCGAACCCTACCGGCGCGAGCGGCTCCTGTCGTTCCGCGATCCGTTCCGCTTGATGAGCGACGAGGGATACCAGCTTTCGCAGTCGCTTATCGCCATCGGCTCGGGCGGGCTTTTCGGCATGGGGCTCGGTCAGGGGCGGCAGAAAACGGCGTATCTGCCGTATCCGGAGTCGGACTTCATTTTCGCGTCGATTGCCGAGGATTTCGGGCTGTTCGGGTGCATTGCGGTGATCGCGCTGTTCGTGCTGTTTTTCTATGCGGGGATTCGCGTGGCGCTGCGGTGCCCGGATCGGTTCGGGTGCCTGCTGGCGGCGGGGATTACGGCGATGATCGGCGTGCAGGCGTTTCTGAACATGGGCGTTGTGGTGGGGCTGCTGCCGACGACCGGGCTGCCGCTGCCGTTTTTCAGCGCGGGCGGAACGTCGGTGAGCATTTTCATGGCAGCGGTAGGCGTGCTGCTGAATATTTCGCGGTTCGACGAAATGCGCGTGCGATAGACGCTGCGCGCACGAAAACGGCGCGGGGGAAATGGATCCCTCGCGCCTTTCTGTTATGCCGCGCAGGGCGCGGCTGAAAACGCGCGGACTAAAACCGTTCGAACTGCGAAAGGTACTCCGAAAGCGCTTCAAGATAGGCCCGGCAGCGTTCATCCTCCCAGAGAAACGCCGCCGCTTCGCGCACGGCGGCGGCGAACGCGCAGTCCATGCCTTCTACGCCGTATTCCATCAGCGGACAGACGGGCCATGCGCGCACGTCAAGCTCAATGGAGAGCTTTCCGCCGCGCACGCGTGGTGTCAGCGGGAAGATGCGGCAGGCCAGCGGACGCATCGCACGTTCGCATGTTCCGTCGCAGGTAAAAAGATATTGTCCGGGAAAATCCTTCGAGGGGGTCAGGCGCGCCCAGCCGGGGCAGGGATCGTACAGCGCCTCTTCGCTGGGGAAAAGCAGCATGCCGCCGTTGCCGTCCTCATCCGGATGGCAGCAGGCCGCGCCGCATTTTCGTCCGCAGTCGCCGCGCAGGGGCGTGAGCGTTTCCAGCGCTTTGCGCGCGGAAAGAATCCTTTCGGTTGTAGTCATTGCAGTTTCAGGCCTCCTGGTGTATAATGCAGGGTATATATGGGGGTGTTTTTATGCGCTTTTCTCCGGCGGAATGCGCGACGGAGACGTTCACCGGCAACGGCCCGGGCGGTACGCTGATTCTCGGCGATTTCCGCGAAAAAGCGGACGAGCTGACCAGGCGCTTCGCGGGAACCGTGCAGACGGTCTACCTCGATCCGCCGTTTAATACCGGCAAGGAATTTGTGTTCAAGCAGCGCGTGAGCACGGAGGGCTGGCAGAAGGGCAGGCCTGTGCTGACGCTGCCGGCGTATTCCGACGTGTGGGACAACGAGAGACAGCTGCTGGACATGCTGCGCCAGGCGGCTGAACTTTCGCATACTCTTCTTCGAGAGGACGGATCGTTTTTCCTGCATATTGATTCGCGCCTGCACGCGCGGGCGCGGCTGATGTGCGATGAAATCTTTGGCGAAAAGGCGTTCGTCAACGAGATTATCTGGGCGTATAAGAGCGGCGGGCGCTCACAGGCGCATTTCAGCCGCAAACACGATATTATCCTGTTTTACCGCAAAACGCCGCGGGCATATTTCAACATCGCCGCCGTGGGCGTGCCGCGCACGAACGCGCGCAACAACCATATGCGCCGCGGTGTGGATGAATCGGGCCGCGTGTATCGTTCTATAGTCACGCAGGGGAAGGAATACCGCTACTACGACGACGAGGAAGTATTCCCGGGCGACGTGTGGGAGGACGTATCGCATTTGCAGCAGAAGGATCCGCAGCGCACCGGCTACGACACGCAGAAGCCAGCGCGGCTGCTGGAGCGCATTATCGCCTGTTCTTCACGGCCGGGCGATCTCGTGTGCGATCTTTTCGGCGGCAGCGGTACGACGGCGGCTGTCGCCGCGCAGATGGGGCGGCGGTTCCTGGCGGTCGATGCGTCGGTTTCCGCAATTTCAGTGATGCGAAAGCGCATGCTGGGATGCGCCTTCCGGTTGGAAGCGCCGAGCGGCAGGGGCGCGCCGGAGCTGGACGGCTGTCTGCGGCGCGGCCTGGGGTTCATGGAGTTCTGGCTGGATCGCTTCCGCCTGGAAGAAGGACTCTGCGAGATGGACCTGAAGGGCAACGACGCGGCCGATCAGGTGTCGCTTGGGTATCTGCGGGGCCGGGTATTCTATTCCTACGATAACGCCGCGCGCACGAAAGCTGCGCCCGCGCTGACGGATTCGCTCCGCGCGCCGATGCTCGAGGGCACGCTCGCCATGAGCGTGACGGACGTGCTGGGGCGGCGGTTTGTTTACGCGTTGGAGGGAGAGCAATGAGCAACCGATACAGCTTTTATCAGCTGCACATGGCGTGCCAGCAGCATCTGCTGGCGTCGCTGTATACCGAGCAGGAGGATCCGGACGCGTTCAACGCGGGCTATGTCGAGGCGGTGACGCCGCGCCATGTGCTCCTGTGGAGCGTGACGCCGTGGGGGCAGCACGACGGCTGGATTCTGCGCCGCACGGAGGATATTCTGCAGGTTTATATGGGCGACGACTATGAAATCCGTCTGCAGATGCTCGTGGAGATCGAGGGCGAAGAATATGCGCCGCTGCTCGATCCGGCGCCTGCGCCGGAGGAGGATCTGCTGCGCCGCGTGCTGCTGCTGGCGCGTGAGCGCGGAGAGATTATCAGCGTGATGACGGCGGAGGATACGTTCACCGGAACGGTTGCGCAGGTGGATGATCTGCGCGTGACGCTTGATCTGCTTGATTTCTTCGCTGAGCCGGACGTGCGCGCACAGTTCGCGCTGCGCGATATTCTGCTCGTCGGCTACGATACTTCCGAAGAAAAAATGTTCCGGAAACTGATCCAAAACCGCCCGAAACTCGTCTGATAAAGAATAGAGGGCTATTTCGGAAAAGCGCGCTCCGAATGCTGCGGGCGCGCTTTGACAAAAGAGAAAGCGCTGGGGAGGCAAAGCTTGCGCAAAAGGATCGCATGTCTGGTGTTGTGTGTTCTGTTGGCCGCGCCGGCGGCGCTCGCGTCGACGGACGAGCCGAGCAGGAGCGTATGGTGCCGCGGGCTTGCACGGCTGAAAAGCGCAGTGCAGGAAGGGCGGAGGATGGAATGGACGGTTTCGCTGGAGCCGGATTCGCTTGGCGGACTTTCCGCGGGAGAGCTGGCGCTGGCGCGTGAAATGACGCTCGAGGGCGCGGCGTTTGCAGCGGGCGAAGGCGGAGGAATCGAGGCGTCGCTGCTGTTTGGCGGAGAGGAAATCCTTGCGGCGCAGGCGGCGCGCGGCGACGGCTGGTCGGCGCTGACAGTGGGCGGACAGACTGTGCTGACCGAGACGGAAAACGCGGCGCAAACGGCGGAAGAGATGGGGGTGGGCGCGCTGGGCGCGCTTTTGCTTTCGTTCGATTCCGCGTTCCTGACGCAAACGCCTTATTTTTCGCCCGCTTTGGAAGCGGGAACGGCGCTTTGGCGGCTTGCGTCGCCGTATGCCGCGGATACCAATCGGCTCAGCGTCGGCTCGGGCGCGACGAGCCATGCCGTAACCTATGAGATCGGCACCGACGGCGTGCGCGCGATTCTCGACGGGTTCGTGCAGACGTTCGAGGGAAAAACGCTGTTTCTGCCGGGAATCAGCGCGGAGGAGCAGGCCGCGTTTGTGGAGAAGGCGCGCGCAATGGCGCGCAGCGCCGAAGCTGTAAAACCGCTGAAGGCCAGTATGACGTTCGGCGAGGGCGACCTTATGCGCTCGGCCAGACTTTCCGGAAGCATCCGCATGGACGGAAAAACGGCGGGCGTTTCGTATACCTATTCATGCAGCGTTACTTCGACGCGGCTGACGCGCAAATACGCGCTGAGCTATCAGCCGCCGGTTGGCGATACGATTTCACTGAACGCGACGTATCTGACGAGCAGCTCCGGCAAGGGCGGCGCGCAGAGGCAGGTTTCTGTGCGAATGAGCGGAAAATACGACGGCGAAAGCTATTCTGTCAGTTTCGATGAAAAAACGGTGAACAAGTATTCGCTCGACGAGGAACGAAACCTGCACGAGCGGCTGCAGGGCGAAGTTTCCGTGCAGGTGAAATACGGCGGAGAAAAGACGGTCGTCCTTTCCGCGACGCATGAGAGCGAGCTGATTTCGAACCGAACCGGCCTGGCGCGCATGGACGGCGCGATGCGCGGGAAACTGACGCTTCGCGGCGCGACGGTGTTTGAGGGCGGCGCGCGCTTTACGCTTGCCAGCGGCGAACTGGGCGACGAACCGCTTGTGCCGCTTGACGCGCAGAACGATGCGGCCGCGCTACGCGGCGTGTGGGAGGACGCGGTGCGGAAGCTGATTTCGCTGCTGCCGGACGAATTGGTATACCGTATCAGTATTTCCGAGTGAGGGAGGAAGCGAATGCGCGGAAAGAAATCATGGCGATATGCGGCGGTGATGCTGATTTTGCTGGCGCTGGCTATGTGGGGCTCGCGCCAGGGAGAGGCGGAGGGATTGGCCCTGACGCGCGAGCGCGAAGCGCTGGAGAGCGGCATGCAGCTGAAAACGACCGTTTCGATTGAGAAAGCCGCGCTGCCGGGGACGGACGGCGTTTTGCAGAGCGTGCTGGAAAACTCGAAGCTGACGCTTCTGCGCGAATACCCTGATGGATCGGGGCGGCTCTGGAGCGTCGACTGGCAGCTTCAGGGAGCGTCGGTGCTTGACTGGACGGGAATGCGTCTCGGCGGCGAATGGCTGGAACAGTCCAACCTGTTCTGGGGAGAGACTGTGCGCGTCGACACGCCGCAGACACGGTTTGCGTCTATTGCGGAAGGCTGGCGCGCGACGGCGCTGACGGAATCGCGCGTGCAGCTGGCCGATATGACGGCGCGGATTACGGTGGTGACGCAGCAGGAGGCGGCGGCGCTTTTTTCCGCGCTGTGCGCGGAAATCGCTGAAAACGAGACCTTCTGGCAGCCTGCCGCGCTTTCGAACGCGGGGGAAAGCGGAGACGCCGCGCAGGCGGAGCTGGACGCGCTGCATGAGAAGATAACGTCGCTGCCGGAGCGGGTCGGCGCGGCGTTCGGAACGGATGGGGCGCTGATTTTCTGTGTTGACGAGGATGCGCAGGGCAATGTGCTGCTGCGCCAGATGGATGCGACGCTTGCATGCGGCGAATTTCATGCCGAATGGGCGATTGCGGAGGACGGGCGGCCGACGAGCCTATACGGCGAAGGAACGCTCGACGGCGCGCCGGTTTCCATAGCGCTGGAAATTGCGCATACGACGGCGAAAAACGGTTCGAAGGAAGAAATTGCGGGCAGTCTGACCGCGGTGCGGGATGAGGACGCGCTGCTGCTTTCCTGGACGGATGCGGCGAGCGGGAAGCGGGGGGACTATTCGCGCAGGATTACGGCGCAGGCGCGGTTTGAGCGCGGCGGTGAGCCGCTGGCGGAGCTTTCGCTGACGGCGAGGACGACGGCGGGCGAAGCGGGCGCGCGCATTGACGGCGCGGAGAACATCGCCGATTTGAGCGCGATGGACGAACCGGCGCGGCAGGCATGGTTTAAGCGGATGCGCGAGGCCGCGTCGCAGGCTGTGTTCACGGTGATGGGCCGACTGCCGAAGGAAGCGGCCGCCGCCCTGCTGGAGAAGATGCAATAAAAAGCAGAGCCGCTGTGCGGATCGAAAAAAGTTTCGCCGTATCCCTCTGACATCGATTTGCTTAAGGCAATACCGTATCATTCGCGTGAAGTATGACGAGATATATTTGCGCCGGATGCGAATTGCGGATTTCGCAGGCGTTATTTACGGTACGTCAAGAAAGCTGCAAGCAGCAGACAACACAAAGGCATCCGTCAGCCCTTGCGCTGCATTGTGCGGAATTGCCTTAAAAGCAGCTGCTTATTCTCCTGATTTGCTGTGGCTCATTATGATACCTCCATTACTCTAAAATTCTGCCATCCGTTGAGATTGTCACAACCTGCCACGGAATGAATTTTCCACTGTTCTGCAAAGCGGTTTTCGCTGCATGCTCCAGTCAGCCGCAGCAGGGAACTTCCATGCGCACAATGGTCACGCTCCTGATGTTATTGCTGCGAATGATCTCGGTGAGTTTCTCGGAATAGTCCACGCTGTCGAGCTTCGGGCAGCCTACCAGCGTAATATGTCCCTTAATGAACCGCTCGTGGAAGGCGGCATAGGCGTAAGCCGTGCAGTCGGCGGCAATGAGCAGCTTCGCACTGTCGAAATAAGGCGCGTTTATGGGAACCAGCTTGATCTGTACCGGCCACTGGGAAAGACGGCTTTGTGCCGCAGCAGGAACGGCAGCAACGCCTGACGGCTCCGTGTGCTGAATTGTTTTCATCCGCGTTCCGGGGCAGCCGCCGTGAAGGCGCATCCCCTCTTGCCGGATCTTTTTCTGCTTGTTGGCGAGCACCGCCTGCTCGTCGTAGGCGACAGCCTCGCGCTCCACAAAGCAGATCGCCCCGGTGGGACAAGCGGGCAGGCAGTCGCCCAAACCGTCGCAGTAGTCGTCCCGCATCAGCTTCGCCTTGCCGTCCGCCATGGCGATAGCACCCTCGTGGCAGGCGGCGGCACAGGCGCCGCAGCCATTGCATTTATCCTGATCGATCTCGATGATCCTCCGTTTCATTTCCATACCTCCCTTGCTTTTGTGTCTCGATTGTAGTGCGATTAAATCAACATGTCGGTTGAATTTTCAATGAAAGAGAATTTTATGAAAGATTTTTTACCAGTGATTCGTTCTGCGCAGCTTTTCTCCGGCATCTCTGAGGAGGAACTGACAGCGATGCTCTCCTGCCTCAAAGCCGAAAAAAAGGATTTCCTGAAGGAAGCCTTTGTGCTGCGCGCCGGCGATACGGCGGACTCGATTGGTCTTGTGCTGGCAGGAACGGTTCTGATCATGCAGGAGGATATTTGGGGAAACCGCAATATTCTTTCCAAAGCGGGGCAGGGACAGACTTTTGCCGCTGCTTATGCCTGTGCTCCCGGTTCCAGACTGAATGTGAGCGTCATAGCGGAAACGCCTGTCGCCGTAATGTTTTTGAATGTAAAGCGCATCCTGAATGTGTGCCCGTCCGCCTGTTCGCACCACAGCCGAGTCATCCGAAACCTCCTCAGCGAACTTGCTGGGAAAAATCTGCGGTTTAATGAAAAACTCACCCATATGGGACAGCGTACCACACGATCAAAGATTATGTCCTACCTTTCCGCGGAAGCGCAGCGGCTTGGAGCCTATGAATTTGATATTCCGTTTTCAAGACAGCAGTTTGCGGATTATCTTGGCGTTGAGCGCAGCGGACTGTCGCTGGAGCTCGGAAAGTTGAAAAAGGATGGAGTCCTCGATTATCACAAGAGCCATTTTGTCTTGCGGGTATAACGGTTTAGCTTCAGTAAAGGGACAGATATCCGTTATATGGTGCATCTATTTACAATGGACTTGACATTTGCGCAGAAAGTATGCATGATAGCGCCAGAAATGAACGGGGGAATTGCAGGAATGACTACGGTGATGCTGGCGGACGACGAAATTACGGTTTTGCAGGGGCTTCGGCAGCTTTACGACTGGGAAGGCAACGGGTTTCAGATCGTGGGCGAGGCGATGGACGGCATCGCCGCGCTGAACATGGCGCTGGAGAA
>SFFS01000121.1 GCA_004557805.1 Clostridiales bacterium | reverse complement strand
CGTTATGCAAAAACCATTCCGCCGAAAGGTTTTTCACCGTACGATTTGTAAGCCCGCTGGCAACGAACAGCGAACAGACCGACAGTCGGTCTGTTCGCTTCCGCACTTTCCAGGATGCTCGGATTTTCAGCGCGTCGTCAAAAATTTCCGCCGTGCACTCCGGAGCGTATTTGCGCAGGATTTCGTTTATCCGATTCAGCGCTTCTTTTCGTTCAAGCCGCTCGGGCGCAAAATTCCGCGCGATCATTGCAGCGTGAACGCGCCGTCTCCGGCGACGGAAATCTGCGTTTCATAGAAAGCGCGCAGCGCGCGGATCATAAAATCGACGTCCTTCACTCCGGCCGTTTCATAGGCGGAATGCATGGCCAGCTGCGCCAGTCCGATGTCGACCGTGTTCATGGAAACCTGCGTGTTGGCGATGCTGCCCAGCGTCGAGCCGCCCAGCACGTCGGAACGGTTGGCAAAATGCTGCACCGGTACGCCCGCCCGCGCACAGATTTCGCCGAAGATGGCGCACGAAACGCCGTCGGTGGTATACTTCTGATTGGCGTTATGCTTGATGACCACGCCCTCGTTCATGAAAGTGCGGTTCTGCGCGTCGTATTTTTCCGGATGGTTCGGGTGCACGGCGTGCGCGTTGTCGGCCGAAACCATGAAGCTGGCGGCCATGGCGGCGCGAGTCTGCGCGTCTGTCGCGCCGAGCGCTTCCGCCGCGCGGTGGAACACATCGCCCAGAAGCGTAGAATCCGCGCCCTGTTTCGTGCTCGAGCCGACTTCTTCGTTATCGAACACAGCGTACACCTGCATGTTCTGCTGCGGCTCTGCTTCCAGAAAAGCGCGCAGCGCGGTGTAAGCGCATTCCAGATCGTCGATGCGGCCGCAGGAGAAATACTCGTTCTCCGCGCCCCACACGCTTCCGGGCATGCGGTTATAGAGGAACAGATCGCTCGCGAGGATCTGCTCCGGTTCCGCGCCGCAGGCGGCGGCAACCTGCTGCGCCAGCATGCCCTTCGACGCGTCGTCGCCGAACAGCGGGAGCATGTCTGTCTGCGCGTTGAAATTATAGCCGCTGTTGATGTCCCGGTTGAAGTGAATAGGCATATTGGGAATCAATACGGAATCGCGGTCAAGGTTGACCAGAACGGAACGGATGCCCGTCTCATCCTTCACCATCACGCGGCCCGCAATGGAAAGCGGCCTGTCGAGCCAGGTCGACATAATCATCCCGCCGTAGCGCTCCACGTTCAGGCGGACATACTTGCCGCAGACCGCGTCCTCGGCAGAATGCTTGAGCTTGAACGTGGGCGAATCGCTGTGGCTGGAAACGATCTGAAACGGTGCGAAGCCGCGCTGCGGCACGCAGAACGCGATCAGCGCGGAGCCGTTGCGCGTCACATAATATTTGCCGCCGGGCGCGAGACGCCACGCTTCCGTTTCCGTCAGCTGGGCGAAGCCCGCCGCGTCCAGCATGGAGGAAATTTCCGAAACCGCATGAAACGCCGTCGGCGTGCGGCGCACGAAATCAATAAACTCAACAGCCTTGCTCATATGTACCTCCGATTTGGAATGGATAAAGACATTATATCGCCTCGCCGCACACGCGGCAAGAGGCGGCGTTGGATTCGCAGCTTTTTCCGGCGCGGTTTTTTCGGCGTGCGCGCTCCCCTGTTCCCTGTTTTTCATGACCGGTTTTATAAAAAAACCTTTTATCTTTCTATTTGTCGTGATATGATAAACGCAGGAGGAATCACCCCGATGAAAATGCTGATAAAATTTCTGAGCGACGAGCCGATCCTGAACGTACTCTCGCCTGTATATCTCAAGCCGGAAGAAACGGTATTCATTGGCAAGCAGGGCGCGGAATATGAGCGCGAGGCCGCCCGGCTGGGCGTTCTTCTGCGCGCGCTGGGCGCGCCCGGAAGCGTGCGCTACATTCCCGTGGACGTATACGATACCGAACGCCTGATCCGCGAGCTGGAAACGCTGCATATGGCGTGCCACGATTGCCTTGTCGATGTCAGCGGCAGCAACAACGCGGTTATCTTTGCCGCCGGCGCGTTCTGCCGCGCGATGGCCGTGCCGACGATGACGTTCGATCCGGACGAGGCGTGCTTCCGAAACATCAGCGGCGCGCAGCAGCTGGAAGCCGTGCGCCCGAAGGAATGCTTTACCGTCGATAAAGTGCTTCGCATTGCGGGCGGCTCGATGAGCCAGCATGGGCACGTCAGCACGGAAGCGCTGAAGGGGCCGCTGGGAAAATGCGTGCCGGGCGTATGGGATATCTTCCGCCGTTACCGCCGCGAATGGAGCGGCCACGTTTCGTGGCTTCAGCGCGTTTCTGCGCCCGTGCTCGACGAAGCGGGCCGCGAAAAGCCCGACACCCTGGAAGTAGACGCTGAGGAGGTCTTTACCGCCGCCGACGGCAAGCGCTATCAGGCGAATCCGGCCATTCTGCGCGGACTGGCAGCATGCGGTGCGATTGAAGAATTGCGCATTGCCGATGGACGCGTCGCTTTCCGTTTCCCTTCCGCGCTGATGCGCGGATGTCTCAAGGATCCGGGCATCTGGCTGGAGCTGTATACGTGTCAAACGGCGATGAACGCCGGTTTCTTCGACGATGTGCAGGTCAGTGTCGTCGTCGATTGGGACGGGCGGGACGAGGCGAACAACCTCATCAACGAAATTGATGTGACCGCTACGCGCGGCCTGCGTCCGCTGTTTATCTCCTGCAAAATCGGCACGCTGAATCCTTCGTATATCAATGAAATTTACGTCCTCTGCGAGCGTTTCGGCGGCTGTATGGCGCAGGCGGCCATCGTCACCATGTCTACGCCCCGGCGCGACGCGCCCGCGCTGATGAAACGCGCCGAAAGTCTTGGCGTTGCGATCATCGACCGCGACGATATCGAAAAGGGCCGGCTGGAAGCGCTGCTTAAGGGAATGGTATAAAAACAAGAAATCAGATGCAGAAAAAACGTTTTTTCGCCGCGCAGCGCGCGGCTTTTTGCGTTTCTCCCGTTTTTTTCCATTGACAGAACGGCTGCGTTTGTTTATCATAAATGCGAACAGATGTTCTCAAATGCGAGGTGAACGATTATGCAGCGCGTCATTCTTCATTCCGACGCAAATTCCTTCTACGCATCCGTGGAAGTATTATATCATCCGGAACTGCGCGGAAAGCCCGTCGCCGTCTGCGGCGATCCGGAAGCGCGCCACGGCATTGTGCTGACGAAAACGCCCGAGGCAAAGCGCTGCGGAGTAAAGACGGCCATGGCCGTCTGGCAGGCGCGGCAGGTCTGTCCCGATCTGATCGTTGTGCCGCCGGATCATCGGCACTATGTCCATTTTTCAAAGCTGCTGCAAAAAATTTACGCCGGGCTTTCCGATCACGTGG
Source organism: Clostridiales bacterium (assembly GCA_004557805.1). GTDB lineage: Bacteria > Bacillota > Clostridia > Christensenellales > Aristaeellaceae > Aphodomonas. Next base: position 9,549 of record SFFS01000121.1, on the reverse strand, counting down.
AACCGTTTGGGCTGGATGAAAGCTGGCTCGATCTTTCCGGGCCGGGGCGCGACATGGAATACGGCCGCCGCGCGGCGGATGCTCTGCGCGCGCGCGTCCGGGAGGAACTGGGCATCACCGTATCGGTCGGCGTCAGCTTTAACAAGGTGTTTGCAAAGCTCGGAAGCGACATGAAAAAGCCGGACGGAACCACCGTCATCTCGCCCGAAAATTTTCGCCGTAAGGTTTGGCCGCTCGATGTGCAGGAGCTGCTTTTCGTCGGCCCGCATACCCGGCGGAAGCTGGAACGCGCCGGAATTCATACCGTCGGCGCGCTGGCGAACGCGGATCCCCCGGCGCTGCATGCGCTGCTGGGCAAGAACGGCCTGACGCTGCGCGCGTTCGCGCGGGGTGAAGACCGTTCTCCCGTAGCGCTGCTGGAAACGGAAGACGCGCCCAAATCGATCAGCAATTCCACCACCCCGCCGCACGATATTGAAAACGCGCAGGACGCGCGCTGCATCTACTATCTGCTGGCCGAAAGCGTGGGCGCGCGGCTGCGCCGGAAAGGGCTGCGCGCGCAGGTGGTTTCCGTCAGCGCGCGCACGACGGCGCTGGAAACTTTCTCCTGCCAGTGCGCCGTTTCGCCTGCTACAAACCTGACGGGCGAAATCGCCGAAGCGGCCATGACGCTGTTTTCGCAGCGGCTTTCAAAGCTCCTGCCTCTGCGCAGCGTTGGGCTTTGCTGCACCGACCTGACGGCCGATGAAACGCCGCTGCAAATCGACATGCTTGGCGGCGCGCAGCGCCGAATGCATACCGAAACCCTCGAACGCTCCGTGGACGCACTGCGCGACCGCTTCGGCCGTCAGGTTATCCATCGCGGCATTGTCCTGGCCGACAGAGAATTCGCGCAGATTACGCCCGCTGAAGAACAGCTGGCGCGCCCGTTCAACATGTCCGCCGCTGAAGGAGGCCGCTGATGAAGGTATTTGTAAAGGTACGCGGCGATTTCGGCCTGGACGGTAAATTTACGCCGCTTCTTTTCCGCACGGAGGACGGTCCTGTCGTGCATATCGACCGCGTGCTGGATGTGCGCCCCGCCGCATCGCTCCGAACGGGCGGAAAAGGCGTGCGCTATCTGTGCCGCGTTGAAAACGCGCAAGTGTATCTTTTCCGTGACGAAGACATGTGGTTCCTCGAAAAGATCCTGCTTTCAGAAAAGCGGAAACCGTATTTACGCCCGCAAAACGCCGTGATATAATAATCGGGATCATCCCTCACAGGAGGTTCCCTTTATGAAATGCCCTCTGACCGAGCGCGGCTGCGGCGGCTGCATCGAGCTTTCCGCCCCCTATGGCGAACACCTCAGGCGCAAACAGGCCGCCGTGCGGAAGCTTTTCCCCGACGCGCTGCCCATCGTCGGCATGGAAAATCCCTGCCATTATCGCGGCAAGGTGCTTTCTACGTTCGCTAACGGCCGCAGCGGCCTGTATTCCGGCATTTATGCCGCCGGAAGCCACCGCGTGCTTTCCGTGCGCGATTGCATCCTGCATGACCGGCGCGCCGATGAAATCGTCGGAATTTCGCGCGAAATTCTTGCCGCTTCCGGCCGCGAGGTGCTGCTGACTCTCGTAACCCCTTCCGCCGAGCTTCCGGACGCGAAAGCGCTCACGGCGCAGATCGTCCGCAAATGTCCGGACGTGCGCTCTGTGGTGCAGAATATCAATCCGCGCAAGACGAGCGCTGTGCTCGGTTTTAAGGAAATCGTGCTGTATGGGCCCGGCTATATCGACGATGTGCTGATGGGCATGAAGTTCCGCATTTCGTCGCGTTCGTTTTATCAGGTCAATTCGCGTCAGACCGAAAAGCTCTACGGCAAAGCGCTGGCGCTGGCCGAACTGACAGGGCGCGAGGAAGTGCTCGACGCATATTGCGGCGTGGGCACAATCGGTATCCTTGCAGCAAAACACGCCGCGCATGTTACGGGCGTGGAATTCAACGCCGACGCGGTAAAAAACGCAGCCGTCAACGCAAGGCTGAACGGCCTGGAGAACATCGATTTCCTTCGCGGCGACGCGGGCCGCGTGCTTGCCGAAAAGCAGCTTTCCGCCGATACGTTATTCGTCGATCCGCCGCGTTCTGGCTGCGAGCGGCCTTTTTTAGAGGCGCTTTGCGCCGCCATGCCGCAAAAAATCGTCTACATCAGCTGCTGCCCGGAAACGCAGGCGCGCGATATAAAATTGCTCTCCTCGCGCGGTTACCGGCTCGAAAGCGTGCAGCCGGTCGATATGTTCCCGTGGACGGCGCATGTGGAGACGGTTGGAATGTTGTCGTTAACAAAAAGGCAAACTTAAAAGTTGCTTATAAGGATACCATATACGACCTGATAAAATTTAGAGGGGAAATGGTATTGACATGTTTGATCCCGGCATAGAAATTGGTCAGATTTTGAAAAATAGTGATATTGTCGAAATTTTTAAATGTGGGAATATGGGTGGAATGCGCCGTTCTAAAGCCACAAATACCCTTTTGATTATTTCTGACTATACGAAGGGGATTTACCATGATAAATGGATCGGTGGTGTTCTCCACTATACAGGGATGGGAAAAAACGGGGATCAGAGCATTAATTGGGCGCAGAACGCGACATTGGCAACCTGCAAAACGAATGATGTTGATGTGCATCTATTTGAAGTAATAAATGCCGGAGAATATATATACTGCGGTAGAATTGAACTTGTTGATGAACCTTATATGGATACTCAACCTGGTGAAGATGGGATTGCTCGTAAGGTTTGGATGTTTCCTATTCGTCCTGTACCCGATAACAATGTTAAAAAACCGGACATGTTTGTATTTGAGAATATGGATGATTATATGAGCAACGGTAAGGATGTCGATTTAAGATATATGGATTTGCTTGCAAAACGCAAAAAATCTGGCAAACGGACAGATGAAAAAACGGTTATTGATCCTCCTGTACTTTTAAAACCTGTTGTCGTAGTTCCGCCCGAAATTATCGGTAAACATTTGAAGCATAAAACATACGGAGAAGGCATCGTTAGCGAAATTGTTGATACTACTATTGTCGTTTCCTTTTATTCCGTAGGCGAAAAGAAGCTCAGCTACGATGTTTGTATAAAAAATAAATTTATTGAATTTATTTAAATTGGAAATACAAAGGCATCAACCCGGGGCACGAACGCTGCATACCTTCAGCATTCATGCCCCGGGTCGTTATTTTTATCCCGGCGTGAGCGAGCTCCGCACCAGTTCCGCCGCGGTTTCCGTAAACGTTTCTTCGCCGCTGAGCATGATTTCATACAGGTTCCCGTCGTCACCGGCGATCACTGTGTTCACGTTTCCATCCGCTGCATACGTCAGATACGCCACGCTGCGCGCATCCACCAGCTGCACGTCTGTGCAGGCTTCGTCTGCCCGCAGCGAGGCTTCAAGCGATTCCAGCGCCATGCCGCTGCCCGCGGCGTATCGCAGCACGCAAAGTACGTTTCCCGCCGCGTCTGCGGCGTATAAAAGCACGTCGGCTTCGTCCTGCGTATTCTGCGGCGCAAGCGCCGCCGGATAGCAGAAGCGGAAGCCGCCCTCCGGCAGATACGCTATCTCTACCTCGGCCTCCGACGCAAGCGCCATACTGCAAACGAGCAGGCAGACCGCCAGCGTCAGCGCCGTCAGCGCGCGTTTCATTCACATCACCTCAGCCATATGACGAAACCGCAGCGCATCTCCTTCCAAGGTAATTTCTACCGTGTCCCCCAGCTTAACGCCGCCCGCGAGGATTTCCTCCGACAGCGCGTCCTCCACCGCGCGCTGGATCGCCCGCCGCAGCGGCCGGGCGCCGAACGCGGGATCAAACCCCGTGCGCGCAAGATAGCGCACCGCGTCGTCCGTCGCGTTCAGCGTAATGCCGCGTTCTTTCAGCCGTTCGGTAACGGCGCTGAGCATCAGCCGCGCAATCTGCACGATTTCCTCTTCGGTCAGCGCATGGAACACGATAATCTCGTCGAGACGGTTGATGAACTCCGGCCGCAGGAAGTTTTTTACCTCCTGCATGACGCGGTTCTTCATTCCCTCGTAATCTTCCTGCGCGCAGCTTGCGGCCGAACCAAAGCCCATTCGCCGCTCCGTGCTGATCGTCGACGCGCCGATATTGCTCGTCATGACGATGATCGTGTTTTTGAAATCGACTACACGGCCCTTCGAATCGGTAAGGCGGCCGTCGTCCAACAGCTGCAAAAGCAGGTTGAATACGTCCGGATGCGCTTTTTCCACCTCGTCGAACAGCAGCACCGCGTAGGGCTTACGGCGCACCTTTTCGGTCAGCTGGCCGCCTTCTTCAAAACCCACGTAGCCAGGCGGAGAGCCGATCATCCGCGAAACGGAGTGCTTCTCCATATATTCGCTCATATCGATGCGGATTACGGCGTTTTCATCTCCGAACACCGCTTCGCCCAGCGCGCGGCACAATTCCGTTTTGCCCACGCCGGTCGGTCCCAGGAACAGGAACGAACCGATCGGCCGCTTCGGATCCTTCAGCCCCGCGCGGGCGCGGCGGATGGCGCGCGCCACGGCGGTTACCGCTTCATCCTGACCGATAAGCCGTTTGTGCAGCGTCTCCTCCAGATGGATCAGCCGCTGTGATTCATCTTCGGTCAGGCGGCTGACGGGCACGCCCGTCCATCCGGCCACGACCTGCGCGATTTCCTCTTCACCGACGGTCTTTTCGGATTCATCCAGCCCGGATTCCCATTCGCTCCTGAGGGCTTCGATTTTTGCGCGCAGGGCGCGCTCTTCATCCCGCAGCGCTGCCGCCCGTTCGAATTCCTGCCCGCGAACGGCCGCTTCTTTCTGCTGCATGAGCGCGTCGATCTCTCCTTCCAGCGCCTTCATATCCGGCGCGGGCGTGAACGACTGAATTCTCACGCGCGAAGCCGCTTCATCCATCAGATCGATGGCCTTATCGGGCAGGCAGCGATCCGGAATGTAGCGGTCGGACAGCGTAACGGCGGCCTTCAGCGCGTCGTCGGTGATATGCACGCGATGATGCGCCTCATATTTGTCCCGCAATCCCTCGACGATTGCGAGCGCCTCGTCCTTTGTCGGTTCCTCTACGCGTACAGGCTGGAAGCGGCGCTCCAGTGCCGGATCCTTTTCGATATATTTGCGATATTCGTCAAGCGTAGTCGCGCCGATGCAGTGAATTTCTCCGCGCGCCAGCGCCGGCTTGAGCATGTTTGAAGCGTCGATCGCGCCTTCGGAACCGCCCGCCCCGACGATCGTGTGCAGCTCGTCGATGAACAGCAGCACGTTGCCGCTCTTGCGAATTTCCGCCATGATGTTGCGGAACCGCTCCTCGAACTCGCCGCGATATTTGCTGCCTGCCACAACCGACGCGATATCCAGCGAGAACACGCGCCTGCCGCACAGCATCTGCGGCACGCTGCCTGCGGCGATGCGTTCGGCCAAACCTTCCACAATCGCCGATTTGCCTACGCCGGGTTCGCCGATAAGCACGGGATTGTTCTTCGTGCGGCGGATAAGAATCTGCGTTACGCGTTCGATTTCCTTTTCCCGGCCGATCACGGGATCCAATTCGCCGTTGTGCGCCGCCAGGGTCAGATCGCGGCCGTACTGGTTCAGAAGCGGCGTTTCCACGCCCTCTCCGTTTTTCTTGGCCTCAGCCTGAAGCTGCGCCTGTAATTTCTCGCGCGTATCGCGGATATCCATGCCCAGGTCCTGCAAAATACGGGCGGCCACGCCTTCGCTTTCGCGCAGAAGCGCAAGCCATACGTGTTCCGCGTCGATGGCCTTTGCGCCTACCGAACGCGCTTCCGCAAGGCTCTGCTCCATAATTTTCTTCGTCCGCGGCGTATAGGAGAGATGCTCCGGGACGTTCTCGCCCCGCCCGACAAGGCGCACCGCCTGCGCCATAGCCGTCTCGTAATTGATCGTGCCGAGCATCGGCCGCATCATCGCGCCCGGATCCTTCAAAAGCCCGAGCAGCAGATGCTCCGTGCCGACATAGTTATGCTGCATTTCGCGCGCAGCATCCTGCGCTGCGTTCAATGCGCGCTGTGCGCGCTCCGTAAAACGTCCGGCAAACGCCATATTCGTTACGCCCTCCTCTCCGGGGGCTCGGCCCCGAGAAAGTCCCTGAATATTTGTAAACGGTACGCACCGCGCTCATCGGATTCGAGCGTGCGGCCCGCCGCCGCGTCCAGATGGCCGGGCGACGACGCCGTTAAAAGCGCGTCCACTTCTTCCAGCTTGCGCGGCAGCGCGCCCGCCGTAACGGCCTGCCGCAGGAACGACCAGTTCAGCATACAGTCCTTTTCGGAAAGGCTGTCGTCGGAGAAAAGCATTTCCCGCATGCAGGAAAGCTCCGTCGGAATTTCCTCCGGGTTTTCCAGCAGCGCCTTTTCCCTCGCCTGCCGTTCTTCCTTCGCCAGCCTCCTTGCCGCACCGGCTACGGAAAGCGCGATTTCTTCTTCCGTGACGCCGATGGTCGCGCCGTTGAGCACCAGATAGACGCTGCCCAGCGGCATCTTTGCGGAAACCACGTGCCCCTGCAGCGCCTTGAGTTCCGCCTCGGCGCGCTTCGCCTTTTCCAGGTATGGCAGGTGAAGCGCCGCCGTCAGCCTCAGGCCGGTTCCAACGTCGGCGAAAGCGCCGTTGAGATACCCGAACTGCCGGTCGAACGCGAACATCAGATCCCGCGCAAACAGCCGTTCTTCCGTCAGCACGCAGTCCATCGCTTCCTGCAAGCGCAGCCCCGGCCGCACGGCGTGGAAACAGAGATGCTCCTCGCCGTTAATCATCACGGCGGCGGAATTTTCACGGTCCAGCGCAATAGCCATCGATTCATGCTCATTCTGCGCCGGTTTTATCGGGAGAAGCCGCTCTTCAATCAGCAGCGCCTTGCGCTGCGAAGACAGCGCGGCCAGTGGAAGCAGCGCGAAGCGTCCGCCCTCGCAAAGCGGCGCTATCCGTTCAAGGATTTCGCTCTCCTGCTGCGCGTCGAGCGCGCCTGTGAACGGATAGCCCGTCAGGCTGCGTGCAAGCCGCGCCTCGCTGCGGAGGACGACGTCGGCCATCGTGTCAGGCATCGGCGCTCCCTCCTTCGCACGCAGCCAACGCGCGAATCGCATCGCGCAGCGCGGCCGCCTCCTCAAAATTCTCGCAGGCGACGGCGAGCTCCATCTCGCGCTGCAATTCGGAAATCGCCTCTTCTTTCGATTCACCGTGATATTCCAGCGCGCGTCCGGTATGCGTATCCGCCCCCTGACGCTTTTTTAGCCCCGCTGCAATCTGCGCGCGGAAACTGACGTAACAGCCGGGACATCCGGCGCGCTGCGTTTTAAGTGCCTGCGAAAACCTCATGCCGCATTTCTCGCAGACAAGCTTATCAGCCGCGTTATTTTTTTCGGCGCCGAACAGCGCCGAAAACAGCTTTCCTATGCCGCCGGCCTGCGGCGTAAGATTATGTCTGGCGGCGCATTCGGGGCAAAGATTGACCTCGCGCTTTTCGCCGCCGACAACGGAAACCATTTTAATCCGGGCGGGATTCTTGCCGCATTCATCGCAGAGCATGCTCATCCCTCCTTTTGCGCCCTCCCCGCAATTTGCAGAAGCATCGCGCGCAGCGTACTGGCGCGCAGCGAGTCCTTAAACGCGACCGGCAGGTTGATCGCGTCGGCTGAAACCGCCGCGCGCATCAACCCGGCCTCGTTTTCCGTAACGACGTGGCTTTCGCACAGCTGCGAAATAATCGCGTCGCAATCATGGCGCGAAATGGACGAGCCAATTCGCTGGTTGATCAGATACAGCAAATTGCTGCCCGGCTCCTCCCGCAGGCGCACAATGCGAATATACCCGCCGCCGCCGCGCCGGCTCTCGATCACGTAGCCATGATCGGGCGTGAAGCGCGTGGAAAGCACGTAGGTGATCTGCGAGGGCGCGCAGCGAAAATACTGCGCAAGCTCGTTGCGTTGTACGTCCACCTGCTCCTGTCCTTCCTCGAGCAGCGATTTGATAAAAGCTTCTATGCTATCGGTTAACGGTCTCATGCCGGACGCCTCCTAATTTTGACCATCTTTGATGTTTATAGTATATCACACCCTTTTGAAAATGCAAGTGGTGTTTTTTGACTTTATCTGATAATTATAATTTATGCCGCGCAGGGCGCGGCGATTGAATGCGCAGCCAAGCCGATGCAAACGGCAATTTACTGCGCGTGATAAGTGAATTCATTCAGTTCGGCAATTACCCTGCCGCCCCAGTTCTGTCTTCGGACGGTATTTTTTCTTACGCTCTCAGCGTTTGAACGCCCATGCCGCCGTATAGGGAATCGATCAGCATCCTGACCGTCTCCGCCGCAATCCCCCTGTGCCAGTATGCTTCATTGATTTGGTAGCCGATCGTCATCTGCCCGGCTCTCTTTTTATAATCGAACATTTCGGCCAGCCCGACGAGCCGCGCGGGCTCTTCCCGCAGCTTTTCTTATAGAGAAATGTAGGAATGAACCGAGGGATGGTTTCGGATTCCGTATGCTTCGAGATCATCCTCCATGAATCTTTCAAACAGTTCCGCCATGTTCATTCCTCCACGCGATCCAGCGCCTTCCAGCCGAAACGGGCGATTGAAACGATCAGCGAAATTTCCGTAACGATTTCATCCAGGATGCCTGCAAGGGAACCGGAAAGAACATTGTAGAGCATCCATAGCGGCGAATTGACGAACATCGCCGCAGCCCGAATTTTGCGCGGATTATCCGTATACCCCGCAATCGTCGAGGCAATGTTTGCCGCAACCGGCAAAACAGACGTCCACCCTGACCAGGTAAGCGCAAGCACGCACAGCTGCATCAAACAAAGGACGGCGCACATGCCCTCCCCGCGCGCGGTTTTCCATTTGCTTCCCAGACAAAAAGAACGCAGCATATTGACGACATAGCTGACTGCTCCCGTCGTCGCGCCCAGCAGAAAAAGGTGCAGCGTATAAATCAGATAGGACGCAAACTGCACCCGGAACAGCACTCGATTGCTTTTGCACTGGTAAGAAAAAAAGAACAGCAGCGTCCCGGAAAGGCCGATCAGCTGAATCAGAATATACTTCGCCGTCATCTTCGACGCTTCTTCCTCCGTGCATTGCAAATTTCATCTGTTTTGCCTTGTGCAAAGTATAGCGGCGGAAAGATGCAAAGTCAATTTCGCATTCCAAAACGGCCCTCCACAGAGAGGGCCTGAACAAATATTCAATTTACTTTTAATAAACAATCTTCAAATCCTCAGCTGTAAAGAAAACAGTTATGTATCCATACTCATATTTCCATTTTCCACAAACCATTCCCTCGATCGGATGAGTTTCTTTATTTGGTCCTCTACGCCCATAGGTCCCAGTAAGTCTCTTAACAAGTACAAGTGTACCGTTTTCTAATTCGACTTTTTTATTTTCACTATTGACTGGATAATAATCACTTTCCTGCTTAAACTCAACGATATATTGTCCGACTCGGGCGGCTTCCCGGCAGTCAAAATATGTCTAATATGG
>SFFS01000120.1 GCA_004557805.1 Clostridiales bacterium | reverse complement strand
TGCTGTCGCGCATGAGCAGATAATCGTCCACTTCCTCGCGCAGATAGATCACCGCCACGCGCTGCGAGCCGTCCTCCGCCTCGCGCACCTCGGCGTTGCGTTCAAAATAGTCTGCCGGCGGCACGAGCGTGCGCGCGCCGGAAAGCTGCGCCGCGCCCGCGGCAAGCTCCTCCAGCAGCTTCTGCGCATAGACGGCCAGTTCGCGCCGTTCAAAGGTGATGTTGCGCGCCTCGGCCACCATGGCGCTGCCGTCCTGCGAGACAAAATACAGCGCCGCCGTCTTGGGCAGTTCTCCGCCCTCGGCCGCGCGCTGCGTTTCCACCTGGCTCCAATACGCCGCGATGTCGCCGGAGGGGTAGCGCGCCATAACGCCCACGGGCAGCGTCATCGCCACGTCCACGCCTGTATCCCAGCCGTTGATGAGCGTATTGACGTATTTGATGCGCGGCAGCTCCGTCAGCGTGTTGGCGATGGCCATGCGCAGCGCGTAGAGCGCTTCCACGCCCAGCACGCGCGCCGACGTGTTCAGGTTCACCGTGGCGATTTCGCCCGTGACCTCCACCGGGAAGGACGCCGTGGCCAGCTTCAGCTGCTGGCCGCCGGAAAAGCCGCTCTCGCTGATCTCCTGCAGGAGCGTGCGAACGATCACCTCTTCTTCCGCTTCGCCCGCGCGCACGAAAATCGTGCGCACCGCCGCCGAAAGCGCCGAGCCGTCCGCGCTGGGCAGATACAGCACCGCGCGGATCGTCCGGTCCGACTGCGTATCGCCCACAGGGGCTTCCGGGCCGGGGCGCACCGTGGGCAGCGTCTCCGACGTCCCCGTGCGTTCCCGGGGCATACTGCTGACGCAGCCGGTCAGCAGCAGCGTCAGGCACAAAAGCAGGCACAGGCCGGTTCTTTTCATCAGTTGGCCTCCATCATCCTTGTCAGCGCCGCATAGCTGATTTTCCACAGCCCGTTCTCCCGCAGAAGATGCATCGGATAGGCGTGAATATTCAGCACGTCGCCCTGCGACAGGCACGTCAGTTCCGCCGTCATCACGGCCGTCTGTCCATCCTCCGAAACGCTGCCGGGCTGCACGCTGAAATCAATCAGCGCGCGCGGCATATCCGACACCGTCTGCACGAACGCCTCCTGCGTGGGGCGCTCGCCGTCGGTCTGCGCGATGAAGCGGTACAGCCGGGCGAAATCCTTATCGCGCCAGCATTCGAGAATCACCTGCGCGGAATTATACTGCGTCAGCAGCAGGCTCTCGTCGCGCGTCATCGGGCCGAGCACGGCGGTATCGTCCGTCTCGCCGAAATAAATCTCCCGGCGGAGAATGCGTTTTCCGGTCAGATCATCGGCGCGCTCCTGCGCGAGAAACTGCACCGCCGTATATTCCGACGCGTCCGTCAGCGCGAGCGTCACCGCGGCCAGCGAAAGCATACGACGCATGAGCACCTCCTCGCGCCAGGAAGCGTAATTGTACCAGTCGGATGGCACGTCGGTGGGCGAGGACAGGAACGCGCGGCTGAGCGTCACGTTCAGCACCGAACCGGTTTCGAACACGCTCAGCACCTGCGTGCTGGGGTTAAAGGTGCCGCTCAAATCCATTAGGCTGGCGCTCGGGCCGTCGATGATCGCCCGAACGATCGCCTTTTCCAGCCGCTCGTCGCGCGACAGGTATATCTTGCGCGTTTCGCGCGCCAATAAATCCTCTCCGCGCGCCCGGAAATACAGCGCCACCTCGCGCGTTTCCACGCGGCTGCCGCTCATGCCGGAAGGAACGTCCACCTGCGCCGCGGCGGTCTCTACCGTGGGAAGCGCGGATGAAATTTCGCCGCCCTGCGGCGAAGGCTTCGCAGCGCATCCGCCCAGCAGGCACGCGGCCAGCAGCAGCGCGGCGATTCTCCATTTTTTCGCGCGTTTCGCCATAATCGTTATCGTTCCTCTCCACTCTGCGTCGAAATTGGTATCTCCATGCGGAAAGTCGTTCCCTTTCCCTCCTCGCTGCGCACGGTCAGCGCGCCGCCGTGCAGCATCACCGCCTGATGCGCGATGGACAGCCCCAGGCCGTTGCCGCCGGTGGCGCGGGCGCGCGCCTTGTCCACGCGGTAGAAGCGGTCGAAGATATGCGGCTGATCCTTGGCCGGGATGCCCGGGCCGTGATCGGCGATTTCCAGCACGGCCGTCTTGCCGCGCTGCTCAAGGCTGACGCGGATCGTCTCGTTGTCAGGCGAATACTTGATGGCGTTATCGACGATGTTGTAAATCGCCTGCTGCAGGCGCGTCGCGTCGGCAAAGACGGGACAGTCGTCCTCCGCGGCAAAGCGGATGCGCTGGTTTTTCGTCTCGGCCAGCGGCTTGAGGCGGCGCAGCGTATCCTCAGTCAGTTCGCGCAGCATGATGGCCTGCCGGTTCAGCTTGAAATCCTTCGAATCGGCGCGCACCAGCGTGAGCAGATCGGTGACGATCTTGCTCATGCGGTCAAGCTCCTTATCGATATCGGTCATAAATTCACGGCGCAGCGCCGGATCCATGTTGTCCTCATAAAGCATCGATTCAAGCAGGATCTTGATCGTCGCCATCGGCGTTTTCAGCTCGTGCGAGGCGTTGGAAACGAACTCGTTGCGCAGCGCGTCCTGATGCTCGAGCTTTTCGCTCATCTGGTTGAACGTCTCGGCCAGGCGGGTCATCTCGTCGTGGCCGGTCACCTCCACGCGCGTGGACAGGTCGCCGCGCCCCATGCGCTGGATGCCCGCGGTGAGCCGTTCGATGGGCTTTGTGATGACGCGGGAGAAGGTGAGTCTCATCACGAGCATTGCGGCGGCAGCCGCCGCGAAGAACAGCAGCATCTTATCCTGAATTACGCGCAGATTGTCCACCATGTCCTGCACGCCGATGGAATACAGCAAAACGCCCAGGCGGCCTTCTTCCCCCACCAGCGCGGCGGTGAAATAGCCCACCCAGGTCTTGCCCGTATGCGTATTGCGCAGGAAATCGAACATGGCGCGCGTCTGGCTCGGCGTCTGGCCGGAAAGCAGATGGAACCCGTAATCCGACGTTCCGCCGCGCAGCACGCTCACCACTTCCGGCTGCCCCATGCGCAGACCGTTCAGCTCCGAAAACGTATCAGCCTGCACCTTGCCGTCGGAATCGATCACCAGCAGGCGGCCCTCCAGTTCGCGCCCGGCGCTGAGCATGTCCTCATGCAGCGCTTCGGCGTCGCCGCGCTCCAGATACGGCGCGAAGCGCACCGAAAGTTCTTCCACCGTGGCCGATTCCGCGCTGATTTTGGTTTGAAACAGATAATCGCTGACCAGATTGATCAGCGATGTAGCGACTGCGTAAAAAACGACCCCCAGAATCAGCAGGAACGCGATCATGATTTTCCAGCGGATGCTGAAAAAACGATGCTCAGTCCTTATCCGTAAAATAGTAGCCCACTCCCCACTTTGTGAAGATAAACTCCGGCTGGTTGCTGTTGCGCTCGATCTTCTCGCGCAGGCGGCGGATATGTACGTCCACGGTGCGCATATCGCCGAGATAATCGTACTTCCAGACGGTTTCCAGCATGCTCTCGCGGCTGAAAACGCGGCCGCGGTTGGTGATGAACAGCTGCAGGAGATCGAATTCCTTCGCCGTAAGCTTGACGTCCTTGCCCGCCAGCTTCACCGAGCGGTTGACGAGGTTGACCTCCATATCGCGCACGCGGATGATCTTGCTCTCCTCCGCAGCCTGCGGCGCGGCCTGCGCCCGGCGCAGGATGGTCTTGATGCGCGCCTTGACCTCGAGGATGTTGAACGGCTTGGTCATATAATCGTCCGCGCCGTATTCCAGACCGAGAATCTTGTCCATATCCTCGCCCTTGGCGGTGAGCATGATGATCGGCACGTTGCTGTGCTCGCGGATGCGCTGACAGACCTCGGTGCCGCTAAGCTTGGGCAGCATCACGTCCAGCAGGATCAGATCGTACCGTCCCTGCTCGAACTTGGCGATGGCCTCCTCGCCGTCCACTGCGGAATCGCACTCATATCCGTCCTGCTCCAGGCTGAAACGCAGGCCCTTGATAATGAGCGGTTCGTCGTCAACGAGCAGAAGTCTTTTCGCCATGGTAATGCACTCCCTTTTTTGCCATCTTCGGAAAAAGCCGTATATGCTGTTATTATAGACGAATTCATTGCCGTATTGCAAGAGTATTTTCTCTTTTTCTTAATAAGGTCGGCCCGTTTTTGCAGTTTTTTGTTTCAAACTGTCATATCATGGTAAAATATGCGAAATTTACGCGTTCTTTCCCCGCAAAATGGGCTTCTATACAAAGCGGCCCGATTGTGATAGAATATGTCTCGTTTATTCGCGCTGCGCGCGGAAAGGGGGGAAGGCGTTATGGATCGGAAATCCGTCTGGGCTGCCGCTGCGGCGCTTCTGCTCGCGTTTCTTTTGCCCCTGTGCGCCGCGTTCGCGGAGGAGGACCCCGGCTTTGTCGATCCCACCCGTCCCCCGAACGCGCCGGAATACGACACCAAGCGCCCCGAAGATCTGCAGGAGGATCAGATCGTCGCCAGCAGCTTTATTCTCATGGAGCGCGAGAGCGGCGATATCCTCATGAGCCGCAACGAAGAGAACCTCATGTATCCCGCCTCGACCACGAAGATCATGACCGCGCTGATCGCTCTGCAGTTCTGCGACGATCTCGACACGCAGCTGACCATCTCCGAAACGGCCAACACGCTCGAGGAAGGCGCGTCCGTCGTGCCGTTCAAGACGGGCGAAACGGTGACGCTGCGCGACGCGCTCTACGGCATGATGCTCAAGAGCGGCAACGAGGCCGCCAACGCGGTGGCCGAATTCGTGGCGGGCGACATCGATTCGTTCGTCAGCCTCATGAACGAGACGGCGGCGGCGCTCGGCTGCACGAGCACGCATTTCGTCAACCCCAACGGCCTGCACAACGACGTACACTACACCACCGCGCACGATCTGGCGCGGATCATGGACGCGGCGATGGACAACGAAGATTTCCGCACGATCATCTCCACGCCCACCTGGACGCTTTCCTCCACCGATATGAATCCCGCCAGGCAGATTACCAACAGCAACGCGCATATCCTGAAGGATAACAACTACTATTACCGCTATTCCATCGGCGGCAAGACGGGCTTCACCAGCCAGGCGGGCTACTGCCTTGTGGAGGCCGCCGAGAAGGACGGCACCGAGCTGATCGCCGTTATCATGTATTCGGGCAAATACAGCCGCTGGCCGGACACCAGCCGCCTGTTCTCCAAGGGCTTTACGATGTATAAGTCCATCACGCCCGAAGAAATCTACGCGCAAAACCCCACGCGCCTTCAGCTGAGCGGCTTCGCCGAGGACGACGTGGGCGAAATCAGCGACGACGGCACGCGCACGCGCGGCCTGCTCACGCTGCGCATCGAGGCGGTCGATCCCAGCCGCAAGGTGGTCATCACCGGCGCGGTGGACGACGTGGACGCCATCGCCGCCGACTATGAATCCTACACCAACACGACGTGGCTCGTCGAGGCGCGCGCGCCGGTAACGGCGGGCGAAGTGATGGGCGTGCTGACGTTCTATCCCAGCGATCAGGAGCCGGCCAAATATAACCTCGTCGCCACGCGCTCCGTCGCCGCGCGCGACAACGCACCGCCCACGCTGGATGAGATTCAGCGCCGCGTGGAAGAGGACGATTCGCTCTTCCCGCCGTTCTCGCTCGACTGGGCGCTGCCGCCTATCCTGCTGGCCGCGGCGGTTCTGTTCGGGCTTTTCAAGGCGCGCAGGCTGCTGTTCCGCCGCAGGCGCAGGAAAGCGAAAATCCCGCAGCCGAAGAAGCGCTATTACACCTGACGGCGGCGGGCTGCTTCAGCCGCGCAGGGCGCGGCATAAATCATCCGTAAATTCTCCCCGCCCGGAAGGAATTTCCGGATGCGGGTTGAATATATCCCCTCAATATTTACACGTGTCAAAAAGGAGTGATCTCTACGGGCGTTCTCTTCGGAAACATTCTTGAAACCACGTGGCAGCAGATTGTCATGTGGTGCATCGGCGGCCTGCTGATCTACCTGGCCATCGCCAAGGAAATGGAACCCTCGCTGCTTCTGCCGATGGGCTTCGGCGCGATTCTGGTCAACCTTCCCTTCTCGGGCGCGATCACGCAGGGCGCGGAGCAGGGCATCATCACCATCCTGTATAACGCAACCATCTCCAACGAGCTGCTGCCGCTGCTGCTGTTCATCGGCATCGGCGCAATGATCGATTTCGGTCCGCTGCTGACCAATCCGAAGCTGATGTTCTTCGGCGCGTTCGCGCAGTTCGGCATCTTCTTCACGCTGTGTTTGGCGCGCCTGCTTGGCTTCAGCCTGCGCGACGCGGCATCCATCGCCATCATCGGAGCCGCCGACGGCCCGACCTCCATCTTCGTGGCCGAATACTTCAAATCGAACTACATCGGCGCGATCATCGTTGCGGCGTACAGCTATATGGCGCTCGTGCCGATCGTGCAGCCGCCGGTCATCCGCGCCGTCACCACGAAGGAAGAGCGCATGATCCGCATGGAATACAACCAGCGTGAAATTCCGAAGTATATCCGCATCCTCTTCCCGATCCTCGTTACCATCATCGCGGGCCTCGTCGCGCCGCGCTCGGTGGCGCTGGTAGGCTTCCTGATGTTCGGCAACCTCCTGCGCGAATGCGGCGTGCTCAACTCCCTGTCCGATACCGCGCAGAACGTGCTGGCCAACCTCATCACCATCCTGCTGGGTCTCGTCGTGGCCAACGGCATGGTGGCCGATAAGTTCCTCGCGCCCGAAACGCTGCTGATCCTCGCGCTGGGCCTCGTCGCGTTCGTAATGGATACAGTAGGCGGCGTGATGTTCGCCAAGTTCATCAACCTTTTCTCCAAGAAGAAGGTCAACCCGATGATCGGCGCGTGCGGTATTTCGGCGTTCCCGATGTCCTCCCGCGTCATTCACAAGATGGCGCTGAAGGAAGACCCGTATAATTTCCTGCTCATGCACGCCGCCGGCACGAACGTCGCCGGTCAGATCGCTTCCGTCATCGCGGGCGGCCTGGTCATCAAGCTCGTCGAGAACCTGCTGTAAGAGGAGGAAACGCAAAATGAAGTTTCACATCGATTTTTCCACGCTCGGCCAGACGCTCCCCATCATGCTCTGGGGGCTGGGCGGCATCGTGCTGGTCATGGCCGTCATCTATGCGGCGCTGCTGCTGCTGTATAAGTTCGGCAAGAAAAAGGACTGATAACGCTTGCAAAAAGCCTGCCGCAAGAAAAATGCGGCAGGCTTTAAGCTGTCAAAAAACTACCGTTTTTTGACAGAGAAGACCCGCCTTCTGAAATCCTGCGGGATTTCCGGGCGAAGGCGGGATGAAGAAGACATTTTTGACCGCAAACGCAAGCGTTTGCTCCTCCAAAAATGTCCATTTTCACCGCACATGTCGCTGAAAATGATTAAAAATGAGAGGGCTGCGGCCCTCTCAAACTCTCCCAAACCCCTTTTGCCAGTCTGATGCCTGCCGCATTTCTCATGCGGCAGGCTTTTTTCAATTTTCAAACGGAAAAAGCAGGTAAATAATTTCTAAGAAAAATGGTTTCCTTCGGAAAGGGGTCTGGGGAAAACCCTTCCTTTTTCCAAAGGAAGGGTTTTCCCCAGAAATCGTATCCCCCTTCTCTCTCATTCACTCCGGCAGCGCTGCGTACCCCGCGGCGGAGCGGATCTCGTCGGCGGTCAGGGAGCCTTCAATCTGATAGACTGCATCGCCCAGGGCAACATGGAGATGCGTTGTTGAACCGTCGGACATCAGCGCGGCCTGATGCCCAAGCATCAGCGCCTCCTGCGTGCTTGCGGGCAGGAAGCCCGCGTCCGGCAGCGTGTAGAGATATTCGCGCGGCGTAATCGTCGAAAGGCTGACCTGCGCAGTGCCGTTGTTCTGCGTGTAATCGAGGCGTACCTGGCGCATCGTATGGCC
>SFFS01000119.1 GCA_004557805.1 Clostridiales bacterium | reverse complement strand
GGCACAGGTATTCCGCAACCGCGCCGCCCAGTCCGCCGTGTATGCAATGCTCCTCCACCGTCATCACGCGGCCGCGCTGCGCCGCCAGCTCTACTGCGGCCGTGTCCAGCGGCTCGATGGTGTGCATATCGATCACCGTCGCGCCGAGCTGCTCGCCCGCCCGCAGGGCCGGATAGACCATCTCGCCGCAGGCGATAATCGCAAGCCCCTTTCCTTCGCGCAGAATGTTCGCCTTGCCGATTTCAAACGGCGCGTCCGCGCCGTATACGTCCGGAACCGCGCCGCGTCCCATCCGGACATACGCGGGCTCGCGGCTTTCCACCAGCGCGCGCGTGCATGCGATCATCTGGTTGACGTCGGCCGGGAGAATCACCTGCATATTGGGAATGGCGCGCATCAGCGCCACATCCTGCGTCGAATGGTGCGTCGCACCCAGCGCGCCGTAGCTGACGCCGCCCGAAACGCCGATGAGCTTGACGTTCATGTGTGAATAGCCTACGTCTACCTTCACCTGCTCGGCAGAGCGCGCCGCCAGGAAGCTGGCGGGCGAGCAGACGAACGGAATCATGCCCGCGTTGGCAAGACCCGCGCCGATCCCTACCGCGTCCTGCTCCGCGATGCCGCACTCGACAAACTGTTCCGGCAGTTCCGCCGCAAAATCGCCCAGTGTCACGCTGCCGCGGCTGTCGGTCGCCAGCGCGCAGATGCGCCGGTCGCGCCGCGCAAGCTCGAGCAGCGTCTCCGTAAAGGCCTTTCTCACCGGGATCCTATTCTTCACAGCCATTCCACCCCTTTCACGCCAAGCGCGTCATAGGCCTGCGCAAGCTGTTCCTCCGTGGGCACCTTATGATGCCATTCCGCCCGGTTCTCCGCAAAGGGCAGTCCTTTGCCCTTGACGGTATGCGCAATGAGACAGCGCGGTTTTCCCTCCGCGTGCGGCGCGTCGAAATACGCGCACAGCGCGTCCATATCATTGCCGTCCAGCTCCGTCACGTCCCAGCCGAACGCCCGCCATTTGGCGCTCAGATCATCCAGCACCATCACGTTTTCGGTCGAGCCGGAAATCTGAAGGCCATTTCGGTCCACAATCGCGAAAAGATTATCCAGGCCGTAATTCGCGCCGGCCATGGCGGCCTCCCATACGCTGCCTTCGGCCTGTTCGCCGTCCCCCATGACGACAAACACGCGGCTTTCGGTTTTCAGCCGCTTCGCGGCCAGCGCCATGCCCACGCCGACCGGCAGCCCGTGGCCCAGCGCGCCGGTGCACATTTCAATGCCGGGCACCTTGTTGTTCGGGTGGCCGATCAGCATGCTACCCACAGCAGAAAAGCCGCGCAGTTCCTCCTTTGGGAAGAATCCCTTGTCCGCAAGAATGGCGAACAGCCCTTCGACGCTGTGCCCCTTGGAAAGCACGAACCGATCGCGCGCGGGGTCGTTTTGCCGCGCCGCGTCCACGTTCATCACGCGGTAATACAGACAGGTCAGTATATCCAGGCAGCTCATTGCGCCGCCGGTATGGCCTGTTCCGGCGCGCGCGATCATCGTCACCGCGTCCGCACGGCGCAGGCTGGCAATCCGTTTCAGTTCCGCCGCATTCACGGTAAGTCCTCCCTTCAGGAACCGTAGTTCAGTTTCAGTTTCGCAAAAAAGTCCTCCAGCGTCAGGCGGGCGTCAATGGAGTGATAAACGCGGATCTCCCGCCCGTCCGGCCGCTCCTCATAGGTGCAGTCAGGGCGCACACGCGGCGCCTTGCGCAGCGTATAATTCTCGCGCTCTTTGTCTTCCAGAAACACGCCAACCGTCGGCTGGTCGCCGATGCACCAGGTCTCGCCATGCGGCCAGGGTTCCTCGCCGTGCGCATCGTTGTATTCCACCATCTGCCGGAAAAGGTATTCGCCAATCCGGCCGCACGGCGCAACGCGCGCCTGCAGTTCGGCCAGCGATACGTTCATCAGCTTATAAACGTTCTTGGGCACCTGCCACAGCCGCACGCTGGAGGAAAACACGACGTTCGCCGCGCAGATATCCTGCGAGAGGTTGAACTCCCACCCGCCCTGCGGATAGCTTTCCCCGCCGATCCATACGGCAAGAATGCGATCCGCAATGCGCGGTTCCATCAGAAGCGCGGAGGCAAGGTTGGTAATTGCGCCCTGCAGCGCGACGGCCAGCGGCCTTGGATCGTCCCGCATGGCTTCCTGCACGATAAATCGCGCGCCCTCCGATTCCACAAAATACGCTTCGTCCGGCAGCGGCCCGGCACAGCCCTTGAACACCGGATATTCTCCCGTCAGGCCCATCAGCTCCAGAACGAGGTTGATTTCATCATAGCTACGCATCATGGAACCGCCCGGCGTTTCCAGCCCGCGCTTGCGTTCGAAATGCGCGGCGATCACGCCCCGCACGTCGAACATCGGCGTCATCAGGTGATGCGCGATGGCGAATTGATCGTCCGCCTCGTTTTTCGCGTCCGTATCGACGATCATGCGATATTGTTTTTTCGCAGGAACCGCAAAGCGCAGCCGGCTGTTTTTCATACGTTCTCTCCTGTTCTGATCCGGCGCTTCGCGCCTTTATCCCTTCACTGCCCCCGCCATCAGGTTCGTCTGGAACTTGCTCTGGAACACCAGATATACCGCTACGATCGGCAGAATGGAAATGACCATCGCAGCCGAAAGGAGGCCGTAGCTGGTGTTGTGCGCGTCCTGGAACGCATAGAGCGCATAGGGAATGGGATACTTGCTTTCATCGAAAATATAGAGCATCGGCGCAAGCAGGTTGTTCCATGCGCCCATCGCCACGAAAACGATCAGCGACGACCATGCCGGGAACGTGTTGGGCAGAATGATCTTCGTGAGCACGCGCATTTCAGTACAGCCGTCCAGCCGTGCCGATTCGATCAGCGAATCCGGCATGGAAACGAAAAACGAGCGCATCATCATGACCGCAAAGCCGAGTCCCGTCGCAATCAGCAGGATTGACACGCCGGTCAGCGTGTTGAGAAGGCCGAGTCTCTTGAGCACGAAATACAGCGGCAGCATAATCGTCTGGAACGGAATCATCATGCTGAACAGCAGCAGATAATACAGCACATTTCTCCCCGGATAGCGCAGCTTCGCAAACGAATAGCCCGCCAGCGTCGAAACGGCTAACGTTCCGATTACTGTAAAGAGCATGATAAACGCGCTGTTCCAGATGTAAACATCGAAATGCCCCATCTTCCACGCACTGGAATACGCCGTAGAAATATTCCACTGCTTGGGCCAGGTAAACGGCCCCTTCATGGAATCCTTTTCCGTACGGAAGGAAGTGATGAGAATGGTGGCGAACGGCACCAGCGTATAGATCGCGACGGCAATCAGCAATACGTAAACCAGAAGCAGGCGGACGAAGCGCCCGGCGGAGCGTTTTGATTTTTTCTTCATAGATCACTCATCCTTCCCGAGACGGCTGTTATAGATCAGCGTAAACGCGATCATCAATAACCCAAGAAGAATCGCCGCGGCGGAACCGTAGCCGTAATGATTCAGCCGGAAGGCCTGCTTGTAGATGTAATACGTCATGATCTGCGAAGCCTCGTTCGGGCCGCCGTTCGTCATGACGAGGATCAGGTCGTACACCTTGAAAGAGTCGATAATGGTATAAACGAAAAGCGTATTGAGAACCGGCCGGATCTGCGGGATATCGACGCTGACAAAAATCTGAAAACGGTTCGCTCCGTCCAGCAGCGCGGACTCGCGCAGCGACGTATCCACGCTCATAAATCCCGCCAGCAAAATCACCATGCAAAAGCCAAAATATGTCCATCCGCCCGTGATGGTAACGCCCAGCATAACCGTTTTTGCGTTGCCCAGAAGCGCGACGGAGCCCTTATGTCCCAGCGCCGAAAGGATCAGCGGAAGCAGACCGCGGCGGGGATCGTAAATCCATTTCCATACCGCGCCGTAAATTACGGCCGAAATAAT
Source organism: Clostridiales bacterium (assembly GCA_004557805.1). Classification (GTDB taxonomy): domain Bacteria; phylum Bacillota; class Clostridia; order Christensenellales; family Aristaeellaceae; genus Aphodomonas. The sequence goes on along the minus strand of SFFS01000119.1, from coordinate 9,067 downwards.
TCGGGGAAAGAAATAAACAGTCCGAAAAATCACACGCCCTCTGATATAGGGCTGCGAGAGAATATACGCCAGCACCAGTCCGGGAATCACGCCGAAAACCACGATGCCCAGCGCGTAATACCAGTTGTTCAGAAAGGACATCCAGAATGTCCGGTCGCGCAGAAGATCCGCATAGTTCTTCAGCCCGATGTTCGTCATTTCACCGATTCCGTTCCAGTCCATCAGACTGTAGCGGAACGCTTCGCCCAGCGCGTAAATGAAAAACACCGCGAAAAGAATCATGGCAGGCAAAATCAGCAAATAGCCCATTATCATCTGCGGCCGATTGTATTTGCTCCGCTTTTTCGCAATTTCCATGCATCTTCCTCCATTTAAACGGCGGCGGAGTTTTGAAGCTCCGCCACCGTTTCGCCGTTCTTCGCGTGCTTTTCAGGCACGGCACGTCGTTCGATCAATAGGTAAAGGTGGCCTTGGTGCCGCATTCTTCAACGTCCTTGGCGACGGCGGCGTCCAGTTCGGCGATAAAGCTGTCCACATCCATCGCGCCGATGGCCATCTTCTGGCCGGCCGTGGAGAAGAATTCCCAGGCGTTGGCAGCAACCCACATGTTCACGCCAGGCACATTGTTGAGGTTTTCATCAGCCAGGAAACCGATAACGGTGTTCATCAGTTCCGTTACTTCCGCATCATATTCGCCCGTGTACGGCGGCACCTTCATGCTGTCTTCCACCCAGATTTTCGCGGTTTCAGCATTTGCGGACATGAAATCGATATACTCCAGCGCGATATTCTGATGCGCGGAAGCCGCGTTGACCAGGTAGCAGCCGCCTACGAAGTTCACCTGAGATCCGCCGTCCGCGCAGGTTTCGGAGGCCGGGAACGGGATAAGGCCGACTTCAAAGTCGCAGTTGGCGACCATCTTCTGAATGGCCCAGTTGCCGGTCACGATGCAGGCCGCTTCGCTGTTGCAGAACATGGCGTCCTGATCGCCGTCTACTTCGGGATGATCCGGGAAATAGCCGTTATCCAGCCAGTTCTTCATGAGCGCGACGGCGTTGCGCACGGACTCCATATCCCAGGAGGCGTCTTCGTTCATGCACTTGTCGATTTCTTCCTGGCTCATGAATGCGTACAGGATGGTGCCCAGGAAGTTCATGTTGTTGTACCAGCGGCTGTCAAGGCAGTTGGACAGGCCGTAATAGCCGTTTTCCACCGTAACCTTCAGGCATTCGGTCAGCTCTTCAACGGTCTTGGGGGCTTCCAGTCCCAGCTCGTCGAACAGCGTCTTGTTGTAATACAGGCTCATGGTTTCCACTTCGTGGCCCACGCCCCAGACGAAACCGTTAGCGGAGGGAACATCCTTGCTGGCGGCAACGAGCTTGTCGTTCCAGCCGTACTGTTCGTAAGCGTCGTTCAGGTTGAGCAGATAGCCCGCCTTCACATAGTCGCCGTCGTCGCCGATGCCGGCTTCGCCGTAGATCACGTCAGGGCCATTGCCGCTCATGAAGGCGGCCTTCAGCGTTTCGCTCAGAACGTCGGTCGTTTTCACAACGCGCTCGATCGTAACGTTCGGATGTTCCGCCATGAACAGATCGTTCATCTTCTTGATCGCTTCGTTATCGGTTTCGGACGTCAGCGAATCCCAGAGGACGAGCTTGACTTTTTCTTCGGCGCTTGCGCCGAAAGCCAGCAGGGACAGCGCCATCGTCAGGCACAGCACAACGGACAGCAGTTTTTTCATTTCTTTTTCCTCCATTTATTCTGTCGGGTAAAAATTTCTCTTTCGGGATACGATCCCGCTTTCCGTAAACGTTCCCCTCCCTTTTCCAGCTTTTCTTACCGGCCGCTGAATTTTTCAGCCAGCCGCTCGAAGCGATTGCACACATCTTCCAGCGGAAGATATTCCGGGTGTTCGTTCAGATAAATGTGCATTCTGCCGTTGAAGGGACGAACCCACTGCTCGGGAATCGCCTTCAGGCCGATCACGGCGCCGCAGATGCTGCCTGCCGTCGCGCCGGTACAATCGTTGTCTCCGCTCATGGCCACCGTCTCGCCGATGACGCGGGTATAATCCCTGCCGCCGATAGCAAGGCCCATCACCACATGAAGCGCGTTCGTCAGAGCGCTGCCGTTGAACATACCCGCATAGCGCGCCCAGACGGCGTCGGACGCTTCGCGGTAATTCGCGCACTTCTGTTCAAGCGCCCAGCGGATTCCCTCAGCAAAGAGGCAATCCTTCGGGATCTCGGTCAGGCCGATCCTGACGGCTTCCATCGGATCGTCCACCGCGAACGCCGCGGCGATCGTCGCCGCCATGAACATGGAGCCATATACGCCGTTGCGGCGATGATTGGCGGAAGCGTCCTTCCAGGCAAGCTTTGCGGCCATTTCCGGGTTGCCGGGGCAGGCGTAGCCGAAGCTGTCGGCGCGCGTCCAGGCCGCGATGTTCTGCAGGTTGGGGTTACGGTACAGCCCGGCTTCCGGAAGCTTCATGCCGTCGAGCAGGTTTGTGAGCATCTTGCGCTCGCCCCACCAGCAGCCGCGCAGGCCGTGCGCGCCGCCCGCAGGTCCCAGCGGAAGGTAACGCTTCCAGATTTCCGCCATATCCTCCTGCGTAAAGTCCGGACCATACTGTTCCATCGTCAGCAGACCCAGCAGCGTATAAATCGTATCATCGTCCGGCGGCACAGCGTCCATATGGCCGCGCGTGAGATCGATCTTTTTGCCGACAATGTAATGCGGATCGGTCGGATTTTTGATGCGGCTCCAGTAATCCTCGAGCGGGTACTTATCGCCGAAATATTCCGCCCAGTCCTTCATCGCGTCCACGCTTTCAAATTCAAGCGCAGCGCCCAGCGTGCAGCCCGCCATGCGTCCGTAGAACGCGCCGCGAAGGCGTTCGGCATAACCGGCGGGCACACCGTCCGTCAGTTTGCGCGGGCCCTCCGGCCGCAGCGCGAGAACGCTCTCCAGGTCGTCCGGTTCGTCGGGATCGACGGCGGAGGTCACAATCGCCTGATACCTGTCCAGCGCCTTGCCGATATCATGCTTCAGCGCCTCGAACACCTCCATGCCGTCTCCGCGGACGCCATATTCGCTGCAAAGCCGCTGATAGCGGGTCACATCCTGCATCCGCTCGACCAGTTCAAATTCGTCGATCGGAGTATAGTGCACATCCTGAATATGCATATGTCGTTCTCCCCCTTTGTTAAATAAACGCTTCAGTAAATATTTTTCTAAATTTTATCACGCGTTAAAGTAGAAATCAATAGTATTTTTCATGTTTCAAGAATTATTTCTATATTTTTTTGATGTTCGATCTCTCCATCCGCCGCATTTCTTGTCGTTCAGCGATATTTCTGTTATAAATTTTAGTAAAATTTTATTTCGCGTATCGTTTTCTTTCAAAATATGCAAATAAAAACCCGGCCCGCCGTTCTTTTCTCGGACGGCGAAGCCGGCAATATTTCTCTTATCCTTCAATCGCCAGCGACGCGCGGATCGCTCCGTCGATCTGCCGCATTCTTTCCGGGCGCACCGCGCCCAGCTTTTTCCGCAGCCGCGCCGCATCCAACGTGCGCATCTGCTCCGCCAGCACAACCGACGGCCTTGAAAGCCCGGCCTCGCCTGCATCCAGGCTCACATGCGTGGGCAGGCCCGCCTTATGCGTCTTCGAAGTAATCGCCAGCACAATCACCGTAGGGCTGAACCGGTTTCCCAAATCATTCTGTATGACAAGCACCGGCCTGACGCCTCCCTGTTCGCTTCCTACGACAGGATCGAGGTCGGCGCAATAGATTTCTCCGCGTTTTACGGTCGTCATCGGGATGTCACGCTCCGAAACGTTCGTTTCTCCGCGCCCATCCTTTTCTTTGCGCTTCCAGTGCTATTCTATGCCGAGCGCCTCCGCAGCGTCCGTGGCAAGCATCGAGCGGACGCCGCGTTTTTGCGCCGCGCGCTCTCCTGCGCGCCCGCGATTACGCCCGTCAGCACGTCGCCGCTTCCGCCCGTCGCCAGTCCCGGCGTGCCCGAAAGGTTCAGCGCGCGCTTCTCTCCGCAGACGATCACCGTCGCCGCGCCTTTCAAAAGCGCCGTGCAGCCGAATTTTTCCGAAAGCGCCTGCGCCGCGGCAATCGGATCGGCGGTAATTTCGCGCGTGCCGCAGCCCAGCAGGCGCGCCGCTTCGCCCGGATGCGGCGTAATCACGGCGTTTTCGCCCAGCCTCTGCGGCTGCTCGCTCAGCCAGTTCAGCGCGTCCGCATCCCACACGGCGGGGATCAATTTTTCCGCGCAGAGCGCGGTCAGAATCCGCGCCGTCTCCGCGCTTCTTCCCAGCCCCGGCCCGGCCGCGAAAGCCGCCTTGCCGCGCAGCGCCTCTTCCGGCGGCGTGCTTTCGCGCGGCAGACACGTCGCGCACGGCGCAAGCTGCTGCAAAACAGGAATCGTCTCCTCCGCCGCCAGAAGCGTACACAGTCCCGCGCCTGCGCGCATCGCCGCGTTCGCGCACAGCGCCGCCGCTCCGGCCATGCCGCGCGAACCCGCGATCAGCAGCGCATGGCCGCAGGTTCCCTTGTGCGCGTTCCGCAGCCGCGGAGGCAGCAGCGCAGGAACATCGCCCTCCTCCAGCACGGAAAAGCCCGCTCCGTCTTCCGGTATGCCGATATCCGTCACGACCACGCGGCCCGCGTTTTCGCGCCCGGGGAACAGCGCATGCTGCAACTTCATTTTATGGAACGTCACCGTCACGTCCGCGCGCACCGACAGTTCAGCCGTGCCGCTGGGCATATCCACCGCCACGACAGGCAGCCCGGCGGCGTTGATCCGCCGCGCCGCATCCGCATACGCGCCCTCCAGCGGCCGCGAAAGCCCCATGCCGAACATTGCGTCGACAATCGCGCCGCACCCCTGCGGCAGCGGCGTCTCCTTTGTCCAGCGCTTTACCGGCACGCCCAGCGCCGCGCACAGCCGCGCGTTCGTCAGCGCGTCGCCCCGCAGCGCTTCCGGATCGCTCAGCGCCCAGACCTCGGCGCGCCCGCCCGCCTGCGCGAACAGCCGCGCCGCCGCGTACCCATCGCCGCCGTTGTTGCCCGGCCCGCAGAAAAACACGGCGTTTTCCGCATGCCGCCGCGTTTCCTCCGCCACGGCCTGCGCCGCGTGTTCCATCAGCAGCAGGCTCGGATAGCCCGTGCGGCGTATGAATTCCGTTTCCGTCCGCTTCATTTCTTCCGCGGTAATGACGTATTTCATCCTTCAGCCCTCCAGAATCGCCACGGCTGCGGCCATGCCGCCCTCGTGCGTGATGGAAAGGTGCATCGCCTTCCCGCCCAGTGCGGCCATTTTCGCGGCGGCTTCGCCGCAAAGCCGGTATCGCGGCGCGCCCGCTTCGTCGTGCGTCACGCCCACGTCTGTCAGCGGCAGCGCGATGCCGCAGCCCAGCGCCTTCAGCGCGGCTTCCTTCGCCGCGAAAATCCCGGCGGCCGACTGCGCCGCCGCCGCGCCCCGCGCTTCGACATACGCGCGCTCCTCCGCGTTAAAAAAGCGCTCCGTAAACATCGCGCGCGCGTTTTCGTTCCCCATGCGCGCGATTTCGCACAGGTCAAGCCCGATCCCGATCAACATATCCCATCAGCCCCCGCACCGAAACGTCGCCCGCCAGCACGCGGCGCAGCGTCCCCGTCTTATCGCGCACCAGCAGCGCGCCGGTTTCGTCCATCTCTTCCGCCGTTCCCTCGAACGTCTCGTCCGCCGCAATCACGCGCACAGGCGCGCCGAGCGTTTTGCACATCGCGCGGTAATCGTCCCGCCATTCTCCGCGCTCCGCCTGCGCGACGCGGTTTCCGAGCGCGTCGATCAATCCGCGCTCCAGCGCGGAAAGATCGACCGGCCTACCCGTCAGCATCTCCAGCGACCCGGCCTTTTCGCGCAGCTCCTCCGGGAAATCGCACAGCCGCTGCCGCACGTTCACGCCGATGCCGATCACCGCCGCGTCCCCCTCGCGTTCGAGCAGGATCCCCGCGATTTTTCTTCCCTCCAGCACGAGGTCGTTCGGCCATTTGACGGCGGCCCGCGCTCCCAGCGCGCGGCATGCGTCGCACGCGGCCATCGCCGCCGCGAACGTCAGGCAGGGCAGCTTCTCCGGCGGCAGCGGCGAGCGCACGACGGCCGACAGATACAGCCCCGTTCCCGCCGGGGACTCCCATTTGCGCTGCATCCTTCCGCGTCCCGCCGTCTGACGCGCGGCCACGACGACGGCCCCGTCCGGCGCGCCCTCGCGCGCCCAGAGCCGCGCCTGCCTGTTCGTCGAATCCACCTCGGCCTCATGCCGCACGACGCATCCCATCCGCCTCTGCACGATTTTGTCCTCCTCGTTCGTTTGATTACAGGATACCCGTATTGATTGCATTTTTCAACCCTTTCCACTATAATGGATCGGTATTTTCACAAAGAGGAGATTTTACGCCATGCAGCAGCCGCGCCGTCTTGTTCGCGCTTTACAGCAGAATATCGCTCAGGTCGTCGTCGGAAAGGACGAAGTGATCGAACTGGCGCTCATCGCGCTTTTGTGCAAGGGTCACGTGCTCATCGAGGATGTGCCGGGCGTGGGCAAAACCACGCTGGCCAGCGCGCTGGCCAAATCGCTCGATTGCTCGTTCAAGCGCATTCAGTTCACGCCCGACGTTACGCCCTCCGACGTGACCGGTTTTTCCATCGTCAACTTCAAAACCAACGAGCTGGAATTCAAGCCCGGCGCGGTGATGAGCCAGATCGTTCTGGCCGACGAAATCAACCGCACTTCGCCGAAAACGCAGTCGTCGCTGCTGGAAGTGATGGAGGAATACCAGGTAACGATCGACGGCGTGACGCATCCTCTTCCCAGGCCGTTCCTCGTACTGGCCACGCAGAACCCCGTCGAGTTCGTAGGCACCTATCCGCTGCCCGAGGCGCAGATGGACCGCTTCTTCATGCGCATTTCCATCGGCTATCCGTCCATCGAGGACGAAATGGACATTCTCGAGCGCTATTCCGCGCCCGTGTCGCCGCTTTCCACGCTTCAGCCCGTGTGCAGTGCCGAAGATATTCTGGCCATGCAGGCCGCCGTAACGGAAATTTACTGCTCGCGCGAGGTGCGCAGCTACGTCGCCAACATCACCAGCGCCACGCGCCATCATCCCGCCCTGCAGCTGGGCGTTTCCACGCGCGGCGCGATTGCGCTGATCAAGGCCGCGCAGGCCTGCGCGCTGCTGGCCGGCCGCGATTTCATTCTTCCGGAGGATGTGCAGCGCATGGCGCTGCCCGTGCTCTGCCACCGCGTGATGCTCAGCCCCGAAGCGCGCATGAAGGCCGACACGCCCGATCGCATCGTATCAAGCATCATCGACGGCGTTCAGGTGCCGGTGCGCGTCAAATGACGCGGCGCTGCGTCGCGGCGCTTGCGTGCGCCGCCGTGCTGCTGATAACGGCGCTTTCCACCGGCGGCACGATGTTCTGGCTGATGTTTCTGGCGCTCGCGCTGGCCGTTCCGGGCGCGTATGCGGCCGTGCGTTGGGCGCTCGCCACGCTGACGGTGCGCTGCAAAATGGAAAAAACGAGCGTCGTGCGCGGCGAGGACGTCCGCCTGCGCGTGATGCTGCGCCATCGCTGCCCGCTGCCCGTCGCGCCGCTGACGCTGCGCATCTGCTCGGCGAGCGAAAACGCGACCTACCCGCTGCGCTGCCCGGCGCGCGCCTTCCGTTTCGGCGACGTGCGGCAGACGCTTTTCTGCGCGCACGTAGGGTGCTTCCCGTTCGGCGTCGATGAAATCCGCGCAGAGGATGTGTTCGGCTTCTTTTCGCTGAAAGCGCGCCTTTCCGGCGCGGAAAGCGACGAACTGACGGTGCTGCCGCGCGTAAACCTGTGCGCGCCGCTTTCGTTCAGCCCAGGTGATTCCGACGACGAAAGCCTGACCGCGCGCGCCTTTGAGGATGCGACGATGCCCACCGACCTGCGCGCCTATCAGCCGGGCGACGAGCTGAAAAAGATTCACTGGAAGCTTTCCATGCGCCGCAAGGAGCTGCTGGTGCGCGTCTATGAACAGCCGGCCAGACCCGACGCGGTGCTACTGGTCGACTGCGCGCCGCCGGCCGTGCCCGCGGGCGGCGATATCGCCGCCGTGCGCGACGCGATCTGCGAGGCCGCCGCTTCGGTTGCCTCCGCGGCTCTGGATGCGGGCGCGCCGGTGCGGATGCCGCTGCTGGCCGCCGAACCGGACGACGTAAGCGTTTCCAAGCAGGAGGAACTTCCGCTCGTTCTGGAAGCGCTGGCGCGCTGCAAATTCGACGGAGCCACCGGGTTTGAGCGGCTCTTGCAGCTGGAAACGCGGCGCATGCGCCGCACAGGCTCGACCGCCGTCATCACCAGCCGCATGAATCCCGTAATCGCCGATATGATTCTGCGCATCCGCCGCATGGGGCCGAAGGTGCGCGTGCTGCTGGCCGCCGACGGCGCCGATCCGGCCATAGCCGCGCTGACGCGCCGCCTGATGCGCAACGATGTGGAGGTGACGGCCGTGGCCGTCGAGCCGCTGGCGGATGTTTCCGCCGGGGAGGTAGAAACCTGAAATCCGTTCTGAAAAAGCTGAATTCCGCCGTCTGGCCCGCCCTGACCGGCCTGCTGCTGGCGCTGGGGCTCGTTCTGCCCGCGCTGTGCGCGCTGGATTTTCCCGCATACGGCGCAGCCGTTCGCGCATGCGTGCTGACGGCTTTCTGCGCGCTTCTGTGGGGCATGGGCGGCGTATACCTGTTCGCCGGGCTGGCCGCAGGCGGCGTGTCGCTGGCCGTGTATCTGTTCACGGGCGGGCGGCTGCTGCGCCTGGGCGGCATGCTGGGCGCAATGCTCCCGCTGCTGCGCGGCGTAACCGCACCCCTGCAGGTCTACGCGCCGGAGGCGGCCGCGCTGCTGGGCGTTGTGATGACGCTGGCGGGCTGGTCGCTCTCGCTGCGGCCGGGCGGATTTGTGCCGGCGCTGTCGCTGGAGCTGATCGTCGGGCTGGCCTGCTGGGCGGGCGGTATGCGTCAGAGCGTATGGTTGT